>CAZKDK010000008.1:0-29304 GCA_964551145.1 uncultured Opitutaceae bacterium | reverse complement strand
AGGTGATGAGCGAGATGCTCTCGTCGAGCAACGCGTCCATGAAGAACTGCTGCTCCAGGTTGCGCGCGCGAATCGGGATCCCCGCCGGCGCCTTCACGAACTCCGGAAGCCGCAGCCGCCGGACAAGTCCGGCGCCAAAATACCGCGCGGGCATCGTCTTGCCCTCCGCCGAGACCAGCAGCAGATACTCGTTCAGGCCCAGGGGCGCCGCCAGATCGGCCGCGATCTCGAAATCGCCCTCGGAAGCGAAGCGCTGGAGGTCGTAGACGCTGACCCCGATTCGCCGGTAGGAATCCTCCTCCGGATCCTCCGGCACCTTGTCGTTCAGATAGTCCTGCGATTCCAGACCGACCGCCCGCGCCTTGAGCTGGACGTTGACGTCCTTGGTGACCAGGACGGTCGGCGGCGGAAACGTCTCCTGGACGAACAGCGCGCACGCGATGATGCGGTTGTCCTTCTTCGAAAGGTCCGGCAGGATCGTCCGCAGCCGCTGCATTGCGGGCGAGACCGCGTTGTCCGCGAGCAGCCAGCGGTTGATGATCACCGAGAGCGTGCCGCCGGTGGGCAGCTTGACACCCTCGAGCATCGAACGGGAGTCGGGCAGCAGATCCTGGAGCAGCCGGTGCACGCGCCGCGCGTTGCGGCCCCGTTCGGTCGACTGCTCGCCCTTGATGTTGTCGAGCTCTTCCAGGACCTCGACCGGAATCGCGAGATTGTTGTCCTCAAACTTGAATATCGACTGCGGGTCGTGCAGCAGGACATTCGTATCGAGGACGAAGGTCTTTACCTTCCCCGTTACCTTGAGCCGCGGTTGAAACGTGAGGCCCCCGCTCAGGTGTTCCATCGATGTGGATATCTTGTGAAGAACTCTGTAAGCTTTTGGCAGATTGTCGACACAGGAGTTCGTTTTTCCGGCGGATCGGCTCCATTCCGGGCATTTTCATGCGCGCCCGCCCTTCGACCTCCGGACCGCCTGCCGCCGGTTTGAATTTCCGCGCTCCCCGGCGTTTCGCGCCAAAAAGAAGGCGGGCCGCCTACCCCTAAGCGGCCCGCCATTTGCTTTCTTTAGTTACCCCAAGTCTCCCGCTAGGCGGGAGAGCTGTAGCTACATCGTAACTATTAGACGACACAGTAGAGCAAAGGATTCAAATATCTCTTCCGGGATGCCGGTAATCGCCGCGTTTATAGGGAAGAGTGCATCCTATAATGAAATCTCATCGCCGCCTGAGTGGCGTGCCGGGCGCGGCGGTCGAACGGGTCCCCATGTCCGCATCAGGTGTTCGGCCAGGTTGCGAAGGCGGATGCGCCCGAATCCCTCGTTTTCAACCACTTGTGCCGCCACGGCTCCGACGCGGCTGCGCTCGTCGAAATACCGCGTGAGTTCGCCGGCCAGCACGGTGGCGTTCGCGAGATCGTCCCGGCTTTCAGTCATGAGATCACGAACTTTCCCCTGCCAGAACTGTCTCTCTTCGGTGTGGTTTTCGATGTAATGGAAGAGAGTTTGCTCGGCGCGGTTCAGGCTCATGCTGCGAACGTTGCGGCGGCGCGCCGGTCGGATCAACTCCGGATCCTCCTCTGAAAGCAGCATTGCATTTGCATTCCGCGTTGCTACGCTTCACGAAATTTTAACCCCAGCTCATCACCATGTGGCGTAAACTGAAAGAGCAACTCCCCGCGATACTTGTCACCGCGATCGTCATTGGCGGCGTCGTCTTTTGGATTCATCTCAGGACGGTCGATGAAATGTCGAACCGCCAGCAGCAGGAGATGCAGAATATGCGCGACCAGACCACCGCGGAGCTCAAGGCAAATGCCGAGGAAGCTCGCAAGCAGATCAATGCGGTGAACGATCTGCTCAAGGATGCCATCCAGAAGCGATCGGCCGATGTTTTCATGACCGAGCAGGAGGTTGCCAAGATGAACGATCAGCGGGTCGACCAGCTCGCCGCCGCGATCGCGCACAAGATCCAGCCCTACAATCCCCTGCCGAAATCGCCCGAGGAGGCGGAGCGCCTGCAGAATGAACAGGTGGACAAGGTTTCGTCCCGCATGGCGGAGCGCATCCAGCCGATCCTCGCCGACATGGCCAAGGACCAGAACCTGACCCGCGAGCAGATCGCGGCCTACAGCCAGAAGATCTCCGACCAGATCGCCAACGTCCTCACTTCCGAGCTCGCGGCCAAGCAGCAGCTCAACAACAACCTGGTCGCGACCGAGGCCGTGGCGCGCGATGCGTTGAAACTGTCGCAGCAGGTCACGGCGCTCTACCTCAGTGGCTTCAAGGACCAGTCGCTCGTCACCCGGCTCCTCACGGTGCCGGCCAACGGGGTGCGCGACGCCGCCACCCTCAGCATCATCGACAGCAGCGAGCGCAAGAAGATGGAGGAGCAGCTCGTCGGCGAGATGAACGCCCTCCAGAAGCGCCTGGCCGACATCGAGGCGCAGGCGCCCAAGAATTAGGCGGTCACGCTTCCGGCTTTGCCAGCCGAGCCACGCGGTTTTCCCGCGTGGCTTTTTTGTCCCCCGGGGACGGTCGCCCGGGCGGCGGATGCCGCTACCCCGCCGGCGCCCCGTTGACCATCGCGACGCACTGGTAGAGCACCCGGCCGCCCGCATAGGGCGTCGACCCGAGGACGAACAGCTGATGCCCGGCCGCCGCCAGCTCGCCGCTGGCCGCGAGGCCCTGCGCCAGGCCCGCCTCCTTCTCCAGGGCGGCCACCCAATCGGCGTTTTGGGCCAGCACGAGCACGCCGTTGGGCGGTGTGACCACGACGGAGAACGGCACCAGGCGCGAGATCCTCCGTTCGCCGGTCCCGGCCGGCGCCGCGGCCGCCTGTGCCTGCTTGACCTCCAGCTTGATCATCCGCGCCACCGCCTCCGGGCCCGTGTCGCCCAGCACCGCGCTCACCCAGTCCAGGAGGAGATTGCGCACGGCGTTCAGGTCGGGCGCGTGCGCGATGGGCTCCATCCCGCCGCTCTTCCGGATCGCTTTGACCAGGCCGGAAATTTCCTTGAGGTAGACGTTCTTTTGCGCCCCGGGGATGTGGTACATCACCACGAGGTGCACCGGCTTGCCGTCGGCCGCGCCATAGTCGATGCCCGCCGACGACCAGCCGATGGCGCAGAAAAGCTCGCCCTCCTCGCGCTTGGCGCGCACGTGCGGCACGCCCACGCCCATGCCGATGCCGGTGTTGCATTCCTCCTCGCGCTTCTGGATCTCCTCGATCGTGTCCGAGCCGACCTCGATGTCCGGGTTGGCGTCCAGAATCCGGGCGAGGAATTCCAGCGCCCGCGCCTTGCCGGCGTCGGGCAGTTCAAACAGTCGGCCTTCCTGGAGAGCGGTCAGAATGCTGCGCATGGGTCAGTCCAGTCCAAATCGTCGGGCGAACCACCGTTTCACGGTGTGCGTCAGGATGCTGTACGCGACGACGAAGCCCGCGAGCCAGAAAAAGAACGCCGCCGGCAGCGGGGTCAGTCCGAGCAGGGGCGCCAGCGGCGAGAATGGCAGCCAGGCTCCGAACGCCATCACCGCCAGCGTCGTCAGCGTCATCGCCCAGCTCGCCCGGCTCTGGAAGAACGGGATGCGCTGCGTGCGGATGATGTGGACGATCATCGTCTGCGTGATGAGCGACTCGACGAACCAGGCGCTGTGAAACAGCGCCGCCGCGTACGTCTGGTCCGGGCCGGCGGCGCCGGCGAACCGGGCCGCGAGCTTCGCCGGCGCGGCCAGCCCGAGGTCGCGGCAGCGGAAGACGAACAGCATCAGCCCGAACGTCGCATAGTCGAAGATCGAGCTGATCGGCCCGACGAACAGCATGAATTTCTGGATGCTCCCGATGTTCCAGCGGCGCGGCCGGGTCAGATACTCGGGGTCCACGTTGTCGAGGGGGATCCCGGTCTGGGAGAAATCGTAGAGCAGGTTGTTGGTCAGCACCTGGATCGGGGTCATCGGCAGGAATGGGAGGAAGTAGGCGCCTCCCACCACGCTGAACATGTTCCCGAAATTCGAGCTGGCGCCCATCTTGATGTATTTGACGATGTTCCCGAAGACCTTCCGGCCCTCGATGATGCCGTCCTCCAGCACGAGGAGGCTGCGCTCGAGCAGGATGATGTCGGCCGACTCCTTCGCCACGTCCACCGCCGTGTCCACGGAGATGCCGACGTCGGCCGCCTTCATCGCCAGAACGTCGTTGATGCCGTCGCCGAGGAAACCCACCACGTGCCCGCGGGACCGCAGGGTCTGGATGACCCGCTCCTTCTGGTCGGGGGTGAGGCGCGCGAGCACGTTGCACTCGTCGACCTCCCGGGCGAACGCCGCCTCGTCGAGCGTGGCGAGCTGGGGGCCGGTGGCCACCCGCGTCACCGTCATCGTCACGTCCTGGCACACCTTGCGCGTCACCAGCTCGTTGTCGCCCGTGAGGATCTTCACGGCCACGCCGGCCCGCGAAAGCGCCTCGATCGCGCGGCCGGCGGTGTCCTTCGCCGGATCGAAGAAGGCGATGTAGCCGAGCAGGACCAGCTCGGCCTCGTCCGCCACGGAGAAGACCTGCTTGGTGCGGTCGAACTCGCGATAGGCGATGGCCAGCACCCGGTAGCCCTGGGCGCTCAGGGTCCGATACTCGTCCATCAGGTCGTCGCGGATGAGGCGGATGAGCGGGTTGATGTCCTCGTCCACCTGGTAGTTCTCGCAGGCGGCGCTCACCTCCTCGACCGCGCCCTTGCAGATGAGAACGTGGCGGTCCTCGTAGTCGATCACCACCGACATGCGGCGCCGGCGGAAATCGAAGGGAATCTCGTCGACCTTGTGGCAGTTGCGTTCGACGTCCAGTTCGCTGTGGGCGAGAATGGCCCGGTCGAGCAGGTTCCGCAGCCCCGTCTGGTAGAAGCTGTTCATGTAGGCGTAGCGCAGCACGTCCTCGCTCGAGCGGTTGGTGACGTCGACATAGCGCTCCAGCACCACATGATCCTGCGTGAGCGTGCCCGTCTTGTCGGTGCACAGCACGTCCATCGCGCCGAAGTTCTGGATGGCGTTCAGGTGCTTCACGATGACCTTCTTTCGGGCCATCATCAGGGCTCCCTTGGAGAGGCAGACCGTGATGATCATCGGGAGCATCTCGGGTGTGAGCCCCACCGCCACCGCCAGCGCGAACAGCAGCGCCTCGGTCCAGTTGCCCTTGGTCAGCCCCACGATGAGGAAGGTGAGCGCGACCATCACCACCATGAAGCGGATCATCAGCCAGGTGAAACGGCGCACCCCCTGGTCGAAGCTCGTCGCCGCGCGCCGGGCCAGCAGCTTCTCCGCCAGCGAGCCGAAATAGGTGCGGGCTCCCGTGGCCACGACCACCGCGCGCGCCGTGCCGCTCAGCACGTTGCTGCCCATGAAACAGGCGTTGGTGCACTCGAACGGCGCGCGGTCCGCCGGATGGTTCGCGTCCGCATTCTTCTCCACCGGCATCGATTCCCCCGTGAGCGCCGACTGCGTCACGAAGAAGTCCTTGGCCGACAGAATGCGCAGGTCCGCCGGAATCAGGCTGCCCGCCGCCAGGATCACGAGGTCGCCGGGCACGATCTCCTCGAGCGGCACCTCCGTCTCCCGGCCGTCGCGCACCACCGTCACCGTCGTCTTCACCAGCTTTTGCAGCCGATCCACCGCGCGGGAGGAGCGCGCCTCCTGGAAATAGGACAGGAACACGCTGAGAAACACCATTCCGGCCACCACCGCCGTCGCACGGAAGTCACCGAGCAGGTACGACACCACCGCGATGACCAGAAGCTGGATGACCAGAGGATTCCGGCACCGGTCCAGCAGATCGAGGAGCGCCGAACGCCGCCCTCCCGCCGCCACGACGTTGAGACCCACCGCCTCGGCGGCGCCGGCCGCCTGCTCCGACGACAGTCCGTTGGGGGAACTGCTCAGACGAGCGAGCAGTTCACCCTCGGGGATCGTGAACTGGCTGTTGTCGGAGGGCACGGGGCCGCCCGGGGGACGGTTGCTCACCGCCCGGGCCGACGGGTCGAACGCCGGGCGCCCGGGCGCCGGCCGCGCTCGGGCGTCGGCGGCCCGATTCGGCAAAGCACAATAGGATGCAATGGGACGTACTGGCTGGTCCGGAACACGCGCGTCGATGCTTCGCCGATGAAAAAACCGCGCAAGCCAAAACGCCCGATCACTGGTCCGCGCTGCGTGCGGTTTCGCGAGCAGTTCCCATCGATCGCTCCGTCGTCTGCCGCGCGGCCCGCGGGACGTCGGGCGTCAGGCGCACGGGCGCCGTCAGTCGGACGCAGCTGACCCCAACGCGACTCACCGCATCTTCCCCCGCCCTTCCGGGGCGCACCAACCCCGGCAGCTCCGATCCGCCAGGCCAGGTCCGCGCCAGCCCGTCGAGTCCCGTAACCCAAGGGACGCCACCAAGAAACAGTAATTTGGCCGCGCCCGAACGTGCATTATGCAACCAGCCCGCTTTCCGGCTCCCTCATTCTGCATGAAACATAATCCCGGGAGCGTGGGCTGATAATATTTATAACACGTACTAACAATAATTTACAACGACAGCGACCCAGCTGGCACTGTTCAAGGTGAAGGAAGGCGTTCCTCAACCACCAATCGCCATGTCCCCTTCCTCATCCACCGCTCCCGCTCCGCGTCCTCCTGAGGATCCGTCGAACCGTGAAGTCCAGGCCCGGGAGGCTGAAATCGACGCCGGCTTGGTGCACCGGTTCACCAGCGGCGATGAGTCGGCCTTCACCGAGATCGTCAACCGCTACCGCGGTCGGATCCACGGGCTGACGCTCAATCTCCTGCGCAACTCGGCCGACGCCGAGGAAATCACGCAGGACACATTCATCCGCGCCTACCGCGGACTCGGCAATTTCCGCGGAGATTCCTCCCTTTCCACCTGGCTCTATCGCATCGCGCTCAACCTCGCGCGCAATCGTTATTGGTATTTCTTCCGCCGCTGCCGGCACAACTGGGTGTCGCTCGACCGACCGTTGGGGGACGAATCCGAGTCCACGTTCGCCGATCTCGTGCCCGCGATCGATCACGACCCGGCCCAGGAGACGGCCGCGACCGAATTCACCGACCTCGTGGCCGCCTGCATGGAGCGGCTGGATCGAAAGCACCGCGAGATCCTCACCATGCGCAACGTCCTGGACCTGTCCTACGAGGAGATCGCCAAGGCGCTCGGGATCAACGTGGGCACGGTCAAGAGCCGCATCGCGCGCGCCCGCGAGAACCTGCGCCTCCTGCTGACCGAGTCGCACCCCGATCTGCAGCCGGCCCTCTCCGTGGCCGACTTTTTCCTGACGGCCCGGACCGTCTACGGGCAGCCGGCCATCAGCTATGCCTGATCCCGGGGACATCCGCCTCGACCGACCCGTCTGATCTCCCGATGAAGACCCACCCGATTTGCCAGCGACTCGTCGCCTGGATCCGTTCCCACCGCCCCCTGCAGTGGGTCGAGACCATCGTCACCGACTACTCGGCCTGGACGCCCTGGTGACCGTCGGGCCCGGCCGCTCCGGGGCCTTGGTTGGCCGCGCCTCGTTCGGCGCGGCCTTTTGTTTGTCACCGGCGGGCTTGCCCACAACCCGCGGATTGCCTGCACTTCCGGCGTGTCGGCCCCCTTGCATGTCACTCCGGAAGCCGCGCGCCGTTTTCTCATCCGCGCGCTGTTGCTCGACCGGCCCTTGGCCACGACCGGCGAAGCCCTCGCCCACCTCGGTTACGTGCAGATCGATCCGATCAACGTTTGCGGACGAATGCATGACCTCATCCTCCGCAACCGCGTGGCCGGCTACCGCGAAGGCGACCTGCTGCGCCATCTTTACGACGGCCCGTCGCCCCGGGTCGCCTTCGAGCATTACGTGCCCTCGGCCGGCGTCCTCGCCGCGCTTCCCCTCGCCGCCTGGCCCCACCTGCAGGCGCACATGCGGCACCGCCGGTCCAGCCCGGGAGGCTACGGCGGCCGGCTGGCCACCGCCGAGGAACGGCTCGCCAGCCGGATCCTCGCCGAGATCGCGCAACGGGGCGCCCTCGGCTCCGACGACATCGACCACTCCTCCCGCGCCACGACCGCCTGGGGCACGCACGGACGGATGGTCAAGATCGTCTTCGAGAAGCTCCTGTTTCACGGCCGCGTGCTCATCACCCGCCGGGCCGGATTCCGCCGCATCTACGACCTGCCCGAGCGCGTGCTGCCGCCGACGATCCTGACCGCGACCGAGCCGCCCGCCGCGGAGACCGCCCGCTGGCTCGTCCTCCTGCGCGTGCGGCAGCGAAGGCTCGCGGCGCTCGGGCGGCGCGAAGCCTCGCTGGTCGCGGACTCCGTCGCGGAGGTTGCCGTCGACGGCTGCCCGCCGCTGGTCTGCCTTCGCGACGACCTCCCCCTCCTCGCCGCCTGCGCGCATCCCGAGGCCGGCCCCGCGGCGCCGCCGCCGGTCCGCCTGCTCGCGCCGCTCGACCCGCTGATCTACGACCGCAAGCTCACGCGGCGCCTGTGGGACTTCGACTACACCTGGGAGGTGTACACACCGCCCGCCCAACGCCGGCGCGGCTACTACGCCCTGCCGGTGCTCGCCGGCCTCGAACTCGTCGGGCACGTGCATCCGCGGGCGGACCGTGGGCAGGGCCGCCTGCGGATCGTCTCGCGCGCGGTCCGCCGCGGCCGGACGACTGCCGCGGCCGTGTGCGAACTCGCACGGTTCCTCGGATTGCGCTGACGCGCGCGGCCGGATCGCGCCGGCCTAGAACTTCCATTCGACCCCGACGAAGGCGCCGGCGCCGAGGGCGGGATAGCCGTTCACCTCCTCGTAGCGCCGGTTGAGGAGATTCTCGACGCGCGCCTTCACGGTGAGACGGCCGGTCGCCGCCCACGCCGCATAGATCCGCGCCACGGCGTAGTCCGGCGCATCGATCGTCGCGAACGTCTGGGTGTCGACGTCCTGGCGCCCGGCCACGTACCGGACGCCTGCCCCGAGACTGACCCCGCGGCCGAGGTTCCGCCAGACGTCGGCGGTCAGCAGGTGCCGGGGCCGGCGGAGCAGACGGGTGTGCGCCGTCAGGTCGTCCGCCTCGAGGTAGGTGTACGCCAGCCGCGCCTGCCAGCGGCCGACCGCCCGCGCCTGGGCGGCCAGTTCCAGGCCCTGGGTCCGCGCCCGATCGACGTTCACGGTCGTGCCGGGAAACACCGCGAAATCGTAGACGATCAGGTCGCGGTAGTCCGTGTCGAACCACGTGGCGCTGACGGAGGCGTCGCGCGGTGCGAGGTACACGTCGATCCCCGCATCCCAGCCCCGCGCCCGCTCGGGCTGCAGGTGGGGATTGCCCTGGTAGAACGCGCTCTGGCCGTAGAGATCGAGGAAGCTGGGCGAGCGAAAGCCCGTCCCGTAGCTGGCGCGCAGCTTGACCCGACCCGGCACCGGCAGCCATGCCGCCGTCACCCGCCCCGTGGTGGCGCGGCCGAACGTGTCATGGTCCTCGTTGCGCAGTCCCGCGGTCAGATGGACCGTGTCGGCGGGCGACCATTCATCCTGCGCGAAGAAGGCGAGGAGGTTTTCGGCCCGGTTGATGTCGCCGAAGCCGTCGTTGCGGGTCCGGCTGCGCTCGCCGGTGACGCCGGCGGTCAGCCGGTTTCCCGCGCCGAGCGCGATCGTGTTCTGCCAGTCGAGCACGCCCCGGCGGTTGGTCACGGTGGTGATCTGCGCGGGCTGGCCCGGCGTCGGATTGTCCGACACGAAGCGCCGGTCCTGGCCGCCGACGGTCACGCGGCCCGACCACGCGGGCGACACCGTGTATTCCGCGAACAGCGTCGCGAGGACGTTCCGCTCGCGGTCCTGGTTGTCCGGATCGTTGGTGAACCGGTCGCCGGGGGAGCCGTACCGGCTGCCGAACCACCGGAGCGTCGCCCCGACCGACAGCTGGCCGCCGACCTGCCGGTCGAGGCGCACCGCGAACGTCGAGCTGTCGAACGCGTTGTTGCGGCGCTGGTTGCCGGTGTGCCCGCCCGCCAGCGCGAGGTCGTACGCCCAGGCGCCGCTCGCGCCCTGCGCGCCCAGCGCGCCATCGATCGTGCCGAACGACCCGCCGGCGATCCCGATGCTCCCGCCGGGCGCACCGTCGCCCTTGCGCAGGCTCAGCGCCACGACCCCGCCGAGGGCCTCGCCGCCGTAGAGCGCGCTCTGCGGCCCGCGCGCGATCTCGATCCGGTCCGCCGCCGACACCGCCGCGCCGCCGAGCGTCACGGCGTAATCCGTATTCGGATCGTTCATACGGATGCCGTCCACGAGGAACAGCGTCTGGTTGGAGTTGGCGCCCCGCAGGAACAGGGAGGTCGCGGCTCCCGGGGCGCCGCTGGCGAAGAGCGGCAGGCCGGCCGCTTCGCCCAGGGCGGCGCCGAGCGAACCGACCTGTTCCCGGGCCAGGTCCTCGCCCGCGATGATGTCGACGCTGCTGCCCAGCGCGCCCACGCTCTCGGGCGTCCGCGTGGCCGTGACCATGACCTCGCCGAGTTGGATGGACTCCGGCGCCGCTGCCGCCGCCGGATCGAGGGACGGGATGACCAGGGCCGCCCAGACGGCGGCCCCGGAAAGGAAGAGCCCGCGCGGAAGCCGCGCCGGCGATGAGTCGTTCATGTTCTGCTCCTGTGGCTGGGACGGGAAGAGCAGAAACGGGGGCATCGGCCGGACCGGGGCGCCGCCCCGGCTTGCCAAGACCCGTCACTTCCACTCTCACCCTTCATTGATGCGATGAAGGTTTCTCGCCGGCGCGCGCATCCGCGCCAGCGCTGTGAGCTTTCAGAGCCAGATATTCGGACTCCGCATTTGCGGGCGCGCCGCGTCCAGGAACTGCAACTGCCCGTCACCTGGAACGCGCCGCGCCGTCCTCGCCCCTTGCCTTCACCGAGGCCTGCGCCTCAATTGGCTTTGCCGCCGGGCCGCGCCCCGAATGGCCGGATGAATCCGGCCGTCGAAGTCGTCGTCCGCCAGTGGGGTTTGTGATGCGATACCGCAGCGCTACTGTGGCCGGTTCTCACGGCCTTCCCTGCGTCTCTGAAACCGATGCAAAGAACCGGACCGCGCGATCTGAAGCCTCCTCCGGGTTCGCCGCAAGCGCGATCTGGGTCCGGGCCTCCGGTGCCGCCGGCCCGGCCCGCGCCCTCCGAGTGTAGTATATTGATACCCCATTTCGGGGGTTGCATTTGTCATATCATCGTATCTTGATATGACGATATATATCTGAAGACTATGCCTGATTCCCCCCAGCCGGTCACGCCCGTCTTCCTCGAACTGCGCCGCCTTTTCGAGCAGCGCATCGCCATCCTCGAGGGTCCCAAGGGCACCATGGTCCAGGCGCGCGGGCTGACCGAGGCCGATTTTCGCGGCGCGCGTTTCCGCGACCACCCGCGCGACCTCAGGGGCGACAACGACATTCTCTGCCTGACGCGCCCGGACCTGATCGAGGAGATCCACCGCAGCTTCATCACGGCCGGCGCCGACCTCGTGTCGACCAACACGTTCAACGGCACGCGCATCTCCCAGGCCGACTACGGGACCGAGCCGGTCGTCGCCGAGCTCAACCGCGCGGCGGCCGCGATCGCCGCCCGCGCCGCCCGCTGGGGGACCGACCGGTTTCACCGGCGCATCTTCGTCGCCGGCACGCTCGGTCCCACCAACCGCACCGGATCCCTCTCCCCCGACGTCGGCCGGCCCGACCACCGCACCGTCACCTTCGACGAACTCGTCGCCGCCTACCAGGAGCAGGCCGGCGCGCTCGTCGCGGGCGGCGCCGAAATCCTGCTCCTCGAGACCATCTTCGACACGCTCAACGCCAAGGCGGCGTTGTTCGCCTTCGAGAACCTGTTCGACCAGCTGCCCGCCCGCCTGCCCGTGATGATCTCGGTCACCATCACCGATGCCTCCGGCCGCACGCTCTCCGGACAGACCATCGAGGCCTTCTACAACTCCATCGCCCACGCCCGGCCGTTCAGCGTCGGGATCAACTGCGCCCTGGGCGCCCGCCAGATGCGGCCCTACCTCGAGGAACTCGCCGGCCTCGCCGGCTGCTTCGTCACCTGCTACCCGAACGCCGGCCTGCCGAATGCCTTCGGCGGCTACGACGAGTCGCCGGCCGAGATGGCCGCCACCCTGCGCGAGTTCGCCGCCAACGGCTGGGTCAACCTCCTCGGCGGCTGCTGCGGATCGACGCCCGCCCACATCCAGGCCATCGCCGAGGCCGTGGCCGGCCTGCCGCCGCGGCCGCTGCCGCCCCCCGCCGCGCCCGCCCTTCGCCTGAGCGGCCTCGAGCCGCTCACGGTGGCATGAGGCGCCGCCGGTCCCGCGCCCGGACAACCCGCCGCCCACCCATGGCCTCCGCCGCCCCCTCCCCCGCCGCCGCCGGCGCCGCCCGCTTTGTCGTCATCGGCGAGCGGACCAACATCACCGGTTCGCCCCGGTTCGCCACGGCCATCAAGAGCGGCGACTGGGACGCCGCGCTCGCCATCGCCCGCCAGCAGGTCGAGAGCGGGGCCAATCTCCTCGACGTCAACGTCGACGAGGCCCTGGTCGACGGCGAGGCGACCATGACGAAGTTCCTGCACCTCGTCACGTCGGAACCGGCGATCGCCCGCGTGCCCGTCATGGTCGACAGCTCCAAGTGGAGCGTGCTCGAGGCCGGCCTGAAATGCCTGCAGGGCAAGGGCGTCGTCAACTCGATCTCGCTCAAGGACGGCGAGGCCGAGTTCCTCCGGCGCGCCGGCCTCGTCCGCCGCTACGGCGCCGCCGCGGTCGTGATGGCGTTCGACGAGCAGGGCCAGGCCGCCGACCTCGAGTCGCGGATCCGCATCTGCACGCGCGCCTACCGGCTGCTGGTCGACCGCGTGGGCTTCCCGCCCGCGGACATCGTCTTCGACCCCAACATCCTCACCGTCGCCACGGGCATCGAGGAGCACAACCGCTACGCCGTCGATTTCTTCGAGGCCGTGCGCGCCATCAAACGGACCCTGCCCGGCGTGCGGGTCAGCGGCGGCGTCTCCAACGTCTCGTTCTCCTTCCGCGGCAACCACCGCGTGCGCGAGGCGATGCACACCGCCTTTCTCTATCATGCCATCCGCGCCGGACTCGACATGGCCATCGTCAACGCCGGCATGCTCGGCGTCTACGAGGAGATTCCGCCGGACCTGCTCGCGTTGGTCGAGGATGTCCTGCTGGATCGCCGCCCGGACGCCACCGAGCGCCTGGTCCGGTACGCGGACGAGCTCAAGGCGAAGGGGGAGGCCGGCGCCGCCGGGAACCAGAAGGCCCGGGCCGAGCAGGCCGATGCCTGGCGCGCCGCGCCCGTCGAGGAGCGGCTGAAGCACGCCCTCGTCCAGGGCATCGACACCCACGTGGAAGCCGACACCGAGGAGTGCCGCCGGAAACTGCCCCGGCCCCTCGACGTGATCGAGGGACCGCTGATGGACGGCATGCGCGTCGTCGGCGATCTCTTCGGCGCGGGCAAGATGTTCCTGCCGCAGGTGGTGAAATCCGCCCGGGTGATGAAGAAGGCCGTGGCCTACCTCACGCCGTTCATGGAGGAGGAGAAGCGCCGGCTCGCCGCCGCCGGCACGGCCGCCCGCCCGCAGGGCCGCATCGTCATGGCCACCGTCAAGGGCGACGTCCACGACATCGGCAAGAACATCGTCGGCGTCGTGCTGGCCTGCAACAACTACGAGGTCATCGACCTCGGCGTGATGGTGCCCTGCGAGAAGATCCTCGCCACCGCCCGCGCGCGCGAGGCCAACCTCATCGGCATCTCCGGCCTGATCACACCCTCGCTCGACGAGATGGTGCACGTCGCCCACGAACTGCGCCGGGAGGGCTTCGCGCTGCCGCTGCTGATCGGCGGCGCCACCACCAGCCCGGCGCACACCGCCGTGAAGATCGCGCCCGAGTATCCGCCGGGCGTGGTGCACGTGCTCGACGCCTCCCGGGTCGTCCAGGTGGCCAGCGCGCTCCTGAGCCCGGAGCAGAAGCCGGCCTTTCTCGCCGACGTGCAGTCCCGCCAGGAGCGCCAGCGCGCGGACTTCGCCGCGCGCCGCGCGCGCCGGCCCCTGCTCTCCCTGGCCGCCGCCCGCGCCCGGCGCCCGCCCCTCGACTGGGCCGCCGCCGACATCCCCCGCCCGGAGTTCCTCGGGCCCCGCGTGTTCGCCCCCGTGCCGCTGGCCGAGATCGTGCCGCTCATCGACTGGGGTCCCTTCTTCAGCGCCTGGGAGCTGCGCGGCCGCTTTCCGGAGATCCTCCGCGACCCGGCGGTCGGCGGCGCCGCGACCCGCCTCTACGACGACGCCCGCGCCCTGCTCGACCGCATCGTCGCCGGGGGACGCTACATCGCCAAGGCCGTCATCGGCTTCTGGCCCGCCAACGCCGTCGGTGACGACATCGAGGTCTACGCCGACGAGCAGCGCAGCCGCGTTGTGACCACGTTCCACTGCCTGCGCCAGCAGCTCGAAAAGCCTGCGGACCAGTTCGACCATTCGCTGGCCGACTTCATCGCGCCGAAGGCGGGCGGCCGGCTCGACTACGTCGGCGGGTTCGCCGTGACCTCCGGCCACGGCGCCGATGCGTTTGCCGCGGAGTACCGCGCCGCGCACGATGACTACTCGGCCATCATCGCGCAGGCGCTGGGCGACCGGCTGGCCGAGGCGCTCGCCGAGCTCATGCACAAGCGCGCGCGCGATCTCTGCGGCTTCGGCCGCCGCGAGCAGCTGACCCCCGAGGAGCTCATTCACGAGAAATACCGCGGCATCCGGCCCGCTCCCGGCTATCCCGCCTGCCCCGATCACACCGAGAAACGCCCGCTCTTCGACCTGCTGGGAGCGGAGGCGGCGGCCGGCATCACGCTGACGGAAAGCTTCGCCATGAACCCGGCCAGCAGCGTCAGCGGATTCTATTTCAATCATCCCGAAGCCAAATATTTCGCCGTGGGCAAACTCGGGAGGGACCAGATCGAGGATTATGCCCGCCGCAAGGGCTGGACCGTGGCCGAAGCGGAGAGATGGCTGGCGCCCTACCTCGACTACGCGACCTGACCCGGGTTGGCCGGGCCGCGGAGGCCGGCAACTCAGATCGGCCAATCGCCGGCCAGCAGCCGCGGCAGCAGCGGATCGAGGATGCGGAGCGTCGCGCCCCAGAGACGGTGCGGACCGACGCGCAGGAACGGGGCCGGAATCGCATCGGGGAAGCCGGGAAACCGGAACACGCCGTCGGCGCGCGCCTCGGGCCGGACCAGATCCCGCACCTTCGCTTCGATGACCTCGGCAATCTCCCCGGCCTGGAAGCGCCAGGCCGGCGCCGGCCGGACGCGGGCCAGGAACGGGAAGATCCGGTATCCGCTCACCAGGGTGTCCACCGCCGGCAGATCCTCGAGGACCGCCACCTGCTCCGCCGCAAGCCCGATCTCCTCGCGGATTTCGCGCAGCGCCGTGGCGAGCAGCGAGGCGTCGCCCGGCTCGCCCTTGCCGCCCGGAAAGGCGAGTTCCCCGGCGTGGGGCCCCTGCTCTCCCCGGCGCACGAGCACCACGCGCAGCTCCCCGTCGGCAGGTCGGAATACCGGCACCACCACCGCGGCCATGATGATCGGCGTCGCGAGCTGGGTCATGACTGACCGGTATCCTCCTCCCGTTCCGGACCGTCGTCAAACCGGGGCCACGCCGGTTCCCGGCCGTCGCCCGGGGCCCGCCCGGCTGGAGCGCCGGCCGGTCCGCCACCGCCGGTTTGCCTTCGCCGCGGGAAACCGGTAGGCTCCGCGGTTCCCTAAGGCTGCAACTCAAAGGAGGTTTCTCATGGCACTCAAAATCACCAAAACGGAAGTCTGGGCGGCCGAGATTCACGATCAGCCGGCCGGCCTGGCCCAATCCCTGGCTGCGATTGCGGGCACCGGCGCGAGCATCGAGTGCGTCATCGCCCGTCGGCAACCGGACAAACCCGGCACCGGCGTGGTCTTTGTCACACCCCTCAAGGGCAAGAAGGCCGTGGCGGCGGCCGCCGCCGTCGGCTTCAGCGAAACGCAGCGGATCGCGACCCTGAAGGTCGAGGGCGACGACCGGCCCGGGCTCGGCGCGCAGATCGCGCAGGCGGTCGGCGCCGCGGGCGTAAACATGCGGGGACTTTCGGCCGCCGTCGTCGGGCGGAAGTTCGTCGCCTACCTCGGATTCGACGGCGCGGACGATGCCGCCAGGGCAGCCGCCGCGCTCCGCGCCCTCGCCCGGATGAAATAGCGCAAAAAAGCCCGGCGGCGCTGGCGCCGCCGGGCGGGAATTCAGGCCAGGCTCAGTGCGGCGGGAACGGCGCCGGAACGACCTGGTACCCGTGCGGCGTCTCTCGGAAAAACACGTCGTCGCACTGGAAATATCTCACCCTCTGCACCCACACGGAGACCGCATCGGCGGGCACCGTCCGGCTGACCGCGCCGTACGGCACATCCATCCACACCAGACCCTCCGGCGTGCGCTGGAAGAACTGGCCGTCCCTGAACAGGCATTCGTTCGGGCCGGCCCAGACCGAAAGGAATTCCTGCGCCGGCGGCGGCGGAACGCCCGGTCCGACCGGCGCCCCGACCACCAGGAAGCCGGTCGGCACTTGCTGGTAATAGACGTCCCCATAGCGGAAATAGACCACCCGCCCCACCCGGAACTTGACGCAGCGCGGCGGCAATTCCCGGATGATGGCCCCGCGCGGCGCGCCGACCACCACCAGGCGGCCGTGGGGACCCGGGCGGTAGAACGTCCCGCGATAATGGTAGTAGTGCTCGCGGCCCACGACCACGTCGAGGTAGCCGTGGGGAAGCCGGATGCCGACCGAGACGTCGGTGTGGCGATCGTTATCGCGATCGTGGTCCCGGTCCGCGCGGAGCGGGGTCAGGGCGACGAGCGCGGTGCCGGCCGCGACCAGCAGCATGATTCGGATGGATGGAGAGGCAGGAGTTTTCATTGCGAAGCCTTTTACTGGATTTGGGCTCTTGTACCTATAGACGCAGCGCGGCCGGAAATGTTTCAAGCCCGATCTTGAATCCCCGCGTCGGGCGGGCCCTTTTGCCGTGGAAGCGCCCGCCGGTGCCGGACTTGCGCCTGCCGGCACCGCAGGATCCATGGCCGGCCCACGCCCGATCATGCTTGGCGACTGCGGCAAGCGCGGGCAAAAAATCTGGCACGGACATGAAATATCACAATGGCTGGTGGCTCGGGATCTTCTTCGTGGGTTGCATGGCGATGAATGGAGAGACGGCGGCCGGGGAGCCGGCGGAGATCCTCACGCCTCCGCCTCCGGCCGCGCCGCGCGTCAACGGCCCCTCGGTCTTCGGGGTTACGCCCGGAGCGCCCTTTCTCTACACCATCCCCGCCACCGGCGAACGGCCGATGGACTTCAGCGTCGACGGGCTGCCCGCCGGGCTGGAGGTGAACGCCGCCGATGGCCGCATCACCGGCGTCGTGAAGGCGGCCGGCGAGTACCCGGTCGTCCTGCGCGCCCGCAACGCCCGGGGTCAGGCCGAGAAGCGCTTCCGCATCGTGTGCGGCGACCGCATCGCGCTCACGCCGCCGATGGGCTGGAACAGCTGGAACTGCTGGGCCGGGTCCGTCGACCAGAACAAGGTCCTGCGCTCGGCCCGCGCCCTGGCGCGTTCGGGACTGGGCCAGCACGGGTGGACGTATGTGAACATCGACGACACCTGGCAGGGATCGCGGCCGCCCCCGGCTCATGCCCTGCAGGCCAACGAGAAGTTCCCCGACATGAAGCGGCTTTGCGACGAGATCCACGCGCTCGGCCTCAAGGCCGGCATCTATTCCACGCCCTGGATCACGAGCTATGCGTCCTGCCCCGGCGGCTCGAGCGACGACCCCGCGGGCGCGTGGGACCGCGCCTCCATGGCCGACCAGGCGCATCACCGGTTCGGCGCCCATGCGTTCGACGACGCCGATGCCCGCCAGTGGGCCGAGTGGGGCTTCGATTATCTCAAGTACGACTGGTACCCCAACGACCTGCCGCATGTCGAGGCCATGGGCCGGGCCCTGCGCGCCACCGGTCGCGACATCGTCTACAGCCTCTCGAATACCACCCCGATCCGGGAGGCCGCGGGATTCGCCCGCTGGGCCAACTGCTGGCGGACCACGGGCGACATCTGGGATTCCTGGCAGGACGACGGACCCTGGCAGAACAGCGTCTCGGCGATCGGCTTCAACCAGGACCCGTGGACGCCCTTCGCCGGACCCGGCCACTGGAACGATCCCGACATGCTCGTGATCGGCTACGTCGGCTGGGGCCCGCAGCTGCATCCGACGCGTCTCTCGCCCAACGAACAATACGCCCACATCACGCTGTGGTGCCTCCTGTCCGCCCCCCTGCTCATCGGCTGCGACCTCGAACGGCTGGACGCCTTCACCCTCGGCCTGCTGACCAACGACGAGGTGCTCGCCGTCGACCAGGATGCCCTCGGCCGCCAGGCCCGCCGCGTGGCGACCCTGGGTCCGATCGACATCTACCGCAAGGAACTCGAGGACGGAAGCGTCGCGGTCGGCTACTTCAACCGCGGCGACTCCCCCCACACCTTCACGACCAAGCCGGAGCGCTACGGCGCGGGCGGCCGCCAGCGCGTGCGCGACCTCTGGCGCCAGCGCGACCTCCCGGAGGTCGCGAGGGACCTGACCCTCACCGTGCCGCCGCACGGGGTGCTCCTCTACAAGTTCACTCCGGTGAATTAGGGCGGGGACCGGCATTCCGTCGATCTCCCCTGGGGACGCGACGCCCTCGTCGCGTCATCCAACCGTCGGCGACGAGGGCGTCGCCGCTCCACACGCCGGATCATCGGAGACGCGACCGGGTTCGCGCAACTTCCGTCGTGACCTGCGTGTCCGATCGAATCAGCGTGTGATTTCTCCATTCCGCGCCGCATGCATGCATCCCTGCCCACCCGGTTGAATTCCCGCTCCTTCTGGCGCCGCGCCCTTGTGCCCGCGCTGCTCCTTGCCGCCGGCGCCCACGCCGCGCCCCGGCCGGACCCGACGGATGCGCCGCTCGCCCCTCCGCCCATGACCGAGAACCCGCTGCTGACCGAGAGCACCCTGCCCTACCAACTGCCGCCGTTCGACCGGATCAAGGACGCCGATTTCGCGCCCGCCTACGAACAGGGCATGGCGGCCGAGCAACAGGAGGTCGATGCGATCGCGCGGAATCCCGCGGCGCCCACGTTCGACAACACCGTCGTCGCCCTCGAGCGCTCCGGCCGCCTCCTCGGGCGCGTCGACCGCGTCTTCACCGGCCTCAACGACGCCAACACGGACGACGCGATGCTCAAGGTCCAGAGCGAGATGGCCCCGAAGCTCGCAGCCCACCGCGACGCGATCCACCTCAACCGCGCCTTGTTCGTCCGGATCGAGTCCGTTTACGATCGGCGCGGCCAGCTCGGCCTCGACCCGGAGGCGCTGCGGCTGGTCGAGCGCTACCACCGGGACTTCGTGCGGGCCGGCGCCCGGCTCGGGGAGGCCGATCAGGCGCGCCTCCGCGCCCTCAACGGCGAGCTGGCCTCGCTCGAGGCCGCCTTCGGCCAGAACGTGCTCAAGGAAACGAACGCGTCCGCGGTGGTCGTCAACGACCCGGCGCAGCTGGCGGGCCTCCCACCAGCCGGGGTCGCCGCCGCCGCGGCCGCCGCCCGCGAGGAGAAACAGGACGGGCGGTACCTTCTCCGCCTGGCCAACACCACCGGCCAGCCCGTGCTGGCCTCGCTCCGGGATCGTGCCCTGCGCGAGCGGATCCAGGAAACCTCGGCCAACCGTTGCCGCCACGGGGGCCCCTACGACAACCGGGCCATCGTGCTGCGGATCGTCCGGCTCCGGGCTGAGCGCGCCGCCCTGCTGGGCTACGCCAGCCACGCCGCCTACCAGGTCGAGGACCAGACCGCAGGCAGCGTCGACGCGGTCAACCGGTTCCTCGCCCAGCTGACGCCGCCGGCCGTGGCCAACGCCCGCCGCGAAGGCGCCGCCATCCAGGCCGTCATCGACGCGGAGCACGGCGGCTTCCCGCTCGCCCCGTGGGACTGGGAGTTCTACTCCGAAAAGGTCCGGCAGGCCCGCTATGCGTTCGACGAGTCGGCGCTGCGCCCCTACTTCGAGCTCAACCACGTGCTGCTGGACGGCGTGTTCTACGCCGCCCACCGCCTCTACGGCCTCACCTTCAAGGAACGGCACGACCTGCCGGTATACCAGGCCGACGTGCGCGTCTTCGAGGTGTTCAACGAGGACGGCACGCCCCTCGCCCTGTTCCTGGTCGACCCCTACGCGCGCCCCTCCAAGCGGGGGGGCGCGTGGATGGCCAGCTACGTCGACCAGTCCGAGCTCTTCGGCACGCGCCCGGTCGTCGCCATCCACCTCAACATCCCGAAGCCGCCGCCGGGCGAGCCGGCCCTGCTGACCTTCGACGAGGTCCAGACCGCCTTCCACGAGACCGGCCACGGGCTGCACGGCATGTTCTCGCGCGTGCGCTTCCCGCTCTTCAGCGGCACCGACGTGCCGCGCGACTTCGTCGAGTATCCGTCCCAGGTCAACGAGATGTGGGCGGTCTGGCCGGAGATCGTGGCCCACTACGCCCGGCATTTCCAGACCGGCGCGCCGATGCCGCCCGCCCTCCTCGACAAGATGCTGGCCACCCAGAAATTCAACCAGGGCTTCGCCACGACCGAGTATCTCGCCGCCACGCTGGTCGACCAGGCCTGGCACCAGCTCGCCCCGGCCGGCGTGCCCGCCGACGAGGAGTCCTTCGAGGCCGCCGCCCTGCGGAGCGCCGGCGTGGATTTCGCGCCGGTCCCGCCCCGCTACCACAGCACCTACTTCAACCACGTCTTCTCCGGCGATGAGTATTCGGCCGGTTACTACTCCTACATCTGGGCCGAGGTCCTCGACGCCGACAGTGTCGAGTGGTTCAAGCAGCATGGCGGCCTCACCCGCGCCAACGGCGACCGCTTCCGCGCGACCGTGCTCTCGCGGGGCGACAGCGAGGACACCCTGGCGCAGTTCCGCACCTTCACCGGGCACGGGCCCGACGTCGCGCCGCTGCTGCAACGCCTCGGCCTCGATCAGCCCCCGGCCCCGGACCAACCCTGAACCGCCGGCCTCGCCGGAGTTGCCAGGCGCGCCCGGCGCGGCTTTGCTGGGCGGCCGTGCGCACGATCGCCTGTCTCCTGTCCGCCGCCGCGCTCGCCTCCGGGCCCGCCGCCGCCGGATCCCCGCCCGCTCCCAACATGACGCCTCCGACGATCCTGGCCGCGAACGATCCGCACCTGGCCTACATGGGGCGCGTCGCCCTCGCCGGCGGTGAGGCGACGCTCGGGTTTCCCGGCATCACCATCCGCTTCGTCTACCGCGGGCCGGCGCCGACGCTGCGGTTCCGCGCCGGCTCGGCCCAATGCTATTTCAACGTGGCCTGCAACGGCTGGGATCCCGTCGTGATCCACCTCAACCCGGGCGAGAACGAGATCGCGCTGCCGTCGGGGCCGGCGCCCAAGCGCGGCTGGCTGGTCGAACTCGTGCGCCGCAACGAGGCGTGGCAGGGTCTCGCCACCTTCGAGGGGCTGGCGCTGCCGCCCGGCTGCGAGCTGCTGGCGCCGCCGCCCTGGCCGGACCGCCGCCTCCTGTTCATCGGCGACTCGATCACCGGCGGCGAGTACGACGAGCGGTTCCCGCCCGAGAACGACAACACCCCGCGGGTGGCGAATGCCGCGCGTGCGTACGGCATGCTGCTCGGCCGCTGGCTCCATGCGCAGGTCCACCTGGTCAGCTACGGCGGCCGGGGGGTCATGCGCGACTGGCAGGGCAAAACCGACGTGAACAACGCGCCGCAGTTCTTCCAGCGCACGCTGCCGGACGATCCGGCGTCGCGGTGGGACCATGCCGCCTACGTGCCGGACGTGGTCGTCGTCAGCCTCGGCCAGAATGACTTCAGCAAGGACCTGCCGGACGAGGCGGTCTACACGAAGGCGTACGACGATTTCATCGGCGAGGTGCGCGCGGCCTACCCGCGCGCCGGCCTGGTCCTGGCCGAGCTCTCCCTCTTCGGCGACACCCCCGGAACGCCGGACTGGGCCAAGCGCGAGCAGCTGCGGCGGGTGCTCGAGGCCGTGGCCGCGCGCCGCCGGGCCGCGGGCGACGCGCGCATCATCGCCGTGCCGGTGCGCTACCAGCCGGGCACGCCGACCAACGCCCACCCCGTGGCCTTCCAGCACGAACAAATGGCTCGGGACCTGCTCGGTCCGATCAAGACGCTGGCGGGCTGGTGAGCCGCCGCACCCGCCCGGCGGCACCGCGCCCGACCATCCCCGTTGCACCGCCCATGAATCGACGCGAGTTCCTCATCCAGACCGGATCGGCGGCCGCCGGCAGCGTGGTCGCCGGACTCCTGGCGGGCTGCGGCTCCTCCAGCGCCCTGGCGGGCCGCAACGCCGGCCGGCGCGTCGCGCTCGTCCGCGACCCGGCCGACCCGGTGGCGGCCGGTCCGGCCGCGTCCTGGGCCGCGAAGCAACTCGAGGCGGCGCTGGCCGGGCGCGGCCTCCCCGCCTACGCCTGCGCCCGGCTGGAGGAAACCGATCCGGCGGACCGTTGTGTGGTCGCCGCCGGCGCAGCGTCGGCGGTGGTGCGCGCGGCCGGCATCCCGGCTCCGGCCGGTCCCGAGGCGCTGCTCGTCGCGCCGGCCCGGCTGGGCGGGCGCGATGTGCTGCTGGCCGCCGGCAACGATTCCCGCGGGCTGGGCTACGCGCTGACGGAGATCGCCGACGCCGTCGCCCTCGCCGACGATCCGTGGGGCGCGCTTCGACCGGAACAGGCGGTGGCCGAGCGTCCGGCCAACCGGGTCCGCAGCGTGATGCGGCTGTTTGTCAGCGACGTCGAGGACAAGCCCTGGTTCAACGACCGCGACTTCTGGCGGCGCTACCTGACGCTGCTCGCGGCCCAGCGTTTCAACCGCGTCAATCTCGCGCTGGGGCTCGGCTACGACACGCCCGAGGGGCTGACCGACACCTATTTCTATTTCGCCTACCCGTTCCTGGTGTCCGTGCCCGGTTATCCGGTCCGCGCCACCAACCTGCCCGATCCCGAGCGCGACCACAACCTGGAGATGCTCCGGTTCATCAGCGACGAGGCGGCGGCGCGCGGCCTCGATTTCCAGCTCGGCCTGTGGACCCACGCCTACCGGTGGATCAACAGCCCGCAGGCCAACCACGTGATCGAGGGCCTGACGCCCGCGACCCAGGCCCCGTATTGCCGCGACGCCCTCGCGCAGGTGCTGCGCGCATGCCCCGGCATCACCGGAGTCACGTTCCGCATCCACGGCGAGAGCGGCGTGCCCGAGGGCAGCTACGGCCTGTGGCGGACGGTATTCGACGGGTGCGTGCGCAGCGGGCGCACGGTCGGCCTCGATCTGCACGCGAAGGGGATGGACCAGCCGACGCTGGACGCAGCGCTCGACACCGGTCTGCCCCTGACCATCTCGCCGAAGTTCTGGGCCGAGCACCTGGGGCTTCCCTACCACCAGGCGGCGATCCGGCCGACGGAGTTACCGCGGGACGGGCGCGACCGCGGTCCGTTCTGGCAGAGCGAGGGCGCGCGGAATTTCCTCCGCTACGGCTACGGCGATCTGCTGCGGGAAGACCGGCGCTATGCCATCGTCCACCGCATCTGGCCGGGGACCCAGCGGGTGCTGCTCTGGGGCGATCCGGTCTTCGCCGCCGGATACGCCCGGGCCATGAGTTTCTGCGGCACCGACGGCGGCGAGCTGATGGAGCCGCTCTCGTTCAAGGGCCGCAAGGGATCCGGGCTGCCGGCCGGACGCGACGGCTATGCCGACCTCTCGCTCCGGCCCCCGGGTGGCGATTTCGAAAAGTACCGCCACACCTACCGGCTGTGGGGCCGGCTGCTGTTCAATCCCGATACGGCGCCATCGGTCTGGCGACGGCAGCTGCGGCGCGACTGCGGCCCCGCCGCCGCCCCGGCGGAGCGGGCGCTCGCCCACGCCAGCCGCATCCTCCCCCTGTTCACCACCGCGCACCTGCCCTCGGCGGCCAACAACCATTTCTGGCCCGAGGTGTACATGAACATGTCGATCGTCGACGACACGCACCCCGAGCCATTCACCGACACCCCCAGTCCGAAGCGGTTCGGCGCAGTCAGCCCGCTCGATCCGCAGCTGTTCGCGCGGGTCGATGACTTTGCGGACGAACTGCTCGCGGGCGAGCCCGGCGCCAAATACACGCCGGTCGAGGTGGCGCAGGCGCTCGAGGACCTGGCCGGGACCGCCGACCAGCATCTCGCGGATGCGGTGGCGGCCGCCGGCGGCGGGCCGCCGCCCGCGTTCCGGCGCCTGGCCATCGACGTCCGGGCCCAGCGAACACTCGGCCGGTTCTTCGGCCGCAAACTCCGCGCCGCCGTGCTCTACGCGCTGTACGAGCGTACCGGAGACGACGACCTGGGGGCGGAGGCGGTCAAGGCCTACCGCGCCGCCCGCCAGCTCTGGACCGAGATCGTCGCCGTCACCACCGGAGTCTACCTCCCCGACCTGACCTACGGGCCCGCCTGGTACCAGCGCGGGCACTGGGCCGACCGGCTGGCTGCCATCGACCGCGACATCGCGCTGATGGAGGCCCGGCCGGCGCCGCGCCCGCCGGCGGCCGTCGTCCCCGGCCGGACGGCCGCGCTCCTGCGCGCCGTGCTCGGCCGCCCCGCCCGCCCGGCCGGCGCCGCGACGCACGTCCCGCCCGCGGGGTTCGCGCGCGGCCGGCCCCTGGACCTCGAGCTGACGCTGGCGCCGCGGCCGCCTGCGCCCCGGCAGGTGAGGCTGCACTACCGGCACGCGCAGCAGGCCGAGGCGTGGCAGGCCGCGGAGATGACCGCCGGAGGCGGCGCGCACCGCGCGGCCGTCCCCGGGGGTTACACCGATTCGCCGTATCCGATTCTGTACTACTTCGAGGTGCGCGAGGCGGCGGAGGCGCCCTGGCTGCACCCGGGCTTCGACGCGAACTGGTCCAACCAGCCCTACTTCGCGCTGCGGTCCGCCGGTCTGGCCGGCGGCTGATCCGACCGGGCCGACGGGTCCGGCATCTCGAGGACGGCCCCGGTATCGGCGCCCTCGACGCTTCGCACGTAGAGGCGCGCGACCGCGGCCGGCGGATGCCCCTGGGCCGGATCCATCCCGAGGGCCTTCAGGGTATCGGTGACCCAGGGCGGGCTCACCGCGTTGACCCGGATGCCCCGGGGTGCCTCCAGCGCCGCGGCGCGCACGAAGCCCTCGAGTCCGGCGTTCACGAGGCTGATCGCCGCGCTGCCGGACATCGGCGTCCGCGCGAGCACGCCGCTCGTCACGGTGAGCGACCCGCGGTCGCGCACATGCTCGAACCCGATGCGCACCAGGTTGACCTGCCCCATCAGCTTGTTGGTGAGGCTGAACCGGAAATCGTCGTCACTCAGCTTGGCCAGCGACGCGAAGCGCGCCTCGCCGGCGGCGCAGACGACCGCATCCACCGGGCCGGTGGCCTTGAACATCGCGCGAATCGTGTCCGACTGCGTGAGGTCGACCTTGAGGCCCGCCCGGCTCCGGCTCGCCACGATCACCTCGTGCCGCGCCGCCAGGGCCTCGACAACGGCCCGCCCGATGGTGCCGGTTGCGCCAATGACAAGAACTCGCACGGTTTCGCCTTTCTCTGGAGCGGTTGGTGGTTCCGGATGACAGCAGGCATCCTACCCTTCGCCGGAGGCATCGCAAGTCTCCGGCCGCGGGTCGGCCTCCGGTTTGGCGTCGAGATTGGCGGACCGCCGTGCTTCATTCCCGGGCATGGCATTGCCCGGTGAACCGGCTGGATCAGCCGCGGAACGCGCTCCCGCGAATCTCGCGGAGGCGGGCGTCTATCCGACGGCGACCGACGGTTTTGACCACGGCCTGGTGGTGCTGGCCATGGGGTTCCCGTACTGGCTGTTCCCATCGGATCGCGGCTACCGCCTCCTCGTGGATGCGCCCGCATTCGCGACCGTGCAGGAGCAGCTGGCCTGCTTCGACCGGGAGAGCGCCGGCTGGCCCCCGGCCCCGGCGATGCGATCCGCGCCGAGACTCGACTGGCCCACGCCGCTGCTGTGGGCGCTGGCGGTGCTCGCGGTGTTCTGGTGCCAGGGCCAATGGCCCGGAGTGCTCGAGCAGGCCGGAGTCCTGGATTCCCGGGCGGTGTTCAACCGCGGCGAGTGGTGGCGCCTCGTGACGGCGCTGTTCCTGCACGCCAACGTGGGGCATCTCGTGTCGAACATCGGCAGCGGCGTCTTCGTCCTGGCCGCGGTGATCACGACGCTCGGCCGGATCCGCGGCTGGCTGCTGGTCGCGCTGGCCGCGGTCGCGGGCAATTTCGTCGCCGCCGCCCTGCACCCGGCGGAGCCCTACCAGTCGCTGGGCGCCTCGACGGCGATCTTCGCCGGCCTCGGCCTGCTCGCCGGGAGGGCGATCCGCGTGCTCGGCCGACCCGGGCGCCGACATCCCTGGCGCGCGGTGATCGCACCGCTGGCCTCAGGGCTCGCGCTGCTCGGGCTGTTCGGCGCGGGCGACGCCCGCACCGATGTCGGCGCGCACGCCGCCGGATTCGGCGCCGGAATTCTCCTGGGCGTCGCCGCCGGTCTTCCGCGCCGCCGCGCCGTGAAGTGAGCATCCAGGCCCGCGGTGAGCGACGACACACGTCGAACGGCCGCACTTGCCAAATCGACGGCCGGGGCTGTTGGATCGCAGACGCACATGCGCGAGGTTCTCTTCCTTTGCACGGGCAACTACTACCGCAGCCGCTACGCCGAGGCCTGGTTCAATCACACCGCGGCCGGGCGGGGCCTCGACTGGCGGGCGTTCTCGCGCGGACTGGCGCTCCCGGCGGCGTCCCGGCCCGGCCTCTCGCCCCACGCGGCCCGGCGGCTGCACGCCCGGAAAATCCCGCGGCGGCACACCGCGGAGGATCCGGCGCAGGTCACCGCGGCGGAACTCCGGCGCGCGGCGCGGATCGTGGTGCTGAAGGAAACGGAGCACCGGCCGCTTCTGGCGCAGCTGCATCCCGGGTGGGAGGACCGCGTGGAATACTGGGAGATCGACGACCTCGACCGCGCGCCGCCGGAGACCACCCTCGACGCGATCGAATCGCGCGTGGACGCCCTGCTGGCGGAACTCGCCCTGCCGCCTACGTCCCCGGGCGGAGGTAGCGGCCGGCAAACTCGAGGAAAGCCTCCCAGTCTCCGGCCGTGATGGCGTGCCCGCCGGCGTGTTCGCGAAAGGCGAGATCGCCGTCGCCCAGCGTCGTGTCGGGCGGCGGCGGCTCGGTCGTGCCCAGATCCTTCCGGCCGAGCAGCCGGTAGACCGGGCCGGCGGCCACCGCGGCGAGAAACTCGCCGCGCGGATCGGACCAGAGATCGCGGCTGCCGCCGGTGATGAACACCGGCCGGGGCGCGTTGAGGGCGATCAGCAGGTGCGCATCCACCGGCAGGTCGTTCCAGCGGCCGATGTAGCGCTGGAAGTTCGGCGCGAACTGGTAGCCGTAGGCCGCGCCGATGTCGTCGATCGTCTCGCCGAAATCGCGGCGCGCGAGGGAGGCGCCCATCTCGCCGGCGCAGCTGGCAAACACGACGGCGAAACGCGGGTCCTGCGCCCCCGCCCACAGGGCCATCTTGCCCAGCCGCGAGTGGCCGATGAGGGCGACGCGGCGCGGGTCGACCGCGGGATCCGTGGCGAGGTAGTCGAGAATGCGGCTCGTGCCCCAGGCCCACGCGCTCAGGCCGCCCCAGGAGTCGCCGGCCGGCGCGCTCCCGGCCGCCCCGCGGGCCAGGCCGATGACCCCGGACTGGGCGGTGCGCGCATTGTCCGGCTGGATGTCCGTGTAGCGAAAGATCGCGTAGCCGTAGCCGCGCGCGATGATCTCGGCCAGGGGACCGACCTCACGGTACCGCCGGGACACCGGGTCGGCCGCGGCCGGTCCGTCGGACAAATCGCCCAGGAAAGTCGCGTGCAGGAGCAGCGGCACCGGCCGGGTGGCCCGCGCGGGCACGTACACCTGGAGGTGAACGGCCGGGCCGTCGGGGCGGTCGCCAAACCGCACCAGCACGTGCCGGCGCACGGCCCGTCCGTCCACCGCGTTCGGGTCGGTCTCCAGGACCCTGAACGTGACTCGGGGCGCGTCCGGCGGCACGCGGCCGTAGACCTGCGTTGCATACAGCTCGAGGATCTCGGGGCGGCGCCGCTGAAACCACGTCACGGCATCACGCACCGGCTGGCCGTCCCGCATCACCAGCGGATCGGGCAGACGGTAGGTCCCGACCCTGGCCTCGTCATAGTTGGTCACGTGGCCCGTCGCCGCCCGCCTGTGGGAGTTCCCGTCGGCGTCGGTGAAGGGATACTCGCCCGGCACCTCCGCCGGCGGGCCGGCGGGTGCCGGGGTCTCCGGTGCCGCCGCCAGGCACAGCCGGCCGGCGACGGCGACCGACGCGAGCAACAGAAGGAGCAGGCGCATGGACATCAGCGTAGGTGTTCCGCCCGCGGGCTCAACCGCAGAGCCCCGCGGCGTTCAGCCGGTTGTGGCCGCCGCAGGCTTCGCGTCCGCGAGCACGGACGTTTCCGCTGCAACCAGCGCGGCGTACATTGCCGCCGCGTCGGGCGCCGCGTAGAGGCGCGCAATGACGTCGGTCTTCTGCGCCAGGAGGCACAACCGCGCCAGCGTGTGCAGGTGGATGCGTTCGTCCTGGCAGCAGATCAGGAAGAACAGCCAGGTGGGACGTCCGTCAGGCGCCCCGAAATGGATGGCCTGGACCGTGCGCCCGAGCACCAGGAACGAACCCTCGAAGCGGTACGGCCGGTGGGTCCGGCAATGCACCAGGGCCAGGCCGCCGGGCAGTCCGGTGCTGCCCAGCGCCTCCCGTTCCCCGATGCTGGCCAGCAGTTCGGCGGGATCGAGCACCCGTCCCGTCTTCTCGGCGAATGCCACCAGGTCGCGGATCACCGACTTCTTCGTCCGCGACTGCAGCGCCGCATCGATGTAATCCGGCTGGAGCAACTCCGGAACCAGCGCGTCCTGGCCGAACACCGAACGCGTGCCGCGGGTCGACTGCTGATGATAGTCCGCCAGACGCTTCGGCGGCAGGCCGAGAATTCGCTGCGAGGCCCAGGTGTCGAGTTCCCCGCGCAGGAAGACGACGCGCGCCCCCCGGTGTTCGTGGGGGAGGTCCGCCGTCTTCATCAACTGCTCGACCTCGCCGCACGTCAGGTGCAGGTAGGCGGCGGCTTGCG
>CAZKDK010000007.1:0-34847 GCA_964551145.1 uncultured Opitutaceae bacterium | reverse complement strand
GGACTGGCAGGCCCACGAGGCAGGCGGCGAGGTCGATGGCGTGTTTCCAGCCCGGAAGAGGGGTCCAGAAGGCGTCCGCCCGGTCTTTTAGTCGGCGGGCAGCGCGAGCCTGGCGACCGTCGGTCTTCGCATACTGGTTCCAGGCGCGCATGTTCGGGGTGATCGCAAAGCTGTACGTCACCGGTGGCGGGTTGATCTGGGGTTTCACCCGACCGACCGCCGGAGCAGGTTCCGTTCCGGGAGAAGCGGGCCCAGCCGGTTGCCCGTGGTTCGATTCGTGTTCAGGGAGCATGGACGCGCCGGGGAGCGTGAACCCCGTCAGCCTCCAAGGCGGAATTCTCCGCCCAAAACGATCGTCCCCGGGCGATTTTCCCCAAATTTCCCGAAACTCCGCGAATCGCGGGTGGCGACGCCGTTCAGCACGGCGCGTCTCGGGTGTGCCCGGACTGCTCCTACCGGCCGCCGCCGCTGCGCAACCGCTTGATCTCGTTGAAAAGCCAGGCCCGCGCGTAGCTCCAGTCGCGTCGCGCGGTCGGCTCGGAGATCCCGAGCACCAGGGCGGCCTCCTTCACGGTGAGGCCGACAAAATAGCACTGTTTGACCAGCTCGGCCTTGCGGGGGGCATGGCGGGCGAGCGCGTCGAGAGCCTCGTGGACGTCGAGCAGTTCGGCGTCGTCCGCACCGGGCGCCGCGATCTCGCCCGCCAGGCCATCCGCGCTGGTGCGCAGGAGCCCGCCTCCGTGACGCACGGCCTGGCGGCGCCGCGCGCGGTCGATGAGGATGCGGCGCATCGCCTCGGCCGCGGCGGCAAAAAAATGGGCCCGGTTCTGCCAGTCGGGCTGGTCGTCCCCGCCGAGCCGCAGCCAGGCTTCATGGACCAGCGCCGTGGGCTGGAGGGTCTGGCCCGCCGCCTCGTTCGCCATCTTGGCCGCCGCCAGTTTCCGCAACTCCCCGTAGACGAGCGGCAGCAACTGGTCGGCGGCCTGGGGTTCACCCCGCTGAATCCTCTGCAGAATCAGGGTTAGGTCGGACACGGGAAACGGGTCAAAAGAACAGGCCGGGGATCGGAGCGTCAAGCGGCGCGTCCGCCCGGGAAAGGAACTCCGGGACCGGCCCGGCCGAGTCAGTCGTTCTCGTGGATGATTTCGGGGTCGATGATGCCGATCTTGCCGTCCGACCCGCGCTGGATGGCCACGGAGAACTTGTACCGCACGTACGGCGCATCGTCCTTGTAGGTGTCGGTGATCACGAACGTGCGTCCATCCATGCGCGTCATGCTCTCCGGGAAATTCAGCAATCCCAGCCTCTGCTCGTCCCCGGAGCTGCGGGCGCCCTCGCGCACAAACGCGACTCCCACCGGGTAATACCGCTGCCGGTCACCGGCGGCCGACCCGATCGTGAACCGAAGGGTCGCGCCCGGGCGCTTGATATAGATGTCGTCGCCCTTGATCATGACCCGCGGGTCCTCGTTCCCGATTTTCATGGCGTACGCGGTGCCGCGGCCGCCGGGCGCGGCGCCGTCGGCGAGGACACCCCTGAATTTCGTGACCGCGATCGTCACCTCGATCGGTTTCTGTTCCTTGGCTGATGCGCTTTTGATTCTGGTTTTCACGTTTTGATTCTGGTCGTTGCCGTCAAGAGGGGATCGCTGCGTGGGCTGTGAAAATGGGGTTCAGGGCTTGGCCGCGTCGAGGCGATTCGCGCCGGGCCAGGGTTCGACCGGAACATAGCCCAGTTGATCGAGCTGTGCGATCATGGACTGCGCCATGGCGACGCGCCCCAGCCGGTCCGCCGCCCGCGCGGCCGGGTCCAGCAACCGCCAATCCCGCGTGCCGGGCAACCGCGGGGCCAGCAGCTCGGCGGCACGCTCCCAGTGCTCGCGGGCCGCAGTCGCGTCGCCCGTTTGGGCGGCGATCTCGCCGGCCGCCACGTGGGCGAGCGCGCATTCCGCCACGTCGGCGTCGGCGGCCGATCCGTCGCGAACCAGCTTCTCGCCCAGCTCCACCGCGCGGTCCGCAGCCGGGCGCGCGCCCGGCCGGCCGGCCGAGACGTCCGACTGCGCCTGCAGCCGGTTGGCCCAGACCGTCCGCCGCGCCAGCACGCGGTCCGACGGCTCGGCCGCGGCGAGTTGCTCGAGCCGGGGCCGGACGTCGTCGATGAGGCGTGCCGCATCGGCCCAGTCTCCCCGCTGCCGGAGCAGGACCGCCTCCAGCAGGCGGGCGTGCAGCGAGGTCACCTGCCAGTGGCGGTTGGCGGGATCATGCGCCACCACTTCGTCCAGCAGACCGCGCGCGGCGGTGAGCTGATCACGCGCCTCGGCATACCGTCCCATCACGAGCAGGACCTCGGCCCGGTACAACTGGACGTCGGCCAGCCGGAACCGCCAGCGCGTCGTGCGGGGCTCGGCCAGAATCAGTCCCCCGATCTGGGTCGCCTGCGCGGCATACTGGTTCAGGGCCTCGGCAAACTCGCCGCGTTGCGATGCCAGCCCGCCCAGCCAGGAATGCGCGTCGGCGATCCGGAAACGGAGTTCGAGGTCGCCCGGCGCGGCCGCGGCCATCTTCCCCAGGGTCGCCAGTTCCGCGAGGAACGCGGCCTGCGCCGCGGGAAACTCGCCGCGTTCCTGGGCCAGGACCGCGAGGTTGTGGTTGCCGTAGGCGAGCTCGCCCTGCCACTCGGGCCGCGCCGGGTCCAGGGCGACAAGGGCAACGGCCGTGTCGTGGTAGCGCTGCAGCCACTCGGCCGCCGGCGCAAACTCCCCGCGCCGCCAATGCACGTAGCCGGTCCAGTATTCCGCCTGGCCGCGTTCGAAGAGCATGCCGCCGTCGCCGGGATGCCGCTGCACGAGGGCCGACGCGCGATCGTAGGCCTCCGAAAAGGCCGCCTGGGCCTCGGGATAACGCGTCTGGTCCATCCGGATCTCCCCAATCTGGCTCAGGGCCTTCGCGTAGCGGGCGAGCGCCGCGTCGTCCAGCCCGTCCGCCTTCCGCGAGGAGAAATAGGCCATGGCCCGGTCGCCGACCGACTCGAGCACGTCCAGCCGGCCGACCTTGGCCAGCTGCGCGCGCAGGTCGCCCAGCATGAAGCCGAGCAGGTCCTCCGCGCGTTCGCGCTCGCCCAGCGCCCGGCCGCGCTCGACGCCGGCGACCCGTTCGGCGCGCCGGGCCCGCAATGCCTGCGCGGTGCTGATCACGGTGCCGGCGACCAGGGCCAGGGCCACGAGGGCGGCGGCCGTGAAAGCGAGCCGGTGGCGCCGGATGAACCGGCTGATCCGGTAGCCGGCCGTGGGCGGCCGGGCGAAAACCGGCTCGTTGTGGAGATGCCGCTGGATGTCCTGGGCGAGCCCGCTGGCGGTCTCGTACCGGCGGCTCCGGTTCTTCTCCAGCGCCTTCATCACGATCCAGTCGAGATCGCCGCGGAGCAGGAGCGAAAGCTGCGCCGGGGCGGTCCCGCGCTGGCGCGCGGTGGTGTCGCGGTCGGAATCGGCCAGCGTGTTGAGCCGCGTCGAGGGTTTCACCGGTTCGACCTCGCGGATGATCCGGCGGATCTCATCGAGTCCGGCCTGCAGCAATGACTTCGGGTCGAAGGGCGGCCGGCCGGTCAGCAGCTCGTAGAGCAGGACGCCCAGCGAGTAGATGTCGCTCCGGGTGTCGACGTCGATCCCGCTCATCTCCGCCTGCTCGGGGCTCATGTAGGCCGGCGTACCGATGAACTGCTCGAAGGCGGTGAACAGCGTGCGGTCGGTCAGCCGGCCCTGCGTCGCCTTCGCGATGCCGAAGTCGATGACCTTGGGGACGGGTTCGCCGTCGTGCAGCGTGACCAGGATGTTGGAGGGTTTGAGGTCGCGGTGGATGATGCCCTTCTGATGGGCGTGCTGGACGGCGTGGCAGACCTGCGCGAAAAGCCGGAGGCGGTCGGCCGTGGGCAGACTGTGCTGGTCGCAGTATTTCGTGATCGGCACGCCCGGGACCAGCTCCATGACGAAGAACGGCCGCCCGGCGTCCGTCGCGCCGGCGTCAAGCACCCGGGCGATGTTGGGGTGGTCCATCAACGCGAGCGCCTGCCTTTCCGCGTCAAAGCGGGCGATCACCGCCTTCGTATCCATGCCGAGCTTGATGACCTTCAGGGCGACGCGCCGGCGCACCGGTTCCTCCTGTTCGGCCATCCAGACCACTCCGCACCCGCCCTCGCCGATCTGCTGAAGCAGCTTGTAGCGGCCGATCCGGTCCCCGGGATGATCGACGGGCCCGAGCATCGAGGCAGCCGCGGAGCCGCCGGTCGAATCGTCGGCCGCCGGCGCCGACATGAACTTGCCGGCCGACTCGTGCGCGCCAATCAGGGCTTCGATCCGCTGGCGGAGAGCGGCGTCGCCGCGGCAGGCCCGCTCGAGGAATTCCGCGCGCTCCCCGGGAGGGACGAGCAGGGCTTCGGCGAAGATCTGGTCTTCCCGTTCAGCGGGGTCGTTCATGGGAGCACGCCGGTGGGTTTCAGATCCTCCGCCGCCGCGGCATCGGCGATGACAGAATGCCGCCACCGATTCGGCGGGGAAGAGTGCATGCGAGCCGTTCGGGCAGGAAGTTGCAACCCTGCTCGCAGCACCCCGCAAGGGGGAAGCAGCGGCAGCGGGAGCGAGCGCGGCTGCCCGACAGGCGGCGCCGCAGACCGGGACTGGGATGAGGGCGGTGATCTGGGCATCGATGGCGGGTTGGGCGGGGCCCCGACCGACACTTGGGCCCAACCCGCAATGCGAGAAATCCGTTCTGAAACGATCATCGGCGTCGCCGTTTTTCCGGGACCCGCCGCCTGGCGGGAGTTCCAGGGGCCGGGATGTCGACGAAACCTTGAGTTGGCCGCTCCGGGCGGCTTGTGTTTCCGAGCGGTCTGTGGCCAGATCGTGACTCCCATGTCGTTGCCGGCTCCCATCCACGACCTGGCGGAAACATGACCCACGCGGCGCGCCGAATCGTCAGCCTGCTCGCGGTCCTGATTCTGATTGCGGCCGCCCAGATCGTCCCGATCCGCGCGGATCAACGCATCTGGATTCCCGCGAAGCTCAACGGCCAGTCCCTGCGGCTGGCGTTCGACACCGGCTCGTCGGATCTGATCATTCTGCGGAGCGTGGCTGAGGCCCGCGGAATCAAGTTCTCACCACCGGCGCCCGGGGCGCGGGCCGACCCCGGTCAGGTGCTCGTGGGCACCACTGAACCCGTCCGGTTCGAGATATTCGGCCGGGCGCTGGTCAATGTCAGGCTGAACGTCTTTGATCCGGCGGTGCCATCGATGCTCGGCGGAGACGGTGTCATCGGCTGGACGAACATCCGCAGCAACCTCTGGTTTCTGAGCGGCGCGAGCCTGAATCTCACGGTACTCAATGGGCTTCCGCCCGGGGTTGCAGACTGGACCAAATTGAAAGAGCGGACGGATCAAAGGGTGCTCAGCCTGGTGCTTCCGCGCGAAAGGTCCGGCGGGGCGGCGCTTCTCGGCATCGACACCGGTTCGCCGGACGGGGTGGAGCTTTCCCCTGAACAGTGGGCCCAATGGCGATCCGCCCATCCGAAACAGCCGGTCTCGCTCCTCTCCTATTACATGCCCGGCGCCGGGGTGGTCGTGAGCGAGGAGGCTTGGGCGGACGATATCGACCTTTTCGGGCTGACCCTGCACGGGGTGCCGGTCAGCTGCATGAACGCAGTCGAGACCAGTCTGCAACCGGCCGGCACCGTGGCCGTTCTGGGCCTCGCTGCTTTGTTGCGGATGGATATCGTCTTCGACGGGAAGGGCGGCGTGACCTACGCGCATCCGCTCGGGCTCAAACCCCTCAAGTACGTCCACAACCGGCTCGGAGCGGTTTTTGTGCCCGCGACGCCGGACGCGACCGACCTCGTTGCTCATGTGGCCTCAGGCAGCCCGGCGGCAATGGCCGGGGTCATGGACGGAGACGTGCTTCTGAAAATCGACCGTCTGGATGTCACCGCCTGGCGCACCCAGCCTGGCATTCTGCCGCTCAGCCGTTTTTGGGAAGATTCTCCAGGCAAGCATTACCGGCTGACTTTGCGGCGCGCCGGCAAGGTCGTCACCGTCGACGCCGTCCTCCGGGTCATCTTGGGGGCGCGCTGAGGGTCCTGCCATGCAAAAGTCCGCCGCCGAAATCATCCGCCAGCGATACTCCTGCCGCACCTATCTTGATCAGCCGATCGACGGCGGGCGCCGGCGCCGGATGACGGAGTTTCTCGCCGCGCACCGGGCCGGGCCGCTCGGGACCCGCGGCCGCTTCGCGCTCGTCGCCGCATCGCCGGACGATCCGGCGGCGCTGCGCGGGCTCGGCACCTACGGCTATATCAAGGACCCGGCCGGATACATCGCCGGCGCCGTCGAACGCTCGCCCAACGACCTCGAGGGCTTTGGCTACCTGATGGAGGGGGCGATCCTGTTCGCGACCGAACTCGGCCTGGGCACCTGCTGGCTCGGCGGCACGTTCTCAAAAAGCCGGTTCGCGCAGAAGCTCGCGGTGCGCGCGGACGAGATCATGCCCGCGGTGACGGCCGTCGGGCTCATCGCCCCGGGTTCGCACGCGCGCGACCTGATTCGCAGGCAGGCGAAGGGCGCCGAACGGCTGCCGGCGGACCGCCTTTTCTTCGGGCGCGAGTTCGGCCGGCCGCTGGCGCCGGCCGCCGCCGGCGCGTATGCCGCGTCGCTCGAGGCCGTGCGCTGGGCGCCCTCCGCGTCGAACAAGCAGCCGTGGCGGATCGTCCGCGCGGAAGACGCATTCCATTTCTACGTCGCCCGGACCAGGGGCTACGGCCGGGGCAGCCTCCTTTTCCGCCTGCTGAAGCTGGCCGACCTCCAGCGCGTCGACCTCGGCATCGCGATGTGCCACTTCGAGCTCGTCGCGCGCGAATCGGGCCTGTCGGGCGAATGGGCGGTGCGGGATCCGGGAATCGCCAAGCCCGACAGCCGGACCGGATACGTCGTTAGCTGGATGAGCCGGGGGGCGTAGGGTTAAGGGTTCACGGTTGACGACGCAGGTCGGTCCAAATGGCCGGGCATTCTGCCGGCCGGCAGAATCGCGTCCTGCGAGGCTTCCTGGGGACGCGACGCCCTCGTCGCGTAATCCCGGCGAAGAGGGCGTCGCCGCTCCAGACTCCAGAATGTCAGGCGGTTCGTCCCACCGGCACTCTCGTGCTCCAGTCCTGCCCGTTGCCTGCCGCCTATCGCATACAGCTTAACGCCGCTGGGATCACAATAGTTCGAAGGAACTCGCCACCTTCTCGAAGACCGCGAGGTGCTCCGCAAAGACGCTGCTGGGCGCCGAATAGTGCAGCACGAAGAACCCCACACGGTCCTTGGCGAGCAGGACGTAATACTTCTCCCGAATCATCACGGACTCATCGGACTTCGACTCCGGATGAAGGAACGTCTTTGCCTCGCGCTCGAACCAGAGTGCGTTGCGGCCGTTGAGCGTGATCTTCCGCGCCTCGGCCACGGGTTTGTCCGACCACAGGTCCGTGGTGTTGCGGGTCACGAAATCCGCGTAGTCCTTGAAGTCATCGTTGCCGGGGCCGAAGAACGACACGGTGATCATGACCGGGGCGTTTTCCGCACGGGGGCCGAGCAGGAGGAGCTGGTAGGTCTTGTCGCCCGGCTTGAGCGCGTCGTCCTCGCGGGTCCAGTCCGCGGGCAGCGCGCAGGTGAACTGGCCGCCGGCGATGCCCAGGCGCTGCGGCGCGGCTGCCGGTGCCGCCGACCCGCCCGCGCCCCACCCGTTCGCGGCGGCAAGCAGCAGGATAGCCGCCAGCCACGGCGCGCTTCGCTTCACGGAGGCCACGATGCGGGAAACAGGGATGTTCATGGGACTGGATTCGTTTTCAGACGTTGATGCCGGCTGCCGGAGGGCCGGCCTCAAGCCACCGGTGGGGGAAAGAACGGCGCCTTGGTCTCCGCGAAAAAGGGCGAGCCCGACGCTGTGGCCGCCGGGAATCCCCGACCATCGAGCGTCGCGCGGACGCCCTGCAAGAGGGAGTCCTGGGTGTACGGCTTCCGCAGCACCGCCTTCACTCCGAGGCGCCGCGCCGCGGCCAGCTGCCCGAGTTCGGTGGCGCCGGTCGCCGTCAGCACCTTCACCGCCGGAGCCATCCGCTGCAGGGTGCGGATCAGGGTCACGCCGTCCATCAGCGGCATCACAAGGTCGGTGAGCACCAGGTTGATCTCCGCCGCGTGCTGGGCAAAGACCATCACGGCCTCGGTGCCCTCGCCCGCCAGCAATACCCGGTAGCCGAACTGCTCGAGGACCCGCCGGGTCATCATCCGGATGCTCTCCTCGTCGTCCACCACGAGGATGAGTTCGCCCTGGCCGCGGGGCGGGGCCATGGCCGGGACTTCGGGCGCAGCCACCTCGGCCGGCCGGGCCGGGAGATAGACGCGAAATTGCGTGCCCTTGCCCAGTTTGCTCTCGGTCCGGATGAAACCGCCGTGATTCCGCACGATGCCGACGACAGTGGACAGCCCCAGGCCGGTTCCCTTGCCGGGCTCCTTGGTGGTGAAAAACGGGTCGAAGACGCGGTCCAGCTGCTCGGGTGGAATGCCCGAGCCCGTGTCGGCGACGAGCAGCGCGACGTGCGGCCCTGCCTTGGCGCCGGGGACGAGGCGCGCGAAGGCGTCGTCCACGTCCACGTTCTCCGCCTCCACGATCAGCCGGCCACCGTCCGGCATGGCATCGCGGGCGTTGACGCACAGGTTCATCAGGATCTGGTGAAACTGGGTGGGGTCGCCCTCGACGATCCAGAGGTTATCCGGCGCGGTCATCTGGATCGCGATCGATTTCGGGAAGGTCTCGTCGAGCATCGCGCCCAGTTCCTTCAGCAGCGGCCGCAGCGGCACCGGTCCCTTGCCGCCCTTCACCCCGCGCGAGAAGGTCAGCACCTGCCGGATGATGTCCGCCCCGCGCTTGGTGTTCACCTCGATGATGTCCACCAGCCGCAGCGTGTTCGGGTCCTTGATCTCCGCCCGCAGCAGCGGGGCGAGCATCGACAGCGGCGCGAGGATGTTGTTCAGGTCGTGCGCGATGCCGCTGGCGAGCTGCCCGATGCTCTCCAGCCGCTGCGCGCGGATGAGCTGCGCCTCGAGCGTCTTCCGCTCCGTCATGTCGGTGTTGATGGTCAGCACCGATTTGGCCTGGCCCTGGGCGTCGCGCACCAGCGTCCACCGGCTCAGCACGGTGATTTCCTGCCGCGCCTTGGTCAGCTGGCGCATCTCTCCGGACCATTTCTCCTCGCGCAGCACCGCGGCGTTGGCGGCCTCGAAGGCGTTGCGTTCGTCCACGAGCAGCTCGGGAGCCGTCTGGCCGACGGCTTCCGCGGCGGTCCATCCGTAGAGGCGTTCGCAGCCCTTGTTCCAGAAAAGGATCCGGTGCTGGAGGTCGCGCACGATGATGCCGTCGGTCGCGATGTCCAGCAGTGTCGTCTGCTCGCGGATGCGTTCGTTGGCCTCACGGGAGGCGGTCACGTCGCGCGAGATGCCGACCATGCCGGTGACTTCGCCCTGCGCGTTGCGCAGGGGCACCTTCGTGGTCGACACCCAGGTGACGCCCCCGTCCGGCCAAGTCTCCTTCTCCTCGATGGCCACCAGCGGCTCGCCGGTGCTCATCATCCGCTGCTCGTCCTCGTAGGCCTGCCGGGCGTGCTCCGCGCTGAAGAAATCAAAGTCCGTCTTCCCGACCAAATCCCGGGGATCGGCCAGCTTGAAGCGCTGCGCCATGGAGCTGTTGACGCGGACGAACCGGCTTTGCCGGTCCTTGAAATAGATGTGATCGGGAACGGCGCCGGCGAGGCTCTGGAAAAAAACCTGCTCCTGCCGCAACTGCGCCTCGATCTTCCGCTGGTCCTCCATCATGCTCAGCAGCGCCAGGCGCGCATGTTCCGCCTCGGATTCAGCCTGGCGGCGCCGGGCGAGATCCTCCTGCAGCGCGCGGTTGGCCTCCTGCAGCTGCAGCGCCTTTTCCTCCAGCTTCCGGACCAGCACCTTGCTGTATTCCGTCAGCAGGGGTTCCGCCGCAGCCGGCGTGGCGCGCAGGGCCATCTCCCCCCGCTGCGCCTTCGCGAGCACTTCACGAAGCCGGGCGATGAACACCTCCGGTTCGGCCGGCTTCAGGATGAAGGCGTCCGCGCCCAGGTCCAGCGCGAGGCGTTCGTCCTGCGGCTCCGTGTAGGTGGCGGTGTAGACGACGAAGGGAATGACGCTGAGCCGCGGGTCGATCTTCCAGTGGCGCAGGAGCGTGTATCCGTCCATCACGGGCATGAGGAGATCGCTCACGACCACATCCGGCAGTTGCTGGCGCGCCCTGGCCAGCGCCTCCGCGCCGTGGCGGGCTTCGTCCACCGCAAACCCCTGCCCCTGCAGGAGCGCCCGCAGAAAATAGAGGTTCTCCTCCTTGTCGTCCACGATGAGGACCCGGGTCATGGGACGGACTCCTTTTCCGCGAGCGCGGGGGGCCCACCCTGCCCAGGCGGAACCGGCGGCGCCTCCCCGGGGGAGGCATAGCGCGGGGCCTCGCCCAGGCGGGCGCAAAGCGCGTTGACCTCGCCCTTGAGTTCCAGGATCCGGTCCTCGCGGCCCAGGGTCGCCTCATGCCACCGGCGCAGTTCGTCGAGCTGCCGGCGGGCCTGTTCTTCCGCCCGTTTGCGCTCCGTGATGTCCTCGAAGGTGCCGAGGATTCCGATGACCTTGCCCTCGGTGTCGCGCAGCGGGACCTTATTTGTCTGGGCCCAGGCCTCCGTGTCATCCGCCTGGCGGTAGGACTCGATGATGTGGTGTTCGGGAATTCCGGAATCGATCACCTTCCGGTCAAACGCCCGGTACGATTCAGCCTGCTCCCGGCCCCAGGGCAGGTCGTAGTCGCTCTTGCCGACGATCTCATCCGACGACTTCAGGCCCACCGCGTTCAGGAAGACCCGGTTGCCCCCGAGGTAGACCAAGTTGCGATCCTTCCAGAAAGCCGCCGACGGGATCGAATCCAGCACGGTCTGCAGCAGATTCCGCGATTCCCGCAGCGCCTCCTCCGCCCGTTTGCGCTCGGTGACGTCCATGACGATCATGATGGTGGCCGGCTTCCCGCCCACCTCGATCTGGCTGGCGTAGGACTCGATCTCCACGGCGGTGCCGTCCCGGCGCAGTCCCTGGTACGTGTAGTGCCCGCTCCGGTTCTGCCCCTCCCGGCGCCGCCCCAGCAACTCCCGCATCCGCGCCCGGTCCTTCTCGGCGACCAGCGCATCCGGAGCGACCCAGAGGATGCCATCCCGCGTGTAGCCGAAGATCTCAGCGAACCGACCGTTGACGTACAAGCTGCTGTCCGCATCGCGGATGGCGATGCCGACCAGCGACTGCTCCGCCAACAGGCGGAATTCGACTTTCGCGACGAACCCGGTGCCAGCGCCAGGATCCGGCGGACTGCGGATTTCGGCCGGCGCCGCGGCGGGGACCGCGTTCCCGGGACGGCGTTGCGGCGGCCGCCTTCTCTCGGATGGTTTCATCGGCAGCCTTCTTTTCCGGGACGGTGCCTGTGCCGCCGGCCGCCGCCGTCGCGGGCGCCGACGTCGCACGGGCCCGACGGGGTCTTTCCTTCTCCATCGGTCGCGGGACGGCCGTTCTCAGCCCGGAGAGTTGGCGGATGCATGCGGGCGTCTTCGGCCCGGCCGGCTGCGGCGGATGCGATGCCCGGGGACGTGGCGGCCGGGATGCCATTCGCGACCGTTGCATCGGCCTGACTGATTGCCGGGATTGTAACGGCTATCCGGCCGTTGGCCAGCCTCTTATTCCCGGAGGGCGCCGTGTCCCCAGTCCGGCGTTGCACGCGCCCGGCATCCGGGCACCTTGGGGTCATGTGCGTCCGGTATGTGCTGCACCAGACGGATGCCGCGCTGGCGGCGATCGCCCAGGCGCTGTCGCGCCGGCTGGCGCCGCCGGAGTGGGCCCGGCCGCGCTACAATGTCGCCCTGACCCAGGTGATGCCGGTCGTCGCCCTGGGCGCCGCGGGACCGGAGGTGCGCGGCATGATGTGGGGATACGTGCCGTTCTACGAGCGCGGCAAGCCGAAGATGCGCATGCTGCCGAATGCCAAGGCCGAGACCGCCCCGACCTCGGCGGCTTTCCGGCAGGCCGCGGCGCAGCGGCGGTGTCTCGTGCCCGCCAATGGATTCTATGAATGGAAGAACGCGGGCGGGCGGAAGCATCCGCACCTGTTCATGCTGCGGGACGAACAGCCCTTTGCCTTCGCGGGCGTCTGGGAGACCGCGGCATCGGACCGGATCCCGGAGACCTTCGCCGTGCTGACGACCGGGCCGAACGAACTCGTCCGCCCCATTCACGACCGCATGCCGGTGATCCTGACCGCCGGGACGATGGCGCGATGGATCGGCGACCAGCCGCTGCCGGATGAGGAATTCCAGGCTCTGACCCGGCCGCTCGCGGCGGACCGGATGACGGTCCGCCCGGTCAGCCGGTTCGTGAGCAACAGCCGCAACGAAGGACCGCAATGCCTCGCGCCGCCGGAAGAGCCGGCGCCCGAGCTGCCGCTGGGTTGAGCGATGGATCGGCGCGCCATCCGCGGCGCGCCCCATCGGTAGGGCGGATTATCCCTAATCCGCCGATTAATATATTGTGGAATATTTCCGACATTATATTAACTATCCAACGTGAATCCTTTCCCCCAGCGAAAATGCCTGCCGCACACGCCGCCTGCATGGGTCCGAAACGATTCGAAGTTCTTTTTGACGGTGTGTTGTGCCGTGCGCGGTCGATCGCAGTTGGACCGACCTGAGGTCTTCCGTGTGCTCGCCACGGCGATAGAACAATACGTTGCGGCCGAAAAGTGGTGGGTGGACCTATTCCTCGCGATGCCCGATCATTGGCACGCCCTCGCCAGTTTTCGCGAAGTCACGGGGATTTGCGGAGTCCTGCGCGACTGGAAACGGTTTGTCGCGAAGCAAGCGGGAGTGGTCTGGCAGGACGGCTTTTTCGATCACCGCCTGCGATCACGCGAAAGCGCTGACCAAAAATGGCATTACATCAGACTGAATCCCGTTCGGAAGGGGTTGGTGGCGAAGCCGGAAGACTGGAAATACGTCTGGATACCGGAGGGCTGATCGGCGCGCTAGGGATAGCGCGCCCCACCGGTAGGGCGGATTATCCCTAATCCGCCGGCATCCTGATCCGCCGGATCGGCGCGCTACGGATGGCGCGCCCTACCGGGAGGGCGGATTATCCCCAGCCGGCCGGCCCTGTAGCTTGCTTTTCCCCGGAAACCTGTTCAACTGAACACTGTTCAACTGAACAGATACCATGCTGACGGAACGCCAGGAACAGATCCTCGATTTCATCCGGGAGTACCAGACCGCCCAGGGCGTGCCGCCCTCGACGCGGGAGATCCGCCGGCACCTCGGCGTGGCGAGCCAGAACACCGTGATGGGCCACCTGCGCGCGCTGGCCCGCAAGGGCCAGCTCGAAAAGCTCGCGGATGGCAAGTGGGGCCTGCAGGCCCGGGAGGTCCAGTCGCACCTGTTCGAACTCCCGGTCTACGGCGCGATTCCCGCCGGCCCGCCCGCCGCCGAGGAGGAGGCCCCGGACGAGACCGTCGCGGTCGATCCCCGCGTCTTCGGGGTGCGCCGGCTCAAGCCGCCCCACCTCTGGGCCCTGCGGGTGCGGGGCGACTCGATGATCGACGCCCACATCCTCGACGGCGATCTTGCCGTCCTCGAGCGGCGGGAGCCGCGGCCGGGCGACATCATCGCCGCGCTGGTCGAGGGCACCGACTCGACCCTGAAACGGCTCGTGCACGTCCGCGGGCGGCCGGTGCTGCGGGCTGAGAACAAACGTTACCGGGACATTGTCCCCGAGCAGCGCCTCGAATGCCAGGGCGTGCTGGTCGGGGTGATCCGCAGGAATTTGCCGGACCGGGGTCCGGCAAATTCCTAGCCGGGTTTTTTTGATGACTCCGATCTTTATTCTCTCACCCATGTCCGCGCAGCGGACATTAAGCGAAGCGCCCGGCTCAGCGATTGCTGGCAGACAGACCGCAGGGCTGCGCCAAAATCCGGAAGCTGATTAAATGGCGCTTCGCTGTGCCCACCGCCCCCGCCACTCTCGCCGCCCTGCGGTCGCTGCTGGCCGCGCGTTTCCCGGAAAGGACCCGGAAAGCCGCCGGGGGTGTTTCCACGGGGATCGCGGCGGTCGATGAGGCCCTGGGCGGGGGGCTGGCCGCGGGGCGGCTGACCGAGTGCGTGGCCGCGGCGCCGGGCGGCGGCAGCCAGCTGGTGCTGGCCGGCCTGCTGGCCTCCACCCGCGCCGCCCGGCAGCGCCTGGCGCTCGTGGATGGCGCCGACGGCTTCGCCCCCGAAGCGGTGCCGGCCGACCAGCTCCGCCACCTCGTCTGGGTGCGCTGCCGCGGCGCGGCCGAGGCGCTGGCCGCCGGCGACCTGCTCGTGCGCGACAGCAACTACGCCGTGATCGCGCTCGACCTGCTGGGCCTGCCGGTGCGCGCCCTGCGCCGGCAGCCGGCGGCCGCCTGGTACCGGCTGCAGCGGGCCGCGGAAGGCGGGGCCGCGGCCGTCCTCGTGCTGACGCCGCATCCGCTCGTGCCGGCGGCGCCCTGGCGGCTGGTGCTGCACCCGTCCCTGACCCTGGCGCAGGGCCGGCGGACGCGGGCCGCCGTGGCGGCCGGCCTCGCGGTTGAGGTCGCGCGCTCCACGGGCCAGCCGCCCGCCGCCGAAACCGGGGAGCTGGCTGGATGAACTACGCCGTCTTCCGCGTGGATGATTTCGCGCTCCACGCCCTGCGCCGGAGCGATCCCGGGCTCGCCGGCCGCCCCGTCGCCCTGATCGCCGGCGAGGGCCGCAAGGCCGTGGTCGCGGAGGTTTCGGCGGAGGCCGCGCCCCCGGCCGGCGGCGTGACCCCCGGCCTGCCCGTCACCCTCGCCATGGCCCGCTGCCCGGGCCTGCTGCTCCGCGTGCGCGATCCCGCGGCGGAGCTGGAGGCCGGCCGCCTGCTGCTGGCCGCGGCGCTCGCGCTCGCGCCGCGCGTCGAGCACACGGCCGCCGGCTGCTGCACCGTCGACCTGCAGGGCGCGGACCCGGCGCGCACCGAGGCGCAGATGCGCCGCAGCGTCGCGGAGCTGGCGCGCCTGGGCCTGCCGGCGAGAATCGGCGCGGCGGCGACTCCCCTCCTGGCGGCCTACGCGGCGCGGGGCGCGGAGCCGGTCCGGATCGTCCGCGACGCCGGCGCCTTTCTCGCGCCGCTGCCGCTCGCGGCCGCCGAACCGTCCGCCCTGCACGCGAAGATCCTGCAGGGCTGGGGCATCCGCACGCTCGGCGCGCTGACGGCCCTGCCCAAGGCCGATGTGGGCCGCCGGCTCGGGCTCGAGGGGGTCGCCCTGTGGGAACGGGCGGCGGGCGAGACCGCGCGCGTGCTCCGGCTCGCCGAGTTGCCGCGCACCTTCGCCGCCGAATGGAGCTACGAGCCGCCGGTCGAATCGGTCGAGCCGCTCCTCTTCCGCCTGCGCCGCTTCGCCGAGCGGATCGCCCTCGAGCTGCGCGCCGCCGGCTGCGTCGCGGAAACCCTCGCGCTCACCCTGCGGCTGGAGGACGAGACGGACTACCGGCGCGAGTTTGCCCTGCCGGAGCCGGACGGCGACGTCGACCGGTGGCTCCGCGTCCTGCTCGCGCACCTGGAGACGGTGCGGACCGCGGCCCGCGTCGCCGGGGTGCGCCTCGTGGCCGCGCCGGTCCGGGCGCCGGCCCGGCAGGACGGCCTGTTCGACACCGGCCTGCGCGATCCCGCCCGGTTCTGGGAAACCCTGGCGCGCCTCGGCGCCCTGGTGGGCGGCGACCGCGTGGGCACGCCCGTCATGGCCGATACCCATCGGCCGGATACGTTCACCCTGCAGCGGCCGGCCGACACCGTGCCGGCCCCGGCGCCCCCGCCGGTGCATCCGCCCCGCGGGCCCGTCCTGCGGCGCTTCCGGCCGCCGGCGGCGGCGCAGGTGGAGCTGGCGGCCGACCGGCCCGTCGCGCTCGCGAGCGCCCCGGTGCGCGGGGCGATCCGCGCCGCCGCGGGGCCCTGGCGCGCCGCGGGCGACTGGTGGAAACCGGAGGCCTGGGCGGTCGAGACCTGGCACATCGAGCTCGCCGGCGGCGGGATCTACCAGCTCGCCCGCACGGCGGACGGCTGGGCGGTGGAGGGACTGCTGGACTGAACCAGATGGACCCAAACGACACGGAGATCACAGAGCAAGGCACAGAGGACACGGAGTCATGCACGGAGAAGCTTTGGCAGAGGCGGGGAGATTCGCCCTCCACGCCGGATGGCGACGGTCCCGAATGACTCTCCGCTGCTCCGTGAGCTCATGCCTGGCTCCGTGCCCTCTGTGACTAATTCCGATGTCCTACGTCGAACTCCATGCCTCCAGCGCGTTCTCCTTCCTGCGGGGCGGATCGCTGCCGGAGTCGCTGGCCGCCGAGGCCGCCCGGCTCGGACTGCCCGCGCTCGCGCTGTGCGACCGCGACGGCGTCTACGGCGCCGTCCGGCTGCACGGCGCCGCGAAGGAGCTCGGTCTGCGCGCCCTCGTCGGCTGCGAGCTGACGATGGAGGACGGCGCGGTGGTGCCGGTGCTGGTGGCGACGCAGGCGGGCTACCGCGGCCTGTGCGCCCTGCTCACCACCGCGCACCTGCGCGCGCCCAAGGGCGAGGGCCGCGTGCGCTGGGACGAGCTGGCCGGGGCCGCGGACGGGCTCGTCGCGCTGACGGGCGACGAGGAGGGCCCGGTGCGGCGCGCCTGGCGCGGGCGCGGCGCCGCGGCCGCGGCGGAGGCGGCGGCCCGGCTCGACCGGATCTTCGGGCCCGGCTCCCTCTACGCCGAACTCCAGCGCCACCTGATCCCCGGCGAGGACGAGGAGAACGAATTCCTGGTGGACTGGGCGCGGGCGAACGGGCGGCCGCTGCTCGCCACCAACGGCGTGCGGCAGTCCACGCCGGACGCGGCCCGCGTGGTCGACGTCTTCACCTGCCTGCGCGAGCACACCACGCTCGACGCCGCGGGCCGGCGGCTCCTGCGCAACCGCGAGCGGCACCTGAAGGACCCCGCGGCGATGGCGGCGCTCTTCGCCGACCTGCCGGAGGCGGTGGCCAACACGGAGCGGCTCGCCGGGCGGCTGGCGTTCACGCTGGCGGACCTCGGGTACCGGTTTCCCGACTACGGCGCGCCGGCGGGCGAGACGCAGGACTCCTTCCTGCGCACGATGACGTTCTTCGGCGCGCAGCAGCGCTACGGCTCGGTCGTGGGCGACGTGCGCCGGCAGCTCGAGCGCGAGCTGGCGCTGATCGCGAAGCTGGGCTTCGCCGGATATTTCCTGATCGTCTGGGACATCTGCACCTTCGCCCGGGTGCGGGGCATCCTCGTGCAGGGCCGCGGCAGCGCCGCCAACAGCGCGGTCTGCTACGCCCTCGGCATCACCGCGGTCGACCCGGTGGGCGGCAAGCTGCTCTTCGAGCGGTTCCTGTCGGAGGGCCGGACCGACTGGCCGGACATCGACCTCGACCTGCCGAGCGGCGACCGGCGCGAGGAGGTGATCCAGGAGCTCTACCGCCGCTACGGCCGGCGCGGGGCGGCCATGACCGCGAACGTCATCACCTTCCAGGGCCGCAACACCATGCGCGAGGTCGGCAAGGTGCTCGGGCTGCCGGACGACGTGCTCGACCGGTTCTCGAGCCTGTATCACGGCGGCGACTACCCGCACACCCTGCCGCTGGCGGAGCAGCTGAAGCTGGCCGGCGTCGCCGCCGGCCATCCCCGGCTGCCCGCGCTGCTCGAGACCTGCCGGCAGGTCTACGGCCTGCCCCGCCACCTGGGACAGCATTCGGGCGGCATGGTCCTGAGCATGGGCGCGCTCGACCGGTTCGTGCCGCTCGAGAACGCCCGCATGCCGGGCCGCTCCGTGCTGCAGTGGGACAAGTCGGACTGCGAGGACCTCGGCATCGTCAAAGTCGACTTCCTCGGGCTCGGCATGATGGCGGTCCTGCAGGACGCGCTGACCCTCTGCGCGCAGCGCGACCAGGCGGTGGACCTGGCGCGGCTGCCCAAGGACGATCCCGCCACGTTCCGCCTGATGCAGACGGCCGACACCGTCGGGGTCTTCCAGATCGAGAGCCGGGCGCAGATGTCGACCCTGCCGCGGATGAAGCCGGAAACTTTCTACGACCTCGCCATCGAGGTCGCCATCATCCGGCCCGGGCCGATCCAGGGCGACGCCGTCAACCCCTACCTGCGGCGCCGCGCCGGGACCGAGCCGGTCACCTACCCCGACGAGCGGGCCCGGCCGATCTTGGAGCGCACGCTGGGCGTCGTGCTGTTCCAGGAACAGATCCTGCGGCTCGCGATGGAGCTGGGCGGCTTCAGCGCGGCGGAGGCCGACGAGCTGCGCCGGGCCATCGGCTTCACCCGGTCGCAGGAGCGGCTCGACCGGATGAAGACCCGCCTGGGCGACGCGCTGAAGCGCAACGGCGTGGCGGACGACGCCGTGGCGTACATCCTGAAGTCGCTCGCGTCGTTCGCGCTCTACGGCTTCCCCGAGAGCCACGCCATCTCGTTCGCCCTGATCGCCTACGCGTCGGCCTGGCTCAAGGTGCACCGGCCGGCCGCCTTTTTCGCCGCGCTGCTCAACAACCAGCCGATGGGGTTCTACAGCCCGGCGTCGCTCGTCCAGGACGCGCGGCGGCACGGGGTGAAGGTCCTGCCCGTGTGCGTGCAGTCCTCCGACGAGTCGTGCCGGGTCGAGAGCGATGACACGATCCGGCTCGGCCTCGCCTCGATCCGCAGCCTCCGCTCCGCGGCGGTGGCCGCGCTGGTGGCCGCGCGACGCCAGCGGCCGTTCGCGTCGCTGGAGGATTTCTCCCGGCGCACGGCCTTCAATCCGGCCGAGCGGCGGGCGCTCGCCGGCGCCGGCGCGCTCAACGCCCTGGCCGGCCACCGGCGGGCGGCGCTCTGGCAGGTCGAGGAACAGCATCCCGAGGACGACCTGTTCCGGTACGCCGCGGCGGCTGCGGACGCGGGGACGCCGGCGCCGGCCGAAGCCGGCTCGCCCCTCGAGCGCATGACCCTCCTGGAGCGGCTGCAGGCCGACTACGCGCACCTGTCGCTCACCACGGGCGCGCATCCGATGAAGCTCTGGCGCGCGCAACTGCCGGACCTGTGGCCCGCCGCCGATCTGCCGCGGGCGCAGCAGGGGCAGCGGGTCAGGATCGGCGGCACCGTCATCACCCGCCAGCGGCCCGGCACGGCCAAGGGCGTGTGCTTCATCACGCTGGAGGACGAGACCGGGCTGGCCAACGCGATCGTCTGGCCGAAGCTGTTCGAGCAGGCGCGGCTCGTCATCAACCTCGAGCCGGCGCTCGTCATCACCGGCCGCGTCCAGAACGAGCAGGGGGTGATCCACGTCGTGGCGGAGGCCATCGCCGCCATGCCCGGCATCGGCCTGCCCGAACAGCCCTCGCACGACTATTCGTGAGGCAGCCCTCTCTTACTTCTTAATCTTTCTCTTTCTCTTGGATCTGTCCGAAATCCGAGATCAGCGTCCGGGCGGGAGGGATCCAAGACCCGCTCGCTGGGCGCTCGCAGCCACTGACCGCTGACTTCTGACGGACGACAGATTCCGGACAGATCCAAGAGAAAGATTAAGAGAAAGAGGCCTCTGTCCTCTGTGCCTCTGACTAACCCTTCCCGCCGCCGCGCAGGACGATGACGTTGGCGAGGTCGTTCTTTTCGAATTCGCTCCAGTTGGCATCCTCCAGCTCCTTGATGCGCTCCTCGGCGGTGGGCGGGGGTTCCACTCCCGGCGCATCGGACAGCGAACGCCTGGCCTGCTCGCTGGAGTAGTCGCGCTCCGCCAGGCGCGCCACCAGCTCGTGCCAGAAGGCGTCGTTGGTGAAATCGCCCTGGATCTCCCGCACCCGTTCGTCGTCGGCCAGCTTGGGCGCGGGCTGCAGCGTGCCGTCGGGGCGCTTTTCCACCAGGTCGGCGACGCCCGCCTCGGTGGCCAGGTCCAGCAGCTTCTGGTCGAGGTCGAAGTACCGCTTGGCCGCGGCCGTCTCCTCGCCCTGGTAGGCGGTCACGACCCACATGCCGAGGTGCACGAGTTCGAGCACGCGCTGGTACTCCTTCTGCGTCAAAGTGAGCTTCATGGTCAAAGGCGGTGGCCGCCCACCCTGCCTGCGCGCCCGCTGCGCGTCAACCGCCGGTCACTTTGGCGGCTGGAAATCGAAGGGGATCTTGAAGCGCACGTCGACCGCCTGGCCACCGCGGGTGGGCGGTTCGAAGACCCATCGCTCCACCGCCGTCGCCGCCGCCCAGCCGAGGCGTTCGTCGCTGGCAGACACGATCCGCGCCAGCCGGCAGCGGCCGTCGACGTCGATGATGAACTCAACCTCGGCCGTGCCCGCCAGATTCGCGCCCTCGATTCCCAGGGGATATTGAGGCGGCGGCTGATAGCGGGGACGCGGCCGCGCGTCGAGCCCCTTGGGCGCCATGCCGGCGGTGTCGCCGCTGCGCAGGCGCTCGACGAGGCGGCCCGGCGGCCAGCTCACGCCCGGAGTCTCGACCGGCCCGAAATGCCAGCGCCACGTCGCCTTGACCCGCACGCCCTCCCCGCCTTTCCGCGCCGGGCTGAAAGCCCAGCATTCCAGCGCGGCCGCGAGAGCCCGGCCGAACGCCGGCTCGGTCGCGCTGCGCACCGCCACGCCCTCGACGCTTCCGTTCTCGCGAATCACGAATTCGGCCTCCGCATCGCCCGTCTTGCCCGCCAGCAGCAAATCGTAGGGGTACACGGGATCGACCAGGATCAGCAGCGCCGGCAGGGTGTCGAGGGTCGCCACGTCCGTTTCCTGCTGCCTGGATAGCATCACGCCGTTGGCCGCGAGCAGATCGACCGGCTTGGCGTCGATCGTGGCGAACGCGACCGATGCCTTCTGGGGTTCGGGCAGGACCAGGTCGCCCTGCCTCGCCGGCTGAAAGGTCCATGACGCCAGTGCCGCAAGCGCCGGCCGGACGAACTCGGTGTGCGTCGCGCCGAGGATCGTCACGCCGTGGATGCGTCCCTGGATATCGACCGTGTAGCGGACGACGACCTGCCCGGGCAAATGCCGCGGCAGCAGCGCGTCGGGATATTCGGGATCGTCGCCGGCCGTCTTCGTCGCCGCTTCGAAGGGCGGGCAGGCAAGGGTCAGGCTCACCTCCGCCGGCGGAAACGACGGCGCGTCGCGGCGTTTCAGGTCGGCGGGCCGGAACGGCAGCACCACGTCCATGCAACGGGCAACCTTCCGGCCCTCATCGATCGCGGGCTCGAACCTCCATTGCCGCACCGATTGCACCGCCGCGTCCTCGAATACCTTGTCCGACGACTGCAGGGCCCGCGCCTTGGTGACCGCCCCGGTTTCATCCACGATGAAGCGCACCTTCACCCGGCCCTCGAGCTTCCGCGCGGCCGCCTCCGGCGGATAGACCGGCGGCACCCATGAAAGCGCGATCGGTGCGCCCATGTCCGCCGCCAGCGCCGGTTTGGCCCCCGTTTCGGAGGCGTTGGCTTCGCAATGGATCATCAGCCCAAGGCAGCCGGCCAGTAATATCCGCATCGTCATTGGAGCATCTCCGCTGGTTCGCAATTCACTTCCCGTCGCGCGTCTGCGGCGGATTGCCGGCAGTGACATCCCGCGTGGCCCGCGACGGCGCCCAAGCGACCACCCGCCCCGCCGTGCCCAGAATCGCCAGGAGTATTCTCATCGAAAGAGTGGGGTCATGCCCATCCCGCGCCCGCCGCGCAACCGCGGAATTGACCAGCGGCCAACCGGCCGGCACGCTCGCCTTCCCTATGGCCACGCCGCCCGCCCCCGCCAACCTCATGGATGCCCTCGTGTCGCTCTGCAAGCGCCGCGGATTCATCTTCCCGTCCTCCGACATCTACGGCGGCCTCAACGGCTTCTTCGACTACGGCCCGCTCGGCGTGGAGATGAAGAACAACATCAAGGCCGCGTGGTGGCGCGACTTCGTGCAGCGCCGCGACGACATGGTCGGCCTCGATTCCTCCATCATCCACCACCCGACCACCTGGAAGGCCTCCGGCCACGTCGACAACTTCACGGACCCGCTCGTCGACTGCAAGGTGTCGAAGCAGCGCTACCGGGCGGACCAGCTGTTCCTGGCGGCCGTGATCGTCGAGGCCGAGGGCGGCGGCGACCAGCAGGTGATCGGGTATGTGTCGGCCCTGGAGGGCGACCGCACCGACGCGGAACTCCAGGAGAAGGCCGAGCTGCTCAAGCGCAAGAAGGCGGTGCGCGGCCGGCTGCTTCCGCTGCAGGTCCGCGACATGACCGCGGCCAAGCCCGAGGAAATCCCGCTCATCCCCTCGCCGGCGACCGGCGAGCCGGGCAGCCTGACCCCGCCCCGCTCGTTCAACATGATGTTCCAGACGTACGTCGGCGCGCTGCGCGACGAGACGTCCGTGGCCTACCTCCGCCCCGAGACCGCCCAGGGCATTTTCATCAACTTCAAGAACGTCCTCGATACCGGCCGCGTGAAGGTGCCGTTCGGCATCGCCCAGGTCGGCAAGGCGTTCCGCAACGAGATCAACCCGCGCAACTTCACCTTCCGCTCGCGCGAGTTCGAGCAGATGGAGATCGAGTACTTCATCGCCCCCGACGCCGACTGGCAGAAGTGCCACCGCGGCTGGATCGACGCCGGCCTGGCGTGGCTGGACAGCGTCGGCGTGCCGCGCGCGCTGCTCAGCGAGTACGCCCACCCCAAGGAGAAGCTCTCGCACTACTCCAAGGGCACGGTCGACATCATGTTCCAGTTCCCCTTTGGCGTGCAGGAACTGTGGGGCTTCGCCGCGCGCGGCGACTTCGACCTGACGCAGCACCAGAAGTTCAGCGGAAAATCGATGGAGTATTTCGACGAGACCACGAAGACGAAATACGTGCCGCACGTCGTCGAGCCCTCGGTGGGCGTCGACCGCATCTTCCTCGCCGCGCTCAGCGCCGCCTACGCGGAGGACGAGGCCCCCGACGAGAAGGGCAAGCTCGAGAAGCGCGTCGTGCTGCGGCTGAGCCCCCGCCTCGCCCCGGTCAAGGTCGCCGTGCTGCCGCTGGTCAAGAACAAGCCCGAACTCGTCGCGTTCGCGCAGCAGCTTCACGCCAAACTTCAGCGCAAGGTCGTCTCGTTCTATGACCAGTCGGGCGCCGTCGGCCGCCGCTACCGCCGCCAGGACGAGATCGGCACGCCGTGGTGCGTCACGATCGACTTCGATACGCTGGCCAACGGCACCTTCACGATCCGGGAGCGCGACACGATGAAACAGGAGCGGATCGACGAGAAGGCGCTGTTCGCGTTGCTGGACGAGAAGCTCTGGTGACGCAGCCGGGAATCTGATCGCCCACCCGCGCTTCCGGTCAGGATGCGCCGGCCGCCCCGCCGACCGGCTGGTCTGCGGATTTCCCCTGATGGGCCGAAACCCGTCCTTCGGCCGTGCCGCGATGGCGGCCTTGGCGCCGGGTCGTGCGGGTGGAACCTACCGGCACCGGGCGGCGCGCCCCGGCGCGCGGCAGGCGGGCTCTGACGCCCGCCGGCCATTCCGTCCAGCCGGCCCGTTGCGCATCGCGCTCGAGGGCCCCGGCGACGGCCGCCGGCGGCAGGCCCCGCTCCTCGGTCAGCCAGATGAACGCCGCCTCGATCAACCGGGGCAGCGGAATGCCGTGCAGCCGGCCCTCGCGCGCATGGAACCAGTCGCTGAACCGCATGAACCCGGCGAACGGCGATGCGCCGCCGGACCAGAATAGCGGAGTCGTCTCGACGAAGCGCCCGCTGTTGCCCACGAGGTCCCACGTGCGGGCGAAGCGGTGCAGCCGCTGCATGGCCGCGGCGTCGATCAGGCGGTTTTCCCGGATCTCGTAGGGCGGTTCGGGCGCATAGACCATTCCCCACTCCGCGTCATGCCGGCCGATGGAGGTGCCGCGCAGCCGCTTGAGCAGGCCGACCTGGATCTCCTGCGGCCGCAGCGCCACCAGCCGGTCGAAGCCCGCCGCGAAACCATCCAGCGACTCGCCCGGCAGCCCCGCGATGAGGTCGGCGTGCACGTGGACACCGGTCTCGGCGCGAAGAAAACGAAAACTGTCCTCCAGCTTCGCGTAGTCCTGGCGGCGGCGGATCGCCGCCGCCACCGCCGGATCGAAGGTTTGCACGCCGATCTCGAGTTGCAGCGCGCCGGGCGGGAAACGCGCGATCAGCGCGCGCAGGTCCGGCGGCAGCCGGTCGGGGATCATCTCGAAATGCAGGAACAGGCCCGGCCGCAGCCGCGCCAGGAAGAACCCGAGGATCCCGCGGCTCACCGCCAGGTCGAGGTTGAAGGTGCGGTCGACGAACTTGAAATGGCGCACCCCGCGCGCGAGCAGGCCGTCCAGCGCGGCCAGCAGGGGCGCGGCGGGAAAGGTGCGCACGGGAACATCGAGCGACGACAGGCAGAACTCGCAGGTGAACGGGCAGCCGCGCGACGCCTCGACGTAGACCAGCCGATGCGCGACGTCCTCCGCCGAGTATTCGTCGTAGGGCAGCGCCACCGCCGCGAGATCGGGCGGCGGCGCGTGGATGATCTTCGGGAGCGGATCCCCTCCGCCGTTGTCGGACGGGATCTCCTGATCCCGCCGGATCCCAGGACAGGGCGGGGTCTGGCCGCCTTCGCCGGGCTTAGGCGCGCCGAGGAGACCCCGCCCTGCACCAGCGCGCATCAGGATCCGCCGGCACACCTCCGGAAACACGAGGTCGGCCTCGCCGGTGATCACGTGGTCGGCCAGGCGGACAATCTCCTGCCCCCCGCACTCATGGCTGACCTCGGGGCCGCCGAGGATGACGACAAGATCCGGGCGCAGTCGCTTCAGGCGGCCGACGAGTGCGGTCGTCAGGGTCACGTTCCAGACGTAGACGCCGAGCCCGACGATGCGCGGCTGCAGCGCGAGGATCGCCGCGGCGACTTCAGCCGGCGGCGTTTGCAGCGTGAACTCGGCCAGCACCGACCGCGGCCGCAGTTCACCGAGGTTCGCCCGCAGGCAGCGCAGGCCGAACGAGGCGTGGATGTACCGCGCGTTGAGGGTGGTCAGGACGATCTCCGGCATGATCCGCCCGCCACCCTAGTCCTCAGGAGCCGAAAGCAAAGCGGCAAACCGGCGGGTGGCGCATCCGCATCGGCACATTCTCCCCCGCCTGAAATGGTCATTCATCACGTGACCACCCGCGAGGGGCCCGCCATCCAGGTTTGTCATTTAATAGATGACAACGGCGCCTGGGACGGGTCCGGAAATGTTGTCACCTAACAGATGACAAAGGCGCTCCGGTCGCCTCGGAGACGCCGGTCGTTGATCCGATGGGCAACCACGACACCCGCACGAGGACGGAAACCGCTTGTCATTTAACAGATGACATTCGCCTTGCCGGCTGCCGGGCGGCCGGGGGCGCCGACCGACGGCGGGATTGCCCCCGCGCGCATCCGCGCTTCACTCGTCCCATGCGCGCGATGGTCCTGGAAGCGCCGGGGGCGCCGTTGGTGGCGCGCGATCGGCCCGAACCGGAGCCCGGCCCGGGCGAGGTGCGGCTGCGTGTGCGCGCCTGCGGGGTCTGCCGGACGGACCTGCACGTCTGCGACGGCGAATTGCCCTCGCCGAAGCTCCCGCTCGTGCCCGGACATGAGATTGTCGGCGTGGTCGACCGGCTGGGTGCCGGCGTTTCGGAGTGGACGCCGGGCCAGCGTGTCGGGGTTCCCTGGCTGGGGCACACCTGCGGCCGGTGCGCCTGGTGCCGGAGCGACCGCGAGAATCTCTGCGAGTCCGCACGCTTCACGGGCTACCAACTCGACGGCGGCTACGCGGAGCTGGCTGTGGCCGACGCGCGCTACTGCCTGCCGCTGCCGGCGGCCTATGACGATGCCCATGCCGCTCCCCTGCTCTGCGCCGGTCTGATCGGCTTCCGCGCGTATCGGGCCGCGGGCCCGGGCGGGCGGATCGGCCTTTACGGCTTCGGGGCGGCGGCGCATCTGCTGGCGCAGCTCGCGGCGGCGGAGGGCCGGAGCGTCTACGCGTTCACCCGCGCCGGCGACGAGGAGGGCCAGGCGTTCGCCCGCCGGCTCGGCGCGGTGTGGGCGGGGCCGTCGGACGCCGCGCCGCCGGAGCCGCTCGATGCCGCGATCATCTTCGCGCCGGTGGGCGCGCTTGTGCCGGCCGCCCTGCGCGCGGTGGCCCGGGGCGGCACGGTCGTCTGCGCCGGCATTCACATGAGCGACATCCCCGCGTTTCCGTACCGGCTGCTCTGGGAGGAGCGCACGGTTCGGTCGGTGGCCAATCTCACCCGGCGCGACGGCCGGGAGTATTTCGCCGCGCTGGCGCGTGTGCCGGTGCAGGCGTCGGTCCGTCCGTACCCGCTGGCGGCGGCCAACGACGCCCTCGCCGATCTCCGGCACGGCCGCCTGACCGGCGCTGCGGTGCTGGTGCCCTGAGGAATCCGCCGGGCGGATTCCTGGCGATTTGCGGTTGGGGCGAGTCTCGATTCCATTGCGCCGCAACATGGATGTCCATGCCCGGGCCCGTGAGCTGATCGACGCCGCGCACGCGGCGGATCCCAACCGCGCCGCCGACGGCCGCGCGGCGGAGTTGCTCTACGCCGATCGCATCGAAGCATGGGTCGCCCGGCTGGTGCCGGCCGCGCCGCCGCATCTGCGGCTGGCCGCACGCTGCCAGCATCTCGAGCGGTGGTCGGTGCCGCGCGAATCGCAACCTTCCGGCCGGGCCGGTTACCATGCCTGGCGGCAGATCCTCTACGGAAAACAGGCGGCGCGGGCCCGGGAGTTGGGCCTGCAGGCGGGCATGCCCGAAGGCGAGGCCGGGGAGATCGCCGGCTGGGTCGCCAAGAAGGGCCTGAAGACGGACGCCGGCACCCAGGCGCTCGAGGATGCAGCCTGCCTCGTCTTCCTCGAAAACGAGCTGGCGGCGTTCGCGGCGCAGCATGCCGGGTACCCTCGCGAGAAGCTGGTCGACATCCTCCGCAAGACCTGGCGCAAGATGAGCCCGCCCGCCCGCAGCGTCGCCCTGGGCCTTTCGCTGACGCCGGCGGTGGCCGCGCTCGTGCACGAGGCGACTGCCGAAGCCCCGCCGACCGCCCCGGCCCGATTCGATCCATGAGACCCCCCCTGCGGATTTCCGCGCTCATCGCGCTGGTGTTGCTCATCGCGATCCAGTTCATCCGCCCAGCGAAGAACCTGGGCGCGGCCGAAGGGCCGCAGGATGTGGGCTCCCGCGTGGCCGTGCCGGCCGGCGTGCACCGCCTGCTGGTCGACGCCTGCTACAACTGCCACTCCGACCGCACCACGTATCCGTGGTACGCGAACGTTGAGCCGGTCGGCTGGTGGCTCGCCCACCACGTCAACGCAGGCAAGGGCCACCTCAACTTCTCCCGGTTCGCCGCCTATTCCCCGACACGGGCCGGCCGTAAGCTGGACGGCATCGCCGAACTGGTGAACAAGCAGGACATGCCGCTCGCCTCCTACACCTGGCTCCATCCCGAGGCGCGCCTGGCGACGGCGCAGCGCGCGCTGATTGTGAACTGGGCCCAGGCGGCGCGCAGCCAGTTCCCGGAGCCCTGACACCGGGCGGGGTTCCGGCGGCCCCGAGTCCGGTTGACAGCGCGCCGGCGCCGCGGCCGACTGGCGGCATGCCCCGCCCGCCCGAGACCTTCACGACGGCGCGCCTGCTGGCGCGTCTTCCGCGGATCGACGACGCGGAGGCGGCCTTCGCCGTCTATGCCTCCGATCCCGAGGTCACGCGGTTTCTCTCCTGGCGCAACTACACCGCGATCGAGCCGCTGCGCGAATTCCTGCGCGGGGCGGTCCGCATCTGGGAAACCGATGAGGGAGGCCACTATCCCTGGATGCTCTGCCTCCGCGAGACCGGCGAGCTCGTGGGCTCGGTCGGGGTCGGCCTTGGCATGCATGGCGCGTCCCTCGGCTATGTGCTTGGCCGGGCCCATTGGAATCGCGGGCTGATGACCGAGGCGGTTCGCTACGTCGCCGCGTGGGCGCTGGCGCAGCCGCCGCTCTTCCGGGTCTGGGCCTTTTGCGATGCGGAAAACCCGGCGTCGGCGCGGGTGATGGAAAAGGCCGGCCTGGCGAGGGAGGGACTGCTCCGCCGCTGGCACGTGTGCCCGACCATCGGCCCCGAACCGCGCGACTGTTTGATCTACGCGAAGGTTCGGTAAACGCGCGCCAGCGTGCCGATCAAATCGTCCCGACGGCTTCCGTCGGGAAGCGCACCGGACTTGACGTCTTCCCGTGCACAAACGGGAAATTCTTCGGAGTTGGCCTGCGATCTGCTCTTGAGTACCTCCGCGGACCGTCTACCGTCCGTCGTATCTAACCTTACATCATGAACATAAGAACGTCTTCGCTCCTCTGTTCCCTCCTGGCGCTGTCGGTGGCGTCGGCTCGGGCTGATGAAGCCCCTGCTGCACCGGCGCCGGCCGCGCCCGCTCCTGCCGCACCCACCGCGACGGTTGTTTTGGCGCCTGCGTTTGTCAGCCAGTACATGTTCCGGGGCAACCGCCTCGGCGGGCCCTCGTTTGAACCTTATGTGGAGGTTGACTATGGCAGCCTGGCCGTCGGCGTCTGGTCCAATTTCCCCATGAAGGACAAGGTGGTGGGCCAGTCCGATCCCGAGATCGATCCCTACGGCTCCTACACGATCGCGGTGAATGATGCCGTGAGCGTCGTGCCCGGGTTCACTTGGTACAACTACCCGAACGCCGACGAAGGCAATGGGTTCTTCAAGATGACGTTCGAGCCCAACATCGCGCTCAACTACACCATCGCCTCACTGAACGGACTGAAGCTCACGCCGAAGATCTATTACGATGTGGTCCTCAAGGGGCCGACGTATGAATTCAACGCGGCCTATACCGTCCCGCTGAAGGAAATCAGCTCCGAGTTGGACTTCACGGGCACGGTGGGAACCTACATTGTCCGCGATTTTGCCAAGGGCGCCGACCCGCGGGTCAAGAACTGGGGCGACTACTTCCTAATCGGTGTGGCCATGCCGTTTCAGATCACCAAGGAGTCGAAACTCACCCTTGGCGCCGCCTACACCAGGGGCTCCGGCAATTTCATCAAACAGGGCAGTGATCCGAAGATCGTCAACACGGCCGCCGTGGGCCGCGGGGTCTTCTCGGTGACCTACGCCTGGACATTCTGACCGCTGCGCGGTGCGCGCGCCGCCGGAGGGCCGCCGGGCCCGGGCCTGACAACCCGCTTGCCCTCCGCGCGGCATCGGCGTCTGATCGGGTCGTCCTCCAACAGGAATGACGACCTCCGCACGCATCTCGTATGTCATCGTGGCCGTCTCGCTGGTGGTGATCAGCTGGCTGCAGCTCGGCACGCTGCTGGTGACCGCGCTGTTCGGGTATTTCGCGCTGCAGAGGCTCAGCTTCGGCGGGCATCGGGCGATCGGCGCCGCACTTTACTTGGTCCTTGTCGGCGCCATGGGCTGCGGGTTCTTCTTTTTCGCGCGGCAGGCCTACGTGTCGCTGCCGACGATCGTCGACTCCGCGATTCCCGCCGTGGTGAAATACACCGAGGACCAGGGGATCGAGCTGCCGTTCACCGACTACGCGAGCCTGAAGACCGCGACGCTCAAGAAGGCGCAGGAGAAACCGGCCAACGTCGGGCATTTCCTGCGGCGGGTCGCCTTCCAGGCCGCATTGCTCGTCATCGGGCTCGTCGTGGCCCTGAGCATGTTCCTGAGCGTCCGCTGGGGGTCCGACATCGACGCCCACGAGTCGCGGGACAGCCTTTACGCAACCGTCGTGCGCGAGCTGTCAATCCGGTTCGAGACGTTCTTTGCGAGCTTCCGCCTCGTGATGGGGGCGCAAATCACGATATCCGCGATCAACACCGCCCTCACCGCCGTGTTCCTGGTCTGGAACGGCTTCCCGCACAAGCTGGTGCTCACCGGGCTGACCTTCCTTTTCGGACTCGTGCCGATCATCGGCAACATCTGCAGCAACACGCTGATTGTGGGGGTGGGCTTCACGCTGTCCCCGAAGTCGGCCCTGCTCGCGTTGGTCTTCCTGATCGTCATCCACAAGCTCGAGTATCTCCTCAACAGCAGGATCATCGGGGCCCGGATCAGGAACCCGATGTGGCTGACCCTGATCGCGCTGGTTCTGGGCGAGACGCTGATGGGAATCCCGGGCCTGGTGCTTGCGCCGGTGGTGCTGCACTATGTCCGCGTCGAGACTTCGAAGGCGAAGACCGCCGAGCCCGGGGCATAGGCTCCGAAACGGCGCGGGATCGGCTCCGCCTCAGGCGAACAGCCGCTGCAACCCCTCCCGGAATGCGTCGGGCAGGGCGTTGTAATGGTCGCGCGCCGCGTACCGCCGGCTGATGACCTCGAGACCGGGAAAGGGCCGGGTCGCGAGCTGATCCTCGAGGAGCTTCAAGTCTCCGGTCATCGAAGGTGTGTCGTTTTCACCCACCGCCAGAAAAAGCCGGGCCGGCAGGGTCGCGCCGGTTCCCTGCAGGCGGCCGGCGAGCCGGAGCAGCGACCGGTCGTCCCACCAGATCGACGGCGCGCTGGCCAGCACGCGGTTGAAAAACGGCTGGGGCTGGAACAAGGCGTGCAATGCCGCGAGCGAACCGAGCGAATGCCCGGCGATCCCGCGAACGTCGGCCCGCAGGTCGTGCCGTCGCGCGAGTTCCCGCCAGAGCGCGCCGCCGAGAAACGCGACGAACGCGTCGGCCCCGCCGCTTTCCAGCTCCGTGGCCACGGCCGTCGGAGTGTAGTCGCGAATGCGCCGGTTGCCGGGTCTGGTGTAGCTCGAGCCGTAGCCGACGCCGATGAGCAGCAGCGGCGGCACGCGGTGCGCCGCCCGCCCGGCCCGGTAGGCGGCGATCACGAACCGGAACTGGTCGTCGCCGTCCATGAACAGGATCGCCGGCCACGGGCCGGCTTCCTCGGGCACCTCCTCGTAGATCCAATACTCCGCCGTCGGCGCCGCCGACTGGAGGCGGAACGCCGGCGAAAGGCGCGGGACCGTGGCATCGGGCACGGATCCACCGAAACACGGTTCACAGATCCGGGCAAATTCAGACCGCGGGTCGCTCCGCGCGGAGGCGCGCGAACGGCGTGCCGACCGGCCGCCGGTCAAAGCGGGGGCCGGCCGCGAAACGCACCGGCAACAGCCGAGGCCAGGAGCAGGACGAAAAACACGAGAAAAAGCAGCTTCGCGATCCCCGCCGCAGTCCCGGCTATGAACGTCAGGCCCAGCACGGCTGCAACGATCGCCACGATCAGGAAAATCAAACTCCAGCGCAACATGTCAGCCTTTCGCTCCCAAACTGGGTTTCAGTGGAATGACCTCTCCGGCGTTGCTTCCGCCGTGCCAGCGCCGGCCCGCCCGCGCCAACGGTGTGCACGGTAACGACTAGAATCGCATTCGACGCGGACAGCACCACCGGCAGGCGCCTGCCGAACTGCAGAATGCACGTCTTTTCCCGGCCGCGGACGACAAATCGCACCAGCGGAGCCACCGCCTTCCGGTGAGCCGGCGTATCGCGAGGTCAGCAAGCCGTACGATCTCCCGGGCTACAAAAACAAGCCCAGGCCGGTGCGAATCCAGGAAAGCGCGCCGCCCCAGCGCGGCGGGGTGCGGTGGGGCCGGAGGGCAACCGCGCGGGGCAGCCACTCCAGGCCCGCCTGCACCATTCGTCCAAGCGCAGCGGACCGTCGCGATGTCGCGGCCAGATGCTTTGCCTGGATCCGCCACTCCAGCCGGTCCGCGGCGCAGGCGAGCGCCAGCAGTTGCTTCTGCTGGTCGCGGGTCAATCGGCGGACGGATTCATGATTGTCTGCAGGCACGAGCCGTCCTTGCGCAATTGCGTTGAGGTGATCGGAAACGGCCGCCACCGCCGCCAGCGCGCCGGCCAGGCCGGCCAGCAGCGCCAGGCCCGCCGCGAGGATCACGAGCGCCCCGGTCGCCGTCAGGTGATCCCGGGCCTCGGCCGCCTCCAACGCGGCGAGTTCGGCGCGATGGCGCAGCGCCTCCATGGCCGCCGAGCCGACGGCGCTCCAGCGTGAAACCGGCACGTCCGCCGGCGCCGCCGCCTCGTCCGGGGAAGCGCCCGCCGCGCGCCCGGCATTGCGACGATCTGCCGCCATCGCGGGTCAGCGGATCCAGCGGCTTGCGGCAAGGCCGAGGAGCGCCCCGACGCCGACGGCAGTTTCCGGGCGGCCGGCGCGGCGCCGACGCGCGGGATTGACTCCGATGAGCCGGAACCGGCGGGCCGATGCGAGATTGATGTCATTATTGATTGGAGCGCAGTTTGTTACGACTGGATTTTATTAGCAGCGCTGATCCCCGTCCGGGCGCGCGGTTTTAATGAGCGCTTCCCATTGAGGCCGCTTGGCATGAGCCCTTGCGACCGATCAGACTCGGTCGAGCCCGCCCCTTCGACCCCGGGGCGGACGGATGCCCACCCCACCCCTGCCGTGACATCGAGCACCGATCATCCTTCCGGAGAAACCGCGGCTGGGAAGGGTGCCATCGATGTTGCGCCGACGGGCGAAGCCGATCTGCTGGCGCGGCTGGACCAGGCCATTGCCGAGCACCGGGAGATGCCGGGGGCCTTGATTCCCCTGCTCCAGATCACGCAGGGCTTCTTCGGTTATCTGCCGGAGGCCGCGCTCAAGCGCATTTGCAGCGGCCTGAACAAGTCATACAGCGAGGTCGCCGGGGTGGCCGGGTTCTACAGCTTTTTCTCCACGACGCCGCGCGGCCGCCACACCATCCGCGTCTGTCTCGGCACCGCCTGCTACGTGCGCGGCGGGAAGCGCGTGCTCGAGACCTTCAAGCACACCCTCGGCGTCGACGTCGGCCAGACCACGCCGAGCCGGCAGTTCAGCCTGGAGGTGGCGCGGTGCCTCGGCGCCTGCGGCATCGCGCCGGCCTGCCTGGTGGACAACGCGGTCCACCAGAGCATCAAGCCAAACCAGGTCCCCGCCATCCTCGAGAAGTACGGATGAGTCCGGCCTGATCCGGCCCTTTCGCGCGCGCCATCCGACCACCATGCCCAACGTCACCTGCATCAACGTGTGCACCGGGGCCGGCTGCGTCGCCGCGGGATCCACCTCCGTGCAGGCGGCGCTCAAGGAGGCGCTGGGCCGGCGCGGCCTGGCGGACGTGAAGGTCGTGGGCACCGGCTGCCTGGGCCCCTGCGCCGGCGGCCCGGTGCTTATCTGCGAGCCCGGCGGCATTTTCTACCAGAAGGTCGGCGTGGCGGATGTGGACCGCATCGTCGAGCAGACGGTCCAGCGCGGCGAGATCGTCGACGCCCTGGTATGGCGCAAGGCGGAATCCGGCGAGCCGCTCACCCGGGTGCAGGACAACCCGTTCTTCAACCGCCAGGTCAAGATCGCCCTGCGCAACTGCGGGGTCATCGATCCGCTGAGCATCGACGACTACCTCGCCCACGGCGGCTACCAGGCCCTGCGGCAGGCGCTGACGGCGATGACGCCCGAGCAGGTGGTCGGCGCGGTCAAGGACTCGGGCCTGCGCGGCCGCGGCGGCGCCGGCTTCCCGACGGGGCTCAAGTGGGAGCTCTGCCGCAAGGCCCGGGGCGACGTGAAATACGTGCTGTGCAACGGCGACGAGGGGGATCCGGGCGCGTTCATGGACCGCAGCCTGCTCGAGGGCGACCCGCACAGCGTGATCGAGGCGATGATCATCGCCGGCTACGCCATCGGCGGCGCCCAGGGCTACGCGTATGTGCGCGCCGAATACCCGCTGGCGGTCGAGCGCCTCGGCATCGCCATCGGCCAGGCCCGCGCCCGGGGTTTCCTGGGCCGGAACATCCTCGGAACCGGCTTCGCGTTCGACCTGGAGATCCGGATGGGCTCGGGCGCGTTCGTCTGCGGCGAGGAGACCGCGCTGATGACGTCGATCGAGGGCAAGCGCGGCGAGCCGCGGCCCCGGCCGCCCTTTCCCGCGCAGGCCGGGCTCTGGGGCCGGCCCAGCCTGCTCAACAACGTCGAGACCTTCGCGAACATCCCCGTGATCCTCACGCGCGGCGCGGCCTGGTTCGCGGCCCACGGCACCCCCCGGTCGAAGGGCACGAAGGTCTTCGCCCTGGCCGGCGCGGTGCGCTACACGGGCCTGGTCGAGATCCCCATCGGCACGCCCCTGGGCGACATCATCTACGAACTCGGCGGCGGCGTCCCCCGGGGCAAGAAGTTCAAGGCAGCGCAGCTCGGCGGGCCCTCGGGCGGCTGCATCCCGCGCGAGCACCTCAACGTCCCCGTCGACTACGAATCCCTGCAGGAGCTCGGCGCCATCATGGGCTCCGGCGGCCTCATCGTCATGGACGAGGACACCTGCATGGTGGATATGGCGCGGTTCTTCCTCGACTTCGTGCAGGACGAGTCGTGCGGCAAGTGCCCGCCCTGCCGCATCGGCACGAAGCGCATGCTCGAGATCGTCAACCGCATCTGCGAGGGCCGGGGCGAGGAGGGCGACATCGACCGGCTCGAGGAGCTCGGCCGGACCATCAAGGAGACCTCGCTCTGCGGCCTGGGGCAGACCGCGCCCAACCCGGTCCTGGCGACCATCCGGTATTTTCGCGACGAATACGAGGCGCACATCCGCGGCAAGCGCTGCCCGGCCGGCGTCTGCGCGAACCTGGTCCGCGCGCCCTGCCAGAGCGCCTGCCCGGCCAACGTCGACGTGCCGGGCTTCATCG
>CAZKDK010000006.1:0-35834 GCA_964551145.1 uncultured Opitutaceae bacterium | reverse complement strand
ACACCTCGGGCGGCGGCATCCACATCGAGGCGAACTGAGCCTTTGGTAGGTGATCAGTTATGCTGGGTCCGGGCGTCCTGCCGCAAGGCGGGGCGCCCGGTGATTTTTTGAACTGGTCCGGCGGGATCCGGAAGCGGAGGACGCTGACCCAGCGGCTGCTCCAAAAATAAGTGTTTGACGAGCTTTTTAAATAATGGAAATACATCGGGAACACGAAAGGACCCGAGCGATGAAAACGGCTTTTGTTCCAGAGGGCCCGTTGCCTGGCGGCTTCCGCGGCGACTCCCCGCCGCGCGCCGGCGGGCGGGCCGGCTGTCGCCGGGCGTCACGGGGCGGGGTGCCGTCCGGTCAGGTCGATTGACGGCCCGGGGGCGCTTCTTCGAGGACGTTTCCGGGATGAACGTTCATGGGCGACGGCATTTCGATTCTCTACATTGAGGACGACTCGCCGTGGTGCGAGCTGGTCGAGGGAGCTGCCCGCACGTGGCCGCGATGCGACCGGTTGGCGACGGCGGCGACGGCGGCCGGCGGCCGGCTCCTGGCCCGCACGGAGGAGCCGGGGATCATCCTGCTCGATCTGCCGCTGCCGGACGCGGACGGCTTTGCGCTCGCGCGGGAGCTGAGCCGGTTGCCGTGCCATCCGCGGCTGCTGCTGCTGGCGGCCCGCTCGCACGACGCCGTGCTGTTCCAGGCCGGGCAGGCGCACGTGGCGGGTCTGCTCTGGAAGACGCCGGCGGCGATCCACCTGCTGCCGCGGGCGCTGGACGAGATTGCTGGCGGGCGCAGGTTCATCCCGCCGGAAGTCGTGGTGGCGCTGCGCCGGATGCGGGCCGATTCCGGTTCGTTTTTCAAGTTCATCTCCGAGCGCGAACTCGAGCTGCTACCGGTGTTCGGGCTGGGGGGCACTGACGACGAGATCGCGGAGCGGGTGGGATTGAGTCCGCTCACGATCAAGTCGCACCGCCAGCACATCCTCGCCAAGCTGGGACTCCACCGTTCGGTGGATCTGGTGCACTGGGCGATCCGGAACGGCTTCGTGGCGCATCCTGCGCCGGCGACCGCTCGGCCGGGCTAGGGGCCAAATTCGGCTTGACTCGTCAAGACGATATTTTCCCACTTTTGAAGTATTTCGGAGACTTTTCTTATAAGTGGAACACGCCACCGTCGACGGTCATGAGCCCCGCCGCCAAACCCGTTCCGGCCGATCTCTGCCGCCACACGGTGGAGGGTCTCTATGAGGAGCACCGGGGGCGGCCCTGGCTGTGCTGGTGGTTGTTGTCAGGCCTGGCGGGCGCGCTCGGCGCGCTGCCCCTGCTGAAGGTCGACATCACGGTACGGGCACCCGGCCTGGTGCGCCCGGCCACGGAAAGAACGGAATTGAAGACGGCCGTGGGCGGGCGGGTGGCCCGCCTGCTGGCAAGGGACAACGACCGGGTGGCGGCGGGCCAGTCCCTTGTCGAACTGGACACGCACGACCTCGACGAACGCCTCGCACGCAATCGCGCCCTCCAGGGCGAGCGATCGGACCTGACTGCGGATCTTGGGATCCTGACCTCAGCCTATGGCGGCGGGGGATCGGCATTGCCGGCAGGCGCGGCGCCGCATGCCGTCAACGACCTCAGGACCTCCGTGCTCCTGCGGGAGAATGCCGAATTCCTCGCCCGGTGCGACGCCAGCCGGTTGAAGGTCGCCAAGACTCGGGGCGATCTGGAGCGGGCCATGATCCTGTCGGAGCAGGGTGCGATCAGCCGCCGCGACCTGGACGAGGTGCGTTACGGGGCTGAGCACGCGAAGGTGGAGGCAGCGCTGTTGGTCGAACAGACCCTGGCGGGTTGGCAGGCGCGCTTGCGCGACGAACAAAGCGCGCTGACGGGGCTCATTTCGGAGGAACGCCGGCTGCGCGAGGAGCGGGCGCTCGGGATCGTGCGCGCCCCGGCCGCCGGGACGGTGCAGGGCCTCACGGGCTTGGCCGAGGGGGCTTATGTCGCGCCCGGCCAGTCGCTCGGGCAGGTATCGCCGGACGACAGTCCCGTCGTGGAGGTATTCGTCCCGTCGCGTGACATCGCATTCATTCGAATCGGCCAGTCCGTCCGGATGCAGATCGACGCGTATCCGCATACTCGATGGGGCCTGCTTGGGGGCACCGTCGCGAGTGTGGCCGGCGACGCCATCAGCGACGGGCGTCAGACGGCCTTCAAGGTGGTGGTTCGTCCGGCCGTCCTGACGCTGCGGTTGCCCGGCGGCAGATCGGGCGCCGTGCGGAAAGGCATGACGCTCACCGCCCGTTTCGTGGTGACCCGCTGCAGCCTGTTCGAGCTTCTCTACCAGAACCTCAGTGACCAGCTCGATCCCCGCACCGGGCCAACGCCCACGTGACGGACCAAATCCCTTTCCCGGCATGGCGCCGGGGACATCAAAACCTCAATCGTCGATCAGCATGAATGAACTAACCCAGATCGAAATGCTCGCAGTGGCCGGAGGCATGCCCTCCGATAATCTGCCACCGCTGGCCCCTTCAGCCATTTTGGCGGAATGGCTCGCCGAGTTCGCCCGGCAGCAGCAGCAGGCCCTTCTATGCGCCCTCCAGCACTGCTACGGCTGACGCTGTCGCTTGACCCCCTTTTCCCGGCGTGCTTCCGGCGGATCCACGACTTCGGGCGTCGCGCCACGCCTCCAGAGTCATTTTCTATGAACCCAACGACTGTTGAGAACGACCGAAGGGACAACGGCGCGCTGACCAGCGTGGCTGCCGTCGCCTGCGTGATTGCGTGCCTGATCGTTTCACCGCTCGCCGGCATTGGCGCCGGCGCAGCCGTCGCGGCGATCGGCATGGCGCTACGAAGGCGGCTGCCGACGATCAAGGAACTCTTGATCGTGTTTGCGGCCCTGGCCGCCGCTGCCGCCCTGGTGACCGTGCTGACCGACTGGAGCGATTTCAAAGAAGGGATCGCCGAGGGCTTCCGTCGTATCCGGCCTCGATAGCGGCCGCCGGCCGGCCGCTGTCGGGTTGCGGCGAAGCCGCTGAAGGCTGGCCGGGAAAGCCGGCGTGGCCTGTCCCGGCGGTACCGGCGAGACCGTCACCACCGGGGGTCGCAGCGCTTGCAGATTTGCATCATCGCGAAACTTGCCGGATCCGGTATCCAATCGGCGACTGGAGGAAAATCGGCAATAGAAAGGACAACATGACAAGAATGGAAGATCAGGAACTCGTGGAGACCACTGGCGGGATGCTCTGGTGGATTCCGCTGACTGCCGGCGCTGTTACCGTCGCCATTTTGAAGGATTGGGGCGATTTCAAGGAAGGTTTGGTCGAGGGCTGGAACACCTACAACTGACCATGAAAACAACATTCGGTGACCTGGGTGGCTTGTCGGAAATCGAGATGTCGGGCATCTGCGGCGGATCGGATTCGTTTGCGCGTGATGCCGGGCAATTCATCGGTGGCGCGTTGGGATTCGTGCATGATAATCCGATGACCTTTTCGACGGCATGCATGATCATCCCGCCGGGGGGATTCTTGCTGGCGATCGTCGCGGGCGCGCAGGCCGCTGCCGGCAACTAGCCTTGAATGAATCCATCGCGTGAGGGCACCTGGCTGGGTCGCAGGTGCCCTCGCTTGTGCGACGGAGCCCTTTGGCGCGGCTGCGTCGGTTCGCGATGGCAGCCGTCGCGAGCTCGGCGGCAGGGCCCGTGGCGTAAGGCCGGCGTGACCACGGGCCCGTTGTTCTCCCCAGAAAGGCGGAGGGGCAGCCTGCCGCGCGATTGTGGCGCGGCCGGCCGCCGGCGAACGAAGCGCCAGGACTCCAGTCGATGCGAAGATTCCGGCAGCGCGACATGACGGACTGCGGCGCGTGCTGCCTGGGTTATGTGGCGGCGCGTGCGGGAAAGATTTTGCCGGTGTCGCGGTTGCGGCAGCTGGCGGGGACCAACCACCAGGGAACCACGGCCCTCGGCTTGGTCGAGGCGGCGCGCGCGGTCGGGCTGAGCGCGCGGGCTGTCAGAGGCGCGGCCGGCCAGTTGGTCAACGTCCCGCTTCCCGCCATTGCCCACTGTCTGGTCGGGCGGGGCCTGCTGCACTACGTGGTGCTCGTCAAATGGACGGCGAGGTACGCGAAGGTAATGGACCCGGCAGCGGGTCGAGTGCAACGATGGAGCCCCCAGGAGTTTGTCTCGGCTTGGACGGGCGTCCTCATCCTGGTTGCGCCCGGGAGCGACTTCGAAACCGGCGATCACACGACTTCGCCGGTGCGCCGGCTCTGGCGGCTGGTGCGGCCGCACCAGCACGCATTCGCCCAGGCCTTTGTTGGCGCCGTGTTCTCCACGATTCTGGCGTTGGGAATGTCGGTCTACGTCCAGAAAATCGTCGACCACGTCATTCCCGACGGCAATCGGGCGCTCCTCAACCTTCTCGCGCTGGCCATGCTTGCCGTGGTCGCATTCAGACTCGTGCTTGGCGTCATGCAGTCGCTGCTGTCGCTGCGTCTGGCCCAGCGAATCGATGCGAGTCTGATCCTCGCCTATTACCGCCACCTGCTGCGACTGCCGCAGCCGTTTTTCGATGCGATGCGTGTGGGCGAGATAACGGCGCGTGTCGCCGATGCGGTGAAAATCCGCCAATTTTTGAACAACTCGCTGCTGAGCCTGATCCTGAATCCGCTCATTGTCGTTTTCGCGCTGGCGGCGATGTTTCTCTATTCATGGCGGCTTGCGCTGCTTTCGGCCGCGCTCCTGCCGTTCAACACTGCGGTGTATTGCGTGGTCAATTACCTGAATCGGGTTTTGCAGCGGCAGATCATGGAGCGTGCAGCCGATTTTGATGCACAATTGGTCGAGTCGCTGAACGCCCAGGGCACGATTCGCCGCTATGGCTTGGAGGAATCGTCCTCATTGCGGATCGAGACCCGCCTCGTGCGTCTTCTCCGCACCACCTGGCGGGCCGCAATCGTCGGCTTGGGCGGTTCGACGGCGGCCACGCTGCTCACCCAGGTCCATTTGGTCGTCCTTCTGTGGACGGGAGCGGGTCTCGTTCTCGATGCAGGGCTGACCCCCGGCGAGCTCATGTCGGCCTATACCCTCGCCGGCTTTCTCACCGGGCCGCTGTTTGCGCTCACCGGCCTTAACACGGCCATCCAGGAGGCGCTCATTGCCACCGACCGTCTGTTTGAAACCATGGACCTGGAGCTTGAAGCGGATTCGGGCATCATCGAGTTCCCGGCGGACCGGGTCGCCGGCATCCGGTTCGAAAACGTCTCCTTTAAATACGCGGGACGTCTGGCGACACTGGAAAACGTGGGGTTTTGCGCGCCCGCCGGCCGGATCACCGCGCTGGCCGGCGCATCCGGCTGCGGCAAGACCACGCTGCTTGCGCTCCTGCAGCGGCTCTACCCTCCGACAGCCGGACGGATCCTCGTCGGCGACCTCGATCTCGCCTACTTTACGCTCGCGAGCCTGCGCCGCGGCCTGGCCGTTGTCCCGCAGCACACGACACTGCTCGCAGGGACCGTGCTCGAGAACCTTGCCCCGGACGAATCGCCGCCGGAGATGGACCGGCTGCTCGCGATCTGCCGCGAGGTCGGCGTGTTCGCGACCATCGAGAAGCTTCCCCAGGGTTTCCTGACACATCTCAGCGAGAACGGGGCCAATCTCTCCGGCGGCCAGCGCCAGCTCCTCGCGCTCGCCCGCGCCCTTTACCGCGGGTCGCCCGTCCTCCTCCTCGACGAACCCAGCTCGGCTCTCGACGCCCGTGCCGAGGGACTGCTCATGGAAGCCCTGCGGCGCCGGCGCGATGCCGGCGCGACGATCCTGCTCGCCGCCCACAATCCCCGCCTGCTCCAGCTCGCTGACCACGTCGTCACCCTCGCCGCCGGGCGGGTCGTGCCCGCAGAAGCGCCTTTCGATGGCGTCGACTCCGCGTCTGCGCCATCGACCGGGCGTCAACCGATCCTCACCGCCGAAGGCCGCTGAGACGGCACCGTAGAGGTAAGCTCCCGAGGTTGACTGACTGGTGGAAATCGGTCCATTCCAAACAGCGAACGGGCTGTTTCGACCGGAAACCATGGACACCAGAATCGAAGGAGGCTGCCTGTGCGGCGGCGTGCGCTACCGGCTGTCGCATGCGCCGGAGCGCCTGTGCGACTGTCATTGCATCGACTGCCGGCGCGCCAGCGGCGCTCCGTTCGTCACGTGGGGCTCGGTCAGGAGCGGTGACTTTCAGCTCCTGTCCGGCGAACTCCGCCGCGTGGCGTACGCCAACCGGGTCCGCCTTTTCGCCGCGTGCTGCGGAACGCAGATCTGCTTTCGCGACGCCGACGATTCGGAATGGATCGACGTGACGATCGCCTCGCTCGACAGCCCCGCGCCGTTCGCGCCGCTCAAGACAATCTGGACGGAGGACCGTCTGCCTTGGGTGACGATCGATCCGTCCCGCCCGGCATTCCTGCAGCGAGGCCAGGGCGGAGGCTGATCAGGAGGGCTCCGGACGCCTGAGCGGTGAGCCGGTTGCGTCCGCCCCCGCTCTGGCGCATACTTGGGCATGCGCGGCCTGGGACTGACTATTCTGCTCCTGATTTTCGTTGTCGGCGTTTCGGCCGCTGGGCCGGATGCGGACTTCGAGGGCGTCTGGCTCGGCGAGATCACCGGCCCCAACGCCCGCACGGCCGTCGGCCTGGCGTTCACCCGCACGGGCAGGGGCCTGGCGGTCAGCCTCTACTTTCCCGGGATGTTTCTCTACGGCGTCGATTTCGGCCCGGCCGAGATCCGCGACGGGGCTTTCGTCTTCGAACCGTTCAACCTCACCGTCGCCCGCCGCGGCGACACCCTCACCGGCACCTTCGCGATCGCGAAACTTCCCCTGGAACTCCGCCGCGCCGCCTCTTGGCCGCCGGCAGGACTCATCCCGCCGTACCCCGCGGCGCCCGCGCCCGCCTGGTCGCTGCCGCTCGGTGCCGCCGCCTGGGCCTCGCCGGTCGCGCGCGATGGCGTCGTGTACGTCGGCACCGTGGATGGGAGCCTTCATGCCGTGCGCGCGAGCGACGGCCGCCGGCTCTGGACCTGGCACGGCCCAAACCCGCTCTATGGCGAGGCGCTGCTGACCGAGGACAGCGTCTGTCTGGTCGATGACCACTGTGACCTCGTCTGTCTTGCCCGCGCGAATGGCACGCTCCGGTGGCGTACGCCATTGCATGACCAGAAACCCGCCGGCGAACCCGCCCCGCGGGACGAGACCTTCAACCACCGCACGGCCGCGCCCGTGATCGACGGCCGGGGCATTCTCTACGTTGGCTCCACCGATCACGGGCTCTACGCGATCAGGGCGGCCAACGGCGAAGTCGTCTGGCGTCGCGACGCCGGCGCGCCGATCTGCGCGCCCGTCACCCTGAGCGGCGACGACCTCATCGTCGCCGGCATCGATGGCAGCGTCGTCCGATTCGACTGTCGCCTGCAGGAGGAGACGATGCGCGTCAAGCTGGGCGGATCGATCGTCTCCGCCCCCGTGATCGCCGGCGACCGCATCGTCGTCGGCTGCCGCGATTACCTGCTCTATGGACTCGATGCCGCGAAAGGAACCGTGGCGTGGCGCGATTCGTACTGGTTCTCCTGGGTCGAGTCGACGCCGCGGCTCGTCGATGGCGTGCTCTATATAGGCGGTTCCGACTACCGCCGGGTCAGCGCCCTCGATCCCGCCACCGGCCGCGCCCGTTGGGCCACCGATGTTCGCGGCCTCACCTGGGGCTCGCCGGTCGTCACGGCGACCACGGTGTATGCCGGCACCGCCGGCCAGAACATCGCGGGCACATTGATCAAGCACCTCGGCGGCGTGGTCGCGCTCGATCGCCGGACGGGCGCGGTCAAATGGCGCTACGACTCACCCGTTCCGGCCGACGCCACCTTCACCGGCTGCACCGGCTCGCTCGTTCTCGCCGCCGGCAATATCATCGGCGCGGGCGTCGACGGCGTGCTCATCGCGTTTCCCGCGGATTAGTTTCGCGTTCCTGGCGACACCCGTTCAATTGCGGTGACGCTATGTTTCTGGCGACCGTCAATCCTTCCAAGCAGCTGCTCTACCTGAGCTTCATTCAGCACGTTGGGGCCAAGGAACTCGAACGGGGCCACGCGGATATCGTGAAGCTCCTGGCCGAGTTGCCGAGCGGCTTCCGCCTGCTGACAGACCTGAGCCGGCTGGAATCCATGGACCTGGCCTGCGCGGTGGAGATCGGCAGAGAGATGGAGTTGTTCGAGCAAAAAGGGGTGGGGCTGGTCGTGCGGGTGATCCCCGATTCCGCGAAGGACATCGGCATGAACCTGCTCTCCATTTTTCACTATCACCGCCACCCGCGCACCGTCACCTGCAAGAGCCTGACCGAGGCGGCCGAGCGCCTCTCGCTTTGATGCCGACGCCGCCGGCCTACTGCGGCGCGTGGTGCGCGCGCAGCGCCGTGACCGCCTGCACGTTGGCCATGCCCGGACGGGCCCTCAGTGCGACCGCCAGCGCCGTCTGGCCCAGTTCATTGCGGGCACCCAGGTCTGCACCCCGGGCAATCAGGAATTCGGTCAGCGAATTCCCGGGGTTCCGGTTGAACACGCTCGCGTGCAGGGGCGTGTCGCCGCTGTTGTCCCGGGCGTTGATGTCGGCGCCGTGCGCCAGCAACAGCGCCGCCATTTCGGTGCCGCGGACGGCGAGGGACGCGGCGACCAGGGGCGTGAGGCCGAACTTGTTGCGGGCGTTTGCGTCGGCCCCGTGGGCCAGCAGGATCCGGGCGGCCTCCAGGCAGCCGAACGCGGCGGCGTCATGGAGCGGCGTCCGGTTGTCGTCGTCCCGGGCATTCACATCCGCGCCGTGGCCGACCAGGAACTCGACGACCTCCCTGTCGCCGTCGCGGCTGGCCGCATAGTCCAGCAGCGTCCGGCCGCCCGGGTTCTTCATCCGCACGAGGACGGGATGCGTCGCGATGAGCTCCGCGGCTTCGGTCGGATGCTGCTGGCCGATCAGCGCGACCGCCTTGTTGAAGTCCGCCCGCGCCGCGACCGCTTCGGCGCTCTCCTTGGGGGCGGGCGCCGCCGCGAGCCGGGACAGCAGGGCGATCAGCGCGGTGCTGCCCGACCTTTGGGCCAGCATCAGGGGCGTCCGGCCGTCCCGGTCCCTGGCCTGCGGATCGGCTCCGTGGGACAGCAGGAGTCCGGCCAGGTCCGCGTGGCCCTGCACGACGGCAACGTGCAGCGGGGTCCATTGTCCCTGGCTGCGGGCGTCGACCGCGGCGCCGTGCGCCAGCAGCGCCTCGGCAACTTCCTTGCGGCCCGCGCCTGCGGCGACGTGCAGCGGCGTTTCGCCGTAGCGGTTGACCGCTTCGATGCCGGCGCCGTGCGCCAGCAGCCGGTCGACCACGGCCCGGCTGCGCGCGACATGGAGCGCCGTCTGACCTTCGTTCGTGGCTGCCCGGATGTCGGCCCCGGCGTCCAGCAGCGCATCGACGGCGGCGGTCGCTTCGTTGAAAACGGCGTAATGCAGCGGGGTCCAGCCGTCGCCGTCCCGCATATCCAGCCAGTCGGGATGCGCCGACAGCAGCGCCCTGACCCTGGCCGCATCGCCCGTGCCGGCGGCGTCGTGAATCTCGGCGGCGGACGCCGTCCCGGTCGCCGCCAGGAACGCGATCAGGAAGGCCAGGACCGCGACCACGCGGCCCGGGGCGGCGGAACGGAGACCCGATGCGGATGCGGCCGACCGGCTGGAAAGGGAAGACAGCGGATTCAGAGCGTTCATGAGGGGAATTCATTCAATGCCGGACCGGATGGCCCCGGCGCCGGGCGGACAGACAGCTCCATTCAGCCGCGGTGCGCCGCGATCGGCGCAGTTCCCGGCCTCACCAGGGCAGAAACCGGCCGGTCCGCTCCATGTATCCGCGGTAGTCGATGCCGAAGCGCTCGAGCATCATCTGCTCCTCGCGTGGCACCCGGCCCGCCAGAAACGCGGCCGTGCCCATGGCCACCACCAGGAATGCCCCATTGGCGCTCACCAAAAACAGGGCGAACATCCACGCGAAAATCGCCGTGTACATCGGATGCCGGACCCGGGAGTACGGCCCGGACGTCACCAGCCGGTGACCCTCGCGCAGCTGCAGTTGCCCTGACCAGAGCGGGCCCAGCGCGACGTGCGTCCAGGTCCAGAGGGCGAGGCTGGCGATCCCCATCCCGACACCGGCCCATCGCAGGGAGCCCGGCAGCGGCAAGGCGAGCGCCCGGAACCACGGGGGATCGAGGGCGAAAAACACCAGCGCCGGGAAGAACAGGGCCAGGAACCCCCGCAGCGCGAAGATCGGCCGGCCCTCACGCCGGACTGCCGCCCGGTCCGGCAGCAGGCGCTCGCCCGCCCGCCGCACGCGGAGCGCGAAGACGCACCGCATGAGAACCATCGCTCCAAACAATCCCCAGAAAGCGATCCGGAATGTCGTTTCGTCGTTCAACACAGGGGCAAGTGACACCGCGTGTATGCCGGTTCGTGATCCGTGGCAATTGACGATTGCCACGGCGAACCCGCTCCCTCCTCCGCTGCGGTCTTCCGTTTGCTCCTTTCAGGCGGATCGAATTCCGCGCTCCTTGATCGGCCGCGCCAGATCGCGCTCGCGAAGGAGGACGGTCGGGATTCAATGGCCGCATGACAACTGAAGCCGCCTATACCGAACTCGTCGCCCGGCTCAAGCGCGCGCACATCCTCGGCACCGTGAACGGGCTGCTGGCCTGGGACGAACAGGTGAACCTCCCGCCCGACAGCGCCGATATCCGCGCCGAGCAGCTCGCCGCGATGGCCGACTTGCACCATGCCGCGGCTAGCGACCCGCGGATCGGGGAGCTGATGACTCAACTTGAAAAAGCGGCGGGCCCAGCGGTCCCGCCCTACCAGGACCGGGCGGCGGGCCCTGCGGCCGCCAGCGACGGGTTGACTCCCGATCAGCGCGTCGTGCTGAGATACGGCCGGCGCGACTACGACCGCGTCACCAAGCTGCCCGCCGAATTCGTGAGCGAAAAGGCGCGCCACGGGAGCAAGGCCTTCCACGCCTGGGCGGAGTGCAAGGCGAAGTCCGACTTCGCCACCTACGCGCCGTTCCTGGAAAAACACCTCGAGCTGGCGAAACAGGAGGCCGCGTACCTGGGCCACGCCGCCGCGCCCTACGATTACATGATTGACCAGCACGACCCCGGCATGACCGCGGAGGTCATCGGCGGGCTTTTCGCCGAGCTGAAGGCCGGGCTCGTGCCGCTCGTGCGCGCGATCGCGGCGTCGTCCGTCAAGGCGCGTCCGGGCATCTTCCGCGGTTTCCCGGTCGAGCGGCAGCGCGAGTTCCTGCGCGCCGTGACCGAGCGCATCGGATTCAACTACCGGCGGGGGCGCATCGACGTGTCCCTGCACCCGTTCTGCGAGGGCAGCGGCGCCGACATCCGCATGACGACCAAGTTCGACGAAGGGAACCCGCTCAACTCGCTGTTCAGCGCGATCCACGAGACCGGCCATGGCTTGTACGAACAGGGCACGCTGCTGGAACACCAGGGCACGCCCCTCGGCCAGGCCGTCGGCATGGCCGTGCACGAGTCGCAGAGCCGCCTCTGGGAGAACCAGGTGGCGCGCAGCCGCCCGTTCTGGCGCTTTTTCGAGCCGCGCTACCGGGAGGCGTTTCCCGAGCAGCTGCGCGCGATTTCGTCGGACGAGCTGTACCTGGCGGTCAACGCGGTGCGGCCGACGCTCATCCGCGTCGACGCCGACGAGGTCACCTACAACCTGCACATCGTCCTGCGATTCGAGATCGAGAAGCGCCTGTTTGCCGGCACGCTCGCCGTGCGCGATCTCCCGTCGGCATGGAATGCTTCGGCGCAGGAGCTGCTCGGGCTGACGCCTCCCAACGATCGCGAGGGCGTGCTGCAGGACGTGCACTGGTCGGGCGGCATGTTCGGCTATTTCCCGAGCTATTGTCTCGGCAACATGATGGCGGCGCAATTCTGGTACCGGGCGCAGGACGATCTGCCGGGGCTCGACGACGATTTCGCGCGCGGCGATTTCTCGCGGCTGCTCGGGTGGCTGCGGCGGAACATCCACGAACAGGGCCGGCGGCACGACACCCGGGAACTGGTCCAGGTGGTGACCGGCGAGCCGCTCTCGCCGAAGCACCTCCTGCGCTACCTCCGCGAGCGCTACGGCGCGCTGTATCTGCACGGGTGACGGCACGGCGGCACGCATGCGACCGGCCCGGGCCCATTCGTGTTTGCAGAGTGGGGCCGGTTGAGCAGGGCTAATCGTTCCACTTGCGCTTTCCCGATTCGCTTTCTCTGCTTCTGGACGCAGCCGGCCGGGCGCCGGGCAAGCGCGCGGCGACCCGGTTCGGACCGAATGAGGACCACCGATGGGATTGATCGACACGCATACGCATCTTGATTCCTTCATCCGGGATGGCGTGCTGCCCGCGGTGCTCGAGCGCGCGCGCGCCGCCGGTCTGGAGGCGATGATCGCCGTAGGCACTGAACCCGACGACTGGCGGCTCTATCGCGATGTCGTCCGCGAGCACCCTGGTCTGGTCTACTACACGGTGGGTTTGCATCCGTGTTCGGTGGACGAGCACTGGGAATCGGCCGTCGCGCGGATGGGCGGGTTCCTGCGGGGCGGGCCGGAAGCTCCGACCGCCGGGGGCGGTCCTGCGGAGCAGGGCGCGGCGGGCGCGGACGCACGGCCCGTCGCCAGGCCGGTGGCGGTTGGCGAGATCGGACTCGATCGTTTCCACCTGCCGAAGGATCCGGCGGCGGCCGCGCGCATCTTCAGCTGGCAGCGCGCGGCTTTCGCGGCGGGGCTGGAGGTCGCGAAAACGGCGGAGGTGCCGGCCGTGATCCACTCGCGCGGGGCGTTTCGCGAGTGCGTGGAGATAATCGACGCGAGCGGCTTCGACTGGGGCCGGGTGGTCTTCCACTGTTTTAGCGAGGGCGCCGATGAGATGAACGAGTTGGTCCGCCGCGGCGGACGCGGTTCGTTCACGGGAATCATCACCTACAAGAATGCCGACGACGTGCGGGCTGCGGCCCGGGTTCAGGGGCTGAAGCGGCTGATGATCGAGACCGACGCTCCCTATCTGGCGCCGATGCCCCAGCGGGGAAAGCCGAACGAGCCGGCCTTCATGCGCCACACCGCGGAATACTGCGCGGGTCTGTTCGGCGTGAGCCTGGACGAGCTGGCCGGCGGCACCACCGCCAACGCCAGGGAATTCTACGGCTTGTAGGCCCGGCCCCCTGGGGCGCCCGGCCTAGGCCTCGTCGAACTTTCGGGCAAAAAGCTGCTCCAGCTCGGCGAGCATCTGGGGCGCGTCGTCGCCCGTGGCGATGAACTTCACCTTCGAGCCCTTGCCCGCGGCGAGCATCATCAAACCCATGATACTCTTGCCGTTCACCTGCTCCTCGTCTTTTTCCACGAACACGTCGCACCGGTACTTGTTGGTGATCCGTACAACCATGGCGGCAGGACGGGCATGAATGCCCATCTTGTTCTGCACAGTGAACTCCCTGACGTGCTGCTGCGTGCTCGGTGTGGCTTCGACTTTATCCATGTAGGTCCGTTTCGGCTAAGAGGGCCAGAATTCCGACGGGCCGCACCCGGCCTTGCAACCCAAAAACCGACCAATCCGGCCGGGTGCGGGCCGGTCCTTTTGCAGGCCAAGCATACGGCACGCCAATCGTTTGAGCAACAACTGCCGGTCGGGGACCCCGTTCCGCGTTGCCCGGAGTCATCTCCAATGACATAGAACGCTGGAAATGCCCGTTACCGCCATTGTTGTCCCCTGCCGGCTCGAATCGACGCGTTTCCCGCGCAAGCTGCTGCACCTGATAAAGGGCAAGCCCCTGTTGCTGTGGGTGGCCGAACGCATCGCCGCCGAGGCCCCGGAGCTGCCCCTCTATTTTGCGGTCGATCACGAGTCATTGCGTGAGGTGGTCACAGCGCGCGGTTTCCAGGCGATCATGACGTCGCCGGCCCACGCCAGCGGCACCGAGCGGATCGCCGAGGCGAATCGCTCGGTGCGCGCGGAATTCGTCATCAATGTCCAGGCCGACGAGCCGCTGGTGACGGGCAGCCAGATCCGCCGGCTCGCGCAGCTGATCGCCGGCGCCGCCCCGATGGCGACCCTGGCCACGCCCTTCAAACGGGTGGTCGATTTCTACAATCCAAACCAGGTGAAGGTCACCATGCGGCGCGACGGCCGGGCGCTCTGCTTCTCCCGGTCGCGCCTGCCGTTCTCGCGGGACCTCGGCCTGACCATCGACGACGCGTGGGTCGCGTCCAATCCCTGCTACAAGCACCTCGGCCTCTATGCCTACCAAGCCGCCCTCCTGGAGAGATTCCCTGCGCTGCCTCCGGGCCGCTATGAACTGATCGAGAAGCTCGAGCAACTCCGCGTCCTCGAAAATGGGTACGATATCGTGGTCGGCGTGACCGAGGACCCGACCATCGGCATCGATACCCTTGAGGACGCGAGGCGTTTCGAGGAGTCGCTGGGGCAGGGATGAGCAGGGAATCGGGGCCGGAGGGGACGGAAGCCCCCGGCTCGATTCTCGAGGTTCGGATTCCGGCATTGCGGTGCGGGGTCGGGTCGGCTGCCTTTTTCCCGATGCAGCTGACGGCATGAAACCCCTGGTCCGCGCGGCGATCCTTCCCGCCCTCCTGGGCGCGGCCCTTCTTCCCGGATGCGCCAGCTCGATCCTGGCCCGGCGGATGGTGACGGCGCCGAACCGGCAGAGCGTGCCGCAGGTCGTCGGAGACCCGAGGGTCGCGGAGCGATTCGACCGGACCTACGCCCAGGCCTGGCGGGTGCCGGTCGGACCGCCAGCGGCCGAACTTTCGGTCGCCGTGATCGAGCCGGGCGACTACCAGCTGAAGGACACGGTCGAGACGAAGTTCGCTCCGAACGGCAGCGGTTCGCTGACCTACAGCATCAACTGGGCCTTCCGGTCCGCCGGCGCCCCGACGCTCCAGCCCAAGGGAACGATCGTGCTGTTGCACGGCATCCTGGTCACGAAGGAGTACATGATCCACTGGGCGCTCGATCTCGCCCAGCGGGGCTATCGCACGGTTCTCGTCGACCTGCGGGGACACGGGCGTTCGACCGGCCATTGGATCACGTTCGGCGCGGTCGAGGCGAAGGATTTGAAACAGGTGATGGACGATCTGGAGCGCCGCGGCGTGGTCGCGGGGAGCACCGGAGTTCTGGGGATATCCTACGGCGCAGTCGTGGCGCTTCAATGGGCGGCGTTGGATCCCCGGGTGGCGACGGTGGTCGCGCTGGAGCCCTACAGCAATCCCCAGCAGGCGATCATGGAGTTCTCCCGCGGGTATTTCTCCCGGGAGATGAAGCGCATCGACGATGCCACCTTTGTCGCGGCCGAAGCGAAGGCGGCGCATCTGGCGGGATTTGCGTGGGCCGATGCGGATGTGCTGCACTCCGTTCAGCGCATGCGCGTGCCGATATTGTTTTTTCACGGCCAGAGGGACACCTGGATTCCACCGATCCACAGCGAGCGACTCCTGGCCGCCGCTCCGGCGGGAAGCCGGCGAGTGCTTCTGCCCGACGACAACCATCTCACGCTGGCAGTGCGGCTGGAGCCGCTTGCGCCGGAGGTGGCAGCCTGGTTTGACGCGCATCTGCCGTCGGCGGCAGGCGCGAAGCCGTAGGCCCTCGAACGAAGGGCGGGAGTCTCCAGCAGGCATCGGGCCTGCAGCCTGAATCCTCCAGCCTAGACCTTGCCCGCCTTGCGCCGTTCGATCAGCCGGTGGAAGTCGACGAAAAGGGGGTCGGCGTCATGCGGACCGGGTGAGGCCTCCGGGTGATATTGGACCGAGAACACCGGCAGCTCATTGTGGCGCAGGCCTTCGACCGTGCCGTCATTCAGGTTCACCTCCGTGACGGTCGCGCCGTGCTGGGCGAGGTCCTCCGGCCGGGCGGCGAAGCCGTGGTTCTGCGCCGTGATGGAGACCTTGCCGGACTCGAGATTCTTGACCGGCTGGTTTGCGCCGCGATGGCCGAACTTGAGTTTGAAGGTCCTGGCGCCGAGCGCGAGGGTGATCATGTGGTTGCCCATGCAGATCCCGAACGTGGGATACTCCTGGATCAGGCGCGCGACGGTGCGGTACGCGTAGTCCAGGGGATCCGGATCACCGGGGCCGTTGGAAAGGAAGATGCCGTCCGGATTGAGCTCGCGAATCATCTCGACCGGGGCGCTGGCCGGGACGACCCAGACGTCGAACCCGTGCTGGCGGAGCTTGCGGAGGATGTTGCGCTTGATGCCGTAGTCGACGGCCACGACCCGGAAGCGGGGCCCCGGCACGGGCACGGTGACGAGATTCGTGCCCGTCAGCATGAACGGCCGGTCCCAGCGACCCTCGGGATCCCACTCGTAGGGAGCCCGGCAGGACACTTCCTTGACGTAGTCGACCCCCACCAACCCCTCCCACGCGCGGGCGCGCCGCAACGCCTCTTCGTCGGAGAGGGCCTCGGTGCTCAGGCAGCTCTTCATGGCACCGGTGACCCTGAGCTTCTTGGTGATCGCCCGCGTGTCGACCTGTTGCAGGCCGGGGATGCGGTATTGACGGAGGTAGTCGTCGAGGCTCTGGCAGCTGCGCCAGTTGCTGGCGACGGGAGAAAGATCGCGCACGACGAATCCCGCGACCTTGGGCCCGCCCGCCGACTCCTCGTCGTCGGGGTTGATGCCGTAATTTCCGACCTGCACGGCGGTCATCGTGACGATCTGCCCGTAGTATGACGGGTCAGTCAGGATTTCCTGATAGCCGGTCATGCTGGTGTTGAACACTGCCTCGCCCTCGACCGTGGCCTCCGCCCCGAAAGCGAGGCCGCGGAAGATCGATCCGTCTTCCAGCGCAAGCACTCCTGAACGTGGTGTGGGCACTAGCGCGCGACGAAAGGAGCTTTCCCTGCGGGTGCCAAGGGTTTTATGGCGGTTCCCATCCGCTGGAACCCGGGCCGAATATCTGTCGACGCAACCCGCAAGGGGATAAAACATTGCGTGACGGGTGCCTGCGCCGGATTGACGGCGCCGGGCAACTCGATTTCCTGCTCGTCGACAATACTGCAGCCGAAGTCGCCCTGCGTTCCCGCAGGACGACGCGGGGAAACCAAACGCCGCGGGGCACGGGCAACGCGGCAGGGGCGTACGGCGGTGGGCAACCTCCGCCCAGGCCACTTCTCAGGCCGAGCCCGTCAGCTAACCTCGCAGGCAAAGGGAAGGGCGATCCTCTGGGATGCGAGATCCGCGTCATCATGGTTGTCCCACAGATGGGCGCCGCTGCCGGTCGGTCCGGCGCGGCACGGTGCGACAATCAACATGAACGGCAACTCCCTGGGGCGGGCGGTCAAGAACCTCGTCATCGGTCGCGAGCGCGACCTCGGCGAAAGCGGCTTGTTTCACAAGCTTTCACTGGTGGCCCTGCTCGCGTGGGTCGGTCTCGGCGCCGACGGGCTGTCCTCATCCTGCTATGGGCCGGAGGAGGCCTACAAGGTGCTGCTTGCCCATCCGGCGTTGGCGTTGTTCGTGGCGCTGATGACGGCCGGCACGGTGGCGATCATCTGCATCAGCTATTCGCAGATCATCGCGCTTTTTCCGACCGGCGGCGGCGGCTATGTGGTCGCCAGCCGCCTGCTCTCGCCGACGGCGGGGGTGGTCTCGGGCTCGGCGCTGCTCATCGACTACGTCCTGACGATCGCGATCTCGGTGGCGAGCGGGATGGACGCCTTGTTCAGCTTTCTGCCGCCCGCCTGGCAGGCGTGGAAGGTGGCCGCGGCGTGTGCCGGCATTCTGTTTCTCATGGTCGTCAACCTCCGGGGGGTGCGCGAATCGGTGCTGGTGCTGGCGCCGGTGTTCCTTTTGTTCCTGGTCACGCACGCCTTTGCGGTGGTCTATGCGTTCGGCACCCACGCAAGCGGGCTCGCCGCGCTCGCGGGCGAGACCGTGCGGGCCGTGCACGGAGCGTCGGCCGAGATCGGGGTATTCGGCGTGCTCGCGCTGCTGCTCCGGGCCTACAGCATGGGGGCCGGCACCTACACGGGGATCGAGGCCGTGAGCAACGGCCTGCCCATCCTGCGCGAGCCGAGGGTGCGCACGGGCCGCCGCACCATGCTGCTGATGGCCGTTTCGCTCGGCGGCATGGTCGCCGGCCTGATGGTGGCCTATCTGCTGCTGGGGGTGCATCCTGCGCCGGGCAAGACGCTCAACGCCGTTCTGCTCGAGCGCCTGTGCGCGGGCTGGCCGGGATGGACGGGCGGCGCCTTCGTGACGACCGCCCTAGTCAGCGCGGCGGCCCTCTTGATGGTCGCGGCCCAGGCCGGCTTCCTCGATGGCCCGCGGGTGCTGGCCAACATGGCGCTGGACCGCTGGATGCCGACGCGCTTCACGGCGCTGAGCGACCGATACGTCACCCTCAACGGCGTGCTGATCATGGGCGGCGCGGCGCTGCTCGTTCTGTTGCTGACGCGGGGCGCGGTCGACCTGCTCGTCGTGCTGTACAGCATCAACGTATTCATCACCTTCAGCCTCTCCCAGCTCGGCATGGTCCGCCACTGGTGGCTGGTGCGCCGCCAGGAGCCTGGGTGGCGGTCGCGGCTTGCGGTCAACGCGGTGGGACTGGCACTCACGAGCTTCATTCTGGTGACCCTGGTGGTCCTGAAGTTCGACGGCGGCGGCTGGGTGACGCTGCTCCTGACCACGGCGCTCATCGCGCTCGCGTTTGCCGTGCGCCGCCATTACGACGCCGTGCGCGGCCAGCTCGCGCGGCTGGACACGATCGTCGAGGCGGCGCGACTGCCGGCACCCGCCGGATCGCGCGATTTCGCGCCGCGCTCGGACCGCACGGCGATTGTGTTTGTCAGCGGCTTCAACGGTCTCGGGCTCCACACCCTGCTGGGGGCGGTCCAGCTGTTTGGCGGCGGCTTCGGCCGGTTCGTCTTCGTGCAGATCGGCGTGCTCGATGCCGGCAACTTCAAGGGTGCGGACGAGATCGAGCGGCTGCAGGCATTTGTGGCGCGGGAGAGCGGGCAATATGTCGCCTTTGTGCGGGCGCGTGGCGGCGAAGCGGAGGCCGCGACCGCCGTCGGCCACGAGGTGACGATCGAACTCGATCGCCTGCTGCCGGAGCTGACGGCGCGGCATCCCCGCGCGGTGTTTTTCACCGGCCAGCTGGTCTTCGAGCGGGAGACCTTTCTCACGCGCTGGCTCCACAACTACACCGCATTCGCGCTCCAGCGCCGCCTCTTCCTGCGCGGCCTCGCCTGCGCCATCGTACCGGTCCGCGTTTCGGAGCCGGCGGTTTGAGACTGTGACGGGTGCCGCAAGGCCACGGTGTCAGATGGAGTTGCACACTCCGTTTGACAGATTGGTTAGGAGGCTTATCACTTTGCCCCTGCACCATGTCTTACACTGAAGATCGCTCTTTCTGGTTTGAGGGCCAGGGCCTCTGGCAGCACGTCCCGGAATCCGACTGGCGGGATTGGAGCTGGCAGCTGAAGAACCGCATCACGACGGCGGCCCAGCTGGAGCAGTACATGACGCTTTCGCCCGAGGAGAAGGCGGGTTGCCTGTTCGCCAACCAGCGGCTGGCGCTGGCGATCACCCCGTATTTTTTCAATCTGATCGACCGGAACGATCCCGACTGCCCCATCCGCCGGCAGGTGATTCCCCGGGGCGACGAGATGGTCGTGTCGGAGGAGGAGATGCTCGACTCGCTCGGCGAGGACGCCCACTCGCCGGTGCCGGGCCTGATCCATCGCTATCCGGACCGGGTGCTTTTCCTCGTGACCGACCGGTGCGCCGCCTACTGCCGGTACTGCACGCGCAGCCGCCTGGTCAGCAACGCGCAGGACTACAATTTCCATCCCGAATACGAACGCGGCCTGCGTTACATCGAAGCGCACCCCGAGGTGCGCGACGTGCTCCTGAGCGGCGGGGATCCGCTGCTGCTGTCGGACCGCAAGCTCGACCATCTGCTGGGCCGGCTGCGCGCGATCAAGCACGTGGAGTTCATCCGCATCGGCTCGCGCATCCCCGTGTTCCTGCCGCAGCGCATCACGCCTGAGCTCTGCGAGGTCTTCAAGAAACACGGTCCCGTGTGGATGAGCATCCACGTCAACCACCCGAAGGAGTGCACGCAGGAACTCCGGGAGGCGTGCGATCGTCTCGCGTTCGCCGGCGTGCCCCTGGGCAACCAGAGCGTGCTGCTGCGGGGCGTGAACGACGATGCCGAGGTGATGCGGGCGCTGGTGCACCGCCTGCTGCGGATGCGCGTCCGGCCCTACTACCTCTACCAGATGGACCTCATCACCGGCGGCGCCCATTTCAAGGTCGACGTGCGCAAGGGCATCGAGATCATCCGCGCCCTCCGCGGGTACACCACCGGCTATGCCGTGCCTCAATACGTGATCGACGCTCCGGGTGGCGGCGGCAAGGTGCCGATCAACCCCGAGTACATCGAACGGATCACGGACAAGGAGATCGTGTTCAAGAATTACCGCGGCGAGACGTTCAGTTATCCGCTGGGCAGCACGCCGCGCAGGCTGGCCGGCGATCCGGCCAATCCGGCGGTCATGCCGGCCGAATTGTTCCCATAGAGCGACTTGAGGGTCCAAGGTCACCTTCGGGGGCCCCCTTTTGACCGGGCTGCCGGCGGTTTGTTCACAGGGAATTCACGAAAGTTTTTTTCAACGTTTTCCGTGCACCCTGCGTCTATCCCAACGAAACAACAGTCGTTCGAAGAACGATTCTTGTTGTAGTTCTTACGGTTTGCTTGGTGTTAGGTCATGCAGGGCCGCCCGGACGAAGGGCGGCCCTCATGGTCTCAGGGGTTCGCGGCCGGCCGCACGGGGGTGCGCCGGCCGCGGTGTTTTGGGCCGGAACGGGGGGGCGGGCGCCGGCACAGTCATCGTCACCCAGGCGCCGCCGGCCGCGCAGCAGGAGGTGCCGCCGCCGCGTCCGGGACCCGACTACGCCTGGATCGGCGGCTACTGGACCTGGGCCAACCGTCAATACGTCTGGACGGCCGGCCACTGGGAGGTTCCCCCGCGGCAGGGCGCCACGTGGGTGCCGCCGCGCTGGGAGCAGGAGGGCAGCGCCTACCGGTTCCACAACGGATACTGGGACTAAACAGCGGGCGACGCGATCAGGCGCGCAGCGCGTGATTGGCGCGGATGAGCGCCAGGCGCTGGTCGACGCAGCCGCGGCTCGTGCGGCCGTCGACCGGCGTGTGCAGGCACCAGTCGACCAGCCTGGCGACCGTGCTCCGCGCCGCGTAGCAGCGGGTGTCCGAACCGCCGTAGTAGATCAACACGGTGTCGTCCGGCAGGCGCACCCAGCCGTTGGAGAAGGTGACATTCGACACGTCGCCGACGCGCTCGCCCTCGTACGGGGCGAGGAGATAGCCGCCCGGCCGGGCGGTCACCCGCGCCGGGTCGTCCAGCGAGGTCATGAACATATAGAGCACGTAGCGCAGGCCGGCGGCGCAGGCGCGCACGCCGTGCGCCAGGTGCAGCCAGCCCTGGGGCGTCTTGATCGGCACGGGGCCCTGGCCGTTCTTCGATTCGGTGATCGTGTGATACGCACGGGCCTCGATGATCGTTTCCGGGCCGGTGATGCCGGTCGTCACGTTGTCGCATAGCGTCCAGCCGATGCCGCCGCCGGAGCCGACATCGATGAAGCCGTCCATCGGCCGCGTATAGAAGGCGTATTTGCCGCCGACGAATTCGGGATGCAGCACGACGTTGCGCTGTTGTGACGCGGGCGTCTTCAGGTTCGGCAGTCGTTCCCAGCGCCGGAAGTCCCTGGTGCGCACCAGGCCGGCCTGGGCGACCGCGGAGGAGAGGTCACCGGGGGCGGCACCGGGATCCCTGGCCTCGGCGCAGAACGCCCCGTAGATCCAGCCATCCTCGTGGAAGGTGACGCGCATGTCGTAGAGATTCGTCTCGGGCCTCAGCTCCGGGATGTCGCAGGGTTCGTCCCAGAAGCGGAAGTTGTCGACGCCGCTGGGGCTCTCGGCGATGGCGAAGAAGCTCTTGCGGTCGCACCCCTCGGTGCGGACGACGAGATGGACCTTGCCCTGCCAGTAAAAGGCGCCCGGGTTCAGCGTCGCGTTGATGCCGAGCCGCTCCATGAAGAACGGATTCGTCCGGGAGTTGAAATCGTAGCGCCACTCGAGCGGCGTGTGGCGGTTGGTGACGACGGGATACTGGAAGCGCTCGAACACGCCGTTGTCCCAATCGGGATCGACGGGGTTTCGGCGCCGCAGCAGGGCCTCGTGCGCGGCGCGCACGGCCCTGACGCGGGCGGCAAAGCCGCGGGCCGGGCGGGAAGCGGCGGCGGGCCCCCGGACGGTGCGGGGCGTGGCGGCGGGTTTCCTGGATTTCATGGGCGGCGGAGGCGGGGGCCTGAAAAGGGCACCCGCGGCAGGCGGGCGTTCACGCAGGCAGGCAACTGATGACCGGCGGGCCGATGCCCTTCAAGCGGATTGGCGGGCCCGGGGTGGGTAAGACGCACGTTTCACCGCTTATCCGGGTTTCGCGTAGATCTCGGCGCCCTGCTCGACGAACTCGCGGGATTTTTGCTCCATGCCGGTGGCCAGAGCCTGGTCGGCGGACACGCCGAGCCCGGCGGCGTATTGGCGCACCTCCTCGGTGATCTTCATCGCGCAGAAGTGCGGGCCGCACATGGAGCAGAAGTGCGCGGTCTTGGCACCCTCCTGCGGGAGGGTTTCATCGTGGTAGGAGCGCGCGAGCTCGGGATCGAGCGAGAGGTTGAACTGGTCCTCCCAGCGGAACTCGAAGCGCGCCTTGCTCAGGGCGTTGTCGCGGTACTGCGCGGCCGGATGCCCCTTCGCGAGGTCGGCGGCGTGCGCGGCGATCTTGTAGGCGATCACGCCGGCGCGGACGTCGTCGCGGTCGGGCAGGCCGAGGTGCTCCTTGGGGGTGACATAGCAGAGGAGCGCGCAGCCGTACCAGCCGATGAGGGCGGCGCCGATGGCGGAGGTGATGTGGTCGTAGCCCGGCGCGATGTCGGTCGTGAGCGGTCCGAGCGTGTAGAAGGGGGCCTCGTCGCACCACGCGAGCTGCTTGGTCATGTTCTCTTGGATGAGGTGCAGCGGGATGTGGCCGGGGCCCTCGTTCATCACCTGGACGCCGTGCCGCCAGGCGCGCGTGGTCAGCTCGCCCTGGGTCTCGAGCTCGGCGAACTGCGCCTCGTCATTGGCGTCGGCGATCGAACCGGGCCGCAGGCCGTCGCCGATGGAGAACGACACGTCGTAGGCCGCCAGGATCTCGCAGAGGTCGTCCCAGTGCGTGTAGAGAAAGTTCTCCTCGTGGTGGGCGAGGCACCACTTGGCCAGGATCGATCCGCCGCGGGAGACGATGCCGGTCATGCGCCGGGCGGTCAGCGGAATGTACCGCAGGCGCACGCCGGCGTGGATCGTGAAATAGTCCACGCCCTGCTCGCACTGCTCGAGGAGGGTGTCGCGGAAGATGTCCCAGGTGAGCTCCTCGGCCCGGCCGCCGGTCTTCTCCAGCGCCTGGTAGATCGGCACGGTGCCGATGGGCACGGGCGCGTTGCGGATGATCCATTCGCGTGTCTCGTGGATGTTCTTGCCGGTGGAGAGATCCATCACCGTGTCGGCACCCCAGCGGATGGCCCAGCGCATCTTCTCGACCTCCTCGTCGATGGAGGAAGCGACCGCGCTGTTGCCGAGGTTGGCGTTGATCTTCACGAGGAAATTGCGCCCGATGATCATCGGCTCGAGTTCCGGATGGTTGACGTTGGCCGGGATGATGGCCCGGCCGCGGGCGACCTCGGCGCGGACGAACTCGGGGGTGATCTCGCGCGGGATTGCGGCGCCGAAGCTCGAGCCCGCGTGCTGGTGGCGGAGCGAATCGCGCGGCTCGCCGGGCGACGTCGCCAGCGCCCCGTCGGCCGCCTGCAGCCTCAGGTTCTCCCGGATGGCGATGAACTCCATCTCCGGCGTCACGATGCCGCGGCGCGCATAGGCGAGCTGGGTGACGGGTCCGCCGCGGGCGCGCAGCGGGGGACGGCGCAGGGCGGGAAAGCGCGCCACTCCGTCCTGCCGGCGCGCCTGCTCGGCGTGAACCTCGCTCAGGTAACCGTCGTCGATTGGCTGGACGGCGCGACCGGCGTATTCCCCGACGTCCCCGCGTTCGCGGATCCACGCCAGCCGCAGCGGCGGCAGCCCGCGCGTCGGATCCTGATGGAACGAGGGCTCGCCCCACGGCCCCGAGGTGTCGTAGACGCGGACGGATTCGTTGGCGGCGGGACGGCCGTCGAGGCCGCGGCTTGGCTGCAGGGCGATCTCGCGCATGGGGACGCGCACGTCGGGGCGCGAGCCGGGCACATAGACGCGGCGGCGGGCGGTCGCGGCGGGAGCGGCACTGGTGCCGGCGCTCGCGGCCGGAGGGAGGGAAGGTGTGGCGGTGGACATGGTCGTGCGACAGTCGGTCGGTCGGTGGCGCCGGAGCATTCCCGCCGCTCGGCCACGTAGGCCGAGCCGGCGATCCCTACGGCGGCATGATCCGCATCAGGTTCGAAGGGTAGCGGAGACGGTCGTTCTCCAATCTCAGTCCGCCGCGGCGGACTCCCCGTTGGTTTGGTGCGGCTACCATGCCCAAGGAGGCGGCCGACGCAATGCGAATTCACCCGGCGACCGACGCACCCGCGGTGCGGAGAGGCGCGGCACCGCTAGGGAAGCGCGTCGAAACCAAACGACTGCGAAAATTCCAAATGAAGTTTGATCTCGTTTAGCGGCGATCGATCACCCAGACTGCCAGCGAATATCGATGAAGATCGTCCTCATCGAAGACCAGGCGATGTTCCGTGACCTGCTGAAGAAAATCTGCCGGGAGCATTTCCATTTGAATGTGGTGGGGGAGGCCGAGGACGGCGAGACCGGGCTGGCCCTATGCCGCAAGTTCAAGCCGGACATCGTGCTGCTCGACCTCTTCCTGCCCGATCGCGACGGCATCGGCATGGCGGACGAGCTGCTCGCGATGGATCCGGAAATGCGCATCCTGGCGCTGTCGTCCGAGTGCGACGACTACACGCTCTACCGGGTGCTCAACTCGGGCATGCACGGCTACGTCGACAAGAACCGCCAGTCGGTGGAGGTGCTCAAGCAGGCGATCGACGAGGTCATCAAGGGCCGGGTGTTCTTTACCGAGGTCGTCCAGCAGGTGCGGCAGCGGCTGCGGATGGAGCCCAAGGCCTTTCCCAAGCTGCTGACCGACCGGGAGCAGCGCGTGCTCGAGGTGCTGGGCAGCGGCCTGAGCAATGAGGAGGCCTCGCGCGAGCTCAAGCTGAGCCGCTACACGGTGCAGCTCCACCGGCGCAACATCATGACGAAACTCGGCCTGCACCGCACACCGGACTTGGTGCGCTACGCCGTGACCAAGGGATTCGCCAAGATCAACGCGTTTCGAGAGCGGAGCGCAACTTCTCCTTCAGACTCGCCACCTCCGCCTCGAAAGCCGTGATCACGGAGCGCGGGGTCTCGAGGTCCCCGGCGCGGGCGGCCTCCTGAATGGCGGTGGCCGCGGCGGCGACCTGGGTGGCAGAGACGAGCGCGGTCTGGGAGAGAATGCGGTGGGCCTGCCGGCGCGTGTTCTCGACGCTGCCGCCGCGCACGGCCGAGACGAGCAGGGCGACATCCTTTTCGAGCGCGGCGATGAACTCCTCGGCAAGCTGGCGCATGCGGTCGGGCTGCTGGTCGGCCATGTAGCGGAAGATCGACAGGTCGAGGGCGGAACGGGGCGCCTCTTCGGAGGCGCGGATCTGGATGGACGACCCGGCGCGCAGCGGACCGCTGAGGTTCTGGATGGTGGCCTTGATCTTCTCGGGGCTGAGCGGCTTGGCGGCGAAACCATCCATGCCCGCCTCAAGGCAGTCGTGCCGCTTTTCCGGCGTGGAATAGGCGGTGGTGGCGACGATCAGCGTGTGGCGTTCGGGCGGCTCCCACTGGCGGAAGCGGCGCGTCACCTCGACGCCGTTCAAGCCGGGGAGATCCCAGTCCATGAAAACGATGTCGTAGAGGTTGGCCTGCAGCTTCGCGAGGGCGTCGGGGCCGTCGGTCGCCTGGTCGGTCCGGTAGCCCAGCCGCGTGAGGATGTTGTCGATGACGAGAAGGTTGTACTCCTGGTCCTCGACGATGAGCGCCCGGGTGGTGGAAGGCGGACGCGGGCGCCCGTCATCCGGGGCGACGGCGGCCGCCGGGGCGGGCACGACCAGCGCGATCTTGCACCAGAAGGTCGCGCCCTGGCCCGGCGTGCTGGTCAGGCCCACCGCGCCGCCCATCTTCTCGGCATAGGCGCGGCAGACCGCGAGTCCGAGGCCCGTGCCACGGATCTTCTCCTTCTGCGCGCGGCGGCCGCGGTTGAACTTCTCGAACAGCTTCGACTGCTCGTCGTAGGGGATCCCCGGTCCTTCGTCGCGGACCGAAAGCGCGATCTCGATCGTGCCGCCGGGCGCGAGCCGGCCCTCGACGCCGACCTCGATCGTGCCGCGGCCGGCGTATTTGAGGGCATTGGCGACGTAGTTGATGACGATCTGCTTGATCTTCGCCTCGTCGCCGACCACGGACTCGGGGAAGCCCGGGCTCATCCGCGTCACGATCGGCATCTGCTGCTCCTGCGCCTGCCAGGCGAAGATGGCGGTGACGTCGGCGAGCACGGCGCGCAGGCTGAACGGCTGGGAATCGATCGTGATGCGGCCGGCCTCGATCTTCGAGAAATCGAGCACATCCTCGACCAGGGTGGAAAGGTACTCCGCGCATTTGCGCAGCGAAACGGCCATGGAGCGCTGCTTGTCGCTGAGCTCCGACTCCTGGAGCAGACCGGCGAGGCCGATCACGCCGTTGAGCGGATTGCGGATCTCATGGCTCATGTTGGCGATGAAGTCCGTCTTGGCTGCGTTGGCGCGCGCGAGCTCCTCGGTGCGGCGGCGGACGAGGCCCTCGAGCTGGATGGTGCGGGCCCGGATCTGGCCAACCCGGGCGCGGTAGCCGCCGTAAATGCCGCCGACGGCGATGAGCGCGAACAGCGAGTAAGCCCACGGCGTGCGGTACCAGGGCGGCAGGATGAAGAACTGGTACGCGGCGGGTTCGCTCCAGACGCCGTCGGCGTTGCAGGCGCGCACCCGGAACGTATAGGCGCCCTCGCTCAGGTTGGTGAACTCGCGGAAGGACTTCGCGTTCGGCTCCATCCAATCGCGCTCGAATCCGACCAGCTGCGTCTGGTAGCGCACGTACCCGGGATCGCGGAAGGTGGTGGCGGCAAAATCGAACTCGAGATGGTTGCGCGCGTACGGCAGCCGGGGCAGCGAAGTGGCGACCAAGGGCAGCTCAGCCTTGCCCGAGGAGGAGATCGTGCTCACTCCGGTCAGGAGGGTGTTGAACGGGACGACCCGGTCCTTCAGCTCGGCCAGGTTCACCCGCAGCAGGGCCTCGGATCCGCCGATCCAGAGCACTGGCCGTCCGGGGGCTTCCTCCTGGAAATAGAGCACGTTTGGCGAGCCCGCTCGCTCGAGCCCATCGATGGGAATCTTGTGCCAGGCCGGGCGGCGGTGCTCGTCGAGCGTGAGCTTGCCGACGACCGTTTGTTTTGTGCCGTCGGCGAGCAGGACTTCCGCCGCGAGCCACTTGTTACCCTCAGAGTCAGGATTTGAGAGCGCCAGGCCCCTGGCCAGACCCTGAAGCGCCGACACCGCATAGAATGTGTCGTCAATGGGATTGTGCGCGAGGATGCCCGTTTCAGTCCGCAGCAGCACGTGATGGTGGAAAGTGCCGACCGAAATTTTGCCTGAGTTCGCCGGCAGCGCGCCACCGGGCTCGAAATGGGTGATCTTCGCCGGAGCACCGGCATCATTGAATGCGATGCGCACCACCCCTTTGGACAACGTGCCGGACCACACATTGCCGAACTCGTCCTCCGCCAGCGACGTCGACAAATCCGGCAGCAGGGCCTGCTGCGAAAGCGCCTGCCACCGATCGTTCACGTGCGTGAGCCAGCCCACGCCCTTAGGATCTGTGAAATAGACTCTCCCGGGGAAATGGCGCGATTCCAGCAGATTGTATACGTCCAACGGAGTCTTGTAGATCTCTGGCACCGTGCCGTCCGGCTGCAACAATCGCACTCCCGCGAAGCCCGAATTGAGCAGCCCGAAAGTGGTCGGCAAAAGCGTTAGATTGCTGAGCTTCAGCTCTGGTTGCGGTAGCATATCAAACGTCGCAGGGCGTTTTGCACTCGAGCCGGGTCCGATGGCGAAGATGCCATCGCCGGAGATCACGTGCAAACGACCGTCCTGGGAAGCGATTGACCGGATGGATCGTCCGGTGAGCTGAGTGGCGTCGTCGAATATGCTCACCGCTCCACTGCTGTCCATGCGCGCAATTCCATTGTCGGTCGTGATCCAAAGGTTCTGTTCACGGTCGACGAAAAGATTGTTTACGGTTTGGATGGGAAGACCGGACACACGGTCGATAATGCGAATGATGTCGCCTTGGTCGTTGACGAGGATGACTCCGCCGTAATACGTGCCGATGGCCAAGGTGCCATCACCAAGCGTCGCGCAGTTGGTGCAGATGTTGTCGTAGATGAAGCGGCCGCAGTTTCCGGGCAGAAGAGTGAGCGTTGACCCCTCGAGCCGCGCCAAACCCCGGTTGGTCACGGCAAGAAAAGCTCCGTCCGCCATCGGCTTAAGGTAGAATGGGAGGATCTTGAGAGGCTCAAGCGATAGGATGAGTTTTGGCTCGTCGCTTTCGAGGCACCACAGTCCGGTCGTGAGGTGCGGTATGTATACTTTATTCCCGATCTTCTGGGAGAACGATCGGCGTGCGTCGGGCGATGGCCAAATGCGAAGTGAATGACCGTCCCAGCGCATGATCTTGTCGGTAGCTGCGAATACAATTCCGTGTGAGGTCACTTCGACGCCCCAGATGGCGAGTTTGTCGCGGTATCCGGGTGGAAGTTCGGGCACGAGCGAGGTGTAGCTGAGATGCCCTGTTTGATCGTTCTCAAAGTAGCCGATTTCGCCATTTCCACCGACCCAAATTCGACCTGAATCATCGATCGCAAGCCCTTTGATTCCCGCGCTTTTCCCAACGGGCAGACTTCGCCAATTGACGCCGTCATATCGCAGCAATCCTTTGTCGGTCCCAAAATACAGGACTCCGCTACGATCCTGTGCCACAGCGGTGATCTGGGGGCTATCTTGGTATTCGCTCGGTTTGAACGTCTGCAATAACGGCCGGCCCGCTGTGGCATCTCCCCAACCATTCGCAAAAGCATTGCCAGCGAGAACGAGTGTTGCGGCGGCGGCAATTGACCGGCAAAGTAAGCGAAGTCCCGAGATCGCCCAAATGCGTCTGGGGGCGAAGAGCCAAACTCTGGAAATGGACGGAACCGGATTCACTCGAGGCTCGATCCGAATTGATCCGCGAAATCCATTTTCATTCTGATCAGAAGAGGATAAGCGAAAAGCATCGCGCGACGAAATGATGGGGTGAAGGCGACACCGAAATGCTTGGGTACGCCTGAATGGAAGACAACCCTGGCGAAAATCGCGAGCCAGAGCCATATCCAGTTTTGCCATGGTCGGACTGGGTAAAACCGAGTGCCCGGCGGGCTCGGCCTGTTTCAAAGAATCGGCGATAGTGGTCGCCGATGAAATCAATTAGACAAGTCGTTCTCGCGGTCTTCACGAGTCTCCTGCTCACCGCAGGACTGGCCAGGGCCGCGGAGTCATTCGACGTGGTGGGATCGAGTTCACAGGTAACCGTAGGCGATGGTCCACTGCCTGGTGCAGCCTGCGGCGTCATCCTTCACTAAGCGCTCCGTCGATGACCTCGACCCAACGCATCCTTTTCGGAGCCGTGGCGAGCCTGCTGCTCGTCTTGGGGTTCGTGAAAGCGGCCGAGTCGTTTGACCCGGTCGTTCCTCGCAACCTGCCGAACGGCACCACCGGTGGAGAAATCGGCGGCCCTTCCATCGCTCACTGGACCTAACGGCGCCTGACTACCATCGTGCCGGCGACGGCGGGCGGGCGCCGCTGCCCGTTGCGGTCCACCGGCCGGCGATCGGGGGGCCGCGGCGAGCAGATTCGCCGGCGTGCCGCTTCTTTGCCGGCAACGGCGGGTCTTCTGGCGCGCGGTGTGTTTATGGACTCGTGGCGATGGGATTTGATGCCAAGCTGATTTCGAAACCGCTCCTCCATGCTTAATCTGGCACCTTGGCGCTACCGGCGCATTTTCACTGAACAAGGCGGACCGATCACCCGCATCGAGTTCAGCGAGTTCCCGGTGCTGGGCCATCGCTGCTACCAGGCCAACGCCTATCTGGCGCCGCACCTCACCGGCAAACCGCGGCCCCAGCTCAACCTCTACAGCAACGCCGACGGGACCGGCACCGACCCGAGCGCGATGGTGGCGCGCTACATGGCCATCTCGGAATCGCTGGAGCGTTGGGCGTTTCACGTGAAGGTGAACGACTTTGACCGCGACATCTACGGCTTCGATCGCGACGCCTCTTCGAACGGCATGGCGGCGTTTCCGGGCCTGTTCGCGAGCCAATGTCGCACGAAGGCCTATCTGGAGGCGCTTGAGCGATTCTGCGTGATCGCCTGGTGGGACGGTCGCCTCGCGGCGAAGATGCGACCCACGAAGTGGACCGATGTCTCCGCCGTTCAGATCGAGCATCCGCTCAAACGCGGGGCCATGGTAATCCTCTTCAAGCGGTGCCAGCCGGGCGATTTTTTCAGCTACGGGCATGCCGCGGGCAGCGATTTCGGCAGCGCCTGCCAGCGCGCCTCGATCGAACTCTGCCGCAACGAATACGTATTGCGGAGCTACCGGGCGACGCATCCGACCTTCACCTACGCCGACCTACCCCTGGTCCATGACATCTTCGAACGTCGGCTGCTCTATTTCTCGCTGCCCGAGGGCCACGCGCTATTCCAGGAACGCGTGCGCGAGCAGCCGCGCCGGCCGGTCACCGCGCCCAAGGTGCTGTTCGACGGCCCGATCGTGGGGCCCTGGTCCCGCTACGCGACCGTATGGCGGGTGGCACTCGAGCTGCCAACCGAGGGCTACATGGAACCGAAGCTGGAGTTTTTCTTCTGGTGACGGTCCAAGAACGGGTTGCGTCGGACTAGGGAGATCGGATTCCCAGCGGCGCGCGAGAATCGCCAGCCCGTTTTCCATGGCTGACCGGGAGTTCCCGCGCAATCTGGGGAGAAAACCTCAGCTCTTTACGCCATAGGCGACCTACCAAAAATTGAGTGTACAACGAAGGCGCAAAACCGGGGAGGGTATGACTTAATGCAACCCGTTTTCCCCGTGTCCAGCGAACTCACATATTCTGCGGTCAACGAAGGCGCCTTGGTCGATTCGGCCAGCCCGGTAGAGGAATCCGTAAGGGTCACGCCCGGTCTCAGGCGGTACACTCCTTCGTGGCGGCGGCTCGCGCGCATTTTTCGGGGGAGCGCGCAGTCGTCCCGCACCAATGGGCATGCGACCGATGGCAGCGCCGCCAAGGCGGTGCTCGACTCGTTGAACGACTGGATCTGCGGGGTCGATGCCACGGGTCGCGTCACCTTCGCCAACGCCACGCTGGCTCGCGACCACAATGCGGCGCAGCTGCGGGCGGGGCGCCAGAACGCCCAGCAGGCGCTGACGGGGCGCTGGTTCGTCGATCTCATGCCGCCGGCGGCAAACGAGATGCTCCGCCTGGCCATGCACCGCGCCATCGCGACCGGGGAGCCGCAAACCTGCCAGCATGAGATTCCGGTCACCGGCGGCGGCGAGTCGTGGCGGCAGTGGACCTTCCAGGCGCTGGCGGCCAACGCCCCGCGCGAACTCGTCGATACCAGCCTGCTCGTGGTCGGGCATGACATCACCGAGCGGAAACGTCTCGAGCATCAGTTTCTCCACGCCCAGAGGGTCGGCAGCATCGGCCTGCTCGCCAGCGGCATTGCCCACGATCTGAACAACGTGCTGGCCCCCATCACCATGTCGGCCGACCTGCTGAAGCTGCGGGGGTGCTCCGAGGAGAACCGCTCCCTGCTCGACCTGGTGGCGACCAGCGCGGCGCGCGGGGCAGGCCTGGTCAGCCAGATGCTGACCTTCACCCGCGGCCTCGAAGGCAGTCTTGAGATCGTCGATCTGGGCAGCCTGGTGAAGGAACTCGGCCGCTTCATCGCCCGCACGTTCGCCAAGAACATCCAGGTGCGCATGGAGATCGCGCCCGATCTGTGGCGGCTGCACGCCAATCCCACGCACATCTTCCAGGTCCTGCTCAACCTTTGCGTCAATGCGCGCGACGCGATGCCCGGCGGCGGTGTGCTCACGATTGCGGTGGAGAACCTGACGCTCGACGAGCCGGCCGCCCGGGCGCTGCCCGAGGGTGTGCCCGGCCAATACGTCGTGCTGTCGGTATCCGACACCGGAACGGGCATCCCGCCCGAAATCGTGGGCCGTATCTTCGATCCGTTCTTCACGACCAAGCCCGTCGGCAAGGGCACGGGCCTCGGGCTGTCGACCGTGCAGTCAATCATGAAGGCGTGCGGCGGCTTCATCAGCCTGAACACGCAGGTTGGCACCGGCACCACGTTCCGCGCCTTCTTCCCGGTGGCCGCCGCCGCGGCCGTCGCGCCGGTCGAGCCGGCGGGGTTCGCCAACGCGCGCGGCGCGGGCGAGCACGTCCTCGTGGTCGACGACGAGGCGTTCTTCCGCGACGTCACCTTCCGGGTGCTGGAGGACTTCGGCTACGCGGTCCATGTGGCCGCGGACGGAATGGAAGCCGTGCGGATCCTCAACCAGCACCGCGGTCAGATCGTGGTGGCGATGGTCGACCTCGACATGCCCGTCATGGACGGCCGGACCGCGATCAAGGCCATGAAGGCCATCAGCCCCGACCTGCACATCATCACGATAAGCGGCTCGGGCGCCCCGACGACGCCGCCCTGGGGCGAACACACGGAGCTGGAACTCACGAAGCCCTATTCGATGGGGACCCTGCTTCACGGCCTGCGCGACGTGCTGACGCGGGCGCCCGCTGGGGGTGAGAAGGGCCGCACCCCGTCGGAGTCCGCCGCGGCATCCCGCGAGGTCCCGCGCTAGGTCGCGGTCGCCGGCACGGCGGCGGGAGGGCGGCCGGACACCCGGCCGAGGATCGTGAGCATCAGCGTCCCGCCGATAACGCCGAACGGCGCCATGAAGTAGAAGTAGTTCCCGAGGCTCCGATCCAGGGCGAGCCCGAGGAAATAACCGGCCAGACTCGCGCCGAAATATTGGAACGAGTCGATCAGGCCGGCGGCGAACCCCGCCATCTTGTGCCCGCCGATGTCCATGGCCGCGGCCACGCCCAGGATCGAGTGGGTCGAATTGGCGGTGAAGGAGATGAGCACGAGGAAGAAGATGGCCGCATTGACCGAGTGAAACTGCGCTGCCAGCAGGATCACGCCGGTTTCGATGAAATAGAGCAGCGCCGCCACCGGCGTGCGGCGACCCCGGAAGAGCGTATCCGAGACGTAGCCCGAGATCAGCGATCCGGCGGAGGCAACAAACGGGATCAGGAAGGCGAGGAACTGGAAGCTGACCGAGCGGAGGTCCACATGGTAGAGTTCCTGCATGTAGCGCGGGAACCACTGGTCGACGGCCTGCCGCACGGTGCCCGTGCAGGCGTAGGCTGCGGCGATGATCCAGATCGTCCGGTTGCCGGCGATGGTCCGGAAGATGACCCCCAGCCGCACCGGTTCGCCGCGCAGGGCCGCCGGCTGGTCGTGCCGGACAACTCCCGGGAACCCCGCCTCCTCGGGCGTCTCCCGGACGAAGATGGCCATGGCCAGGGCGACGACCGCACAGATGATGGAGGGCGCCCAGAACAGCCAGCGCCAGTGCAGCGGAGGCACCTGCATCATGCCCAGGAAGGTGAATCCCGCGAGCAACGCCGGGCCGAAATAGTTGATGCCAAACCGGCCCAGGTTGATCATGAACCCGTAGATGCCGGCAAACCGCCCGCGCTCGTCGTGGCTGAACCAGGCCGCGTTGATCTTGATCCAACCCGGTGATCCAAACGCCTGCAGGTAACCATCCAGCCCGCGGATCACCATGAACAACCCCAGCATGCCGCCGAAGGACGCGACGCCGAACATCAGGTTCATCACGATGGTGCCGATCGCGCCAATTAGCATGGCCCGCTTGCCGCCGAGCCGGTCCGTGAGCAGGCCGTTGATGAACTGGCCGCACCCGTAGGCCAGCGCCCAGGCCGAGAACACCTTGCCGACGTCCGCGCGCGAGAAGCCGAACTCGTCGCTCATCGCCTTGTTGGCCAGGGGCAGATTGTACCGGCACAAGTAGAACGAGGTGTAGGTCAGTCCGAGCAGACCCCAGTTCAGCCCGCGGCGGGGACGGAACCCGGCCGGATAGCGGGCGCGGGCGGGAGGGGTGGAAGGGGCGTCGTTCATGGCAGACGTCGCGCGCGACGCCCGTGAGCAATTCGGCGGATTCTCGCAAACGGCGCGGTGCGGTCAAAGGCTTTCGTCGGCCGCGCGCATTTGCAGCGGATGCTTCCGGCGAGGACTACCCGGCAGCCGGCGCCGGGGTCACCGCCGCCGCCGCGCGCCTACGCGGCCGCCTGGCGCGGTTCGACCTCGGCAATGTACCGCCGCGTCGCGGCGGGCAGTTCATTCCAGATCCGGAGCGCGATCAGCCCGCCGAGGACCGCGAACGGCATGAGGAAGACCGGCCACCAACGCCAGCTCACTCCGGTGAGAAAACCAAGGCTGACCGACTGCAGTCCGCTTCCGAGATAGGCGAAGCCGTCGACGATTCCGGAACAGGTCGCGGTCGCCTTGCGTCCGCCGAAATCCGTGGCGGCCGTGCCGGACATCAGCGAGGTGATGCCGATGGACGACATCACGATGAACACGGCCGACCAACCGACCACCCTGGGCTCCGAGAACAGGAACGCGGCCATCACCACGCTCAACGCCAAAGCGAGTCCGCAGAGCAGCGCGGCGGGCGGGCCGCGGCGCGATTGGAAGAGTTTGTCCGAGACGATGCCACCCGAGAACCCGCCGACGATGCCGAAGATACAGATGAGCCAGCCCCAATGCCGTGAGATGAACTCCGCGCCCACCGACCGCACTTCACTCGCGAACACCGGGTACCACTCGGTCATCGTATACCGAAAGACGCCGGAGGTGAATTCGACGCCGGCAATCATCAGCATCAGCGGGTTGGCGAAGATCTTCTTCAGCAGATCCTGCACGGAGAACTCCACATGCATCTGGCCCGAGGAGGCATCGCACGTGTCGAAATCCCGGAGACCGGCCTCTCCTGGCGTGTCCTTGATGAGCCACCAGTCGATCACCAGCCAGAACGCCAGGATTGCGGCGGGGGTGAAAAATACCGCCCATACGGCGTCGACGGGCAGACCGGGCGATGCAAAGAATCTCCGCAGCCAGTGATCCGGTGCGCCGGCCCGGGTCGAGCGGACAATGACCGCACCCCAGTCGAACGCGAAATAGACCCCGAAGGAAATCAGGGTCCCGAAAATGGCGCCGAAGACACCCCGCTCGCGCACATGGAACCAATAGGCTTTGACCTTGATGATCGACATAGCGCCATAGCTCTGGAAGTACATGTTCACGGCATAGATGGCGGAAAAGGCGGCGACGAGCCGCACCTGCAGATGCCGGGCGAGAACCAGCCAGGTCAGCACGCCGAGGGCGGTGTTGGCGAGACACGCGCCCAGAGCCGCGATGAGGATTCC
>CAZKDK010000005.1:0-40513 GCA_964551145.1 uncultured Opitutaceae bacterium | reverse complement strand
GGCCCATGATCCGGATCGCCGGATGGTTCGATCCGCTGGTGGCGGAATCCTACGAGATGCTCTATCAAAACGATTCTCCTTACCTCTTTGATTCCGGCAAATTCTTCAGGGAGTTCGGTTTCGCGAGCATCTCCTACGCCGCCGGAATCCGCGCCACCGCAACCTCTTTTTAGCGCGACGGGCATTCCCAGTCCGGTCACTCACTCCGCAAAATCCTATTCCAAAGGGGCGACGGGCTTTGGGTGCGAAGCGACAGCGAGGAGTCTCCCCGCCAGCCCTGAAAAAGCCGGTTCCGACGGGCGGCCCGATCGACGATTTGTCACATTTCAACGATTGCTCCTTGATGGATTACCGCGTTATGTGGCCGTAACAATCACCCCGCGGTCTGGACGGTCCGCTCCTCGCACGCGCCCTCGCCCAGTGCCCATCCTTATCATGAAAAGTCGTGCAGCCAGCACTTCTTACCTCGCGGCGGCAGGCAAAGTCAGAGCATTGGAATTGAAGATCGCCGCCGCCGAGAAAAATGCAGCAAAGTCACATCGGCACGTGCGCATGGCGAAGGCGGCCTTCAAGCGTGCGCGGAAGACTTTGAAGCAGGCCAAAAAACTTGCGAAGGCCGCTCGTCGAAGCCTCAAGACTCTTCAGGAAGAGCTCGGCCAAGCGAAACGAGCGGTCGGGAACTCCCCGGCGGTCGGTCGGAAGAAGACTCGCGTCCGAAAGGTTGGGGCGGCCGTGGCGGCGAAACCGGCGCCTCGCCACGTGGCCGCGCGGTCGAAGAAACCGCCGAGGCAATCTGGGCCCCGGAAGCCGGCTCGCGGGTCGCGCCCGGCCCGGCCGCGTCCGTCGGCGCCGGTCCAGCCGACCGCGGGATCGACGGTGGTCGAGATTCCTGCCGCTGCGGAGCCGGCGATTTCTGTTCCCGCGGTCGGGGATTCGCGAGACCCATTGCCCGCTGCACTGGCGGAGCAACCCGCGCCGGCTCAGGAGCCGCCGGTTGGCGTGCGCAGCGCTTCGGCGCGCGCCGACGATGTTGGCAACGGCTAGGGTGGCGCGTCCAACGGGATTCGAATCCCGGTCTCACCGCCGATGTTCTGGACGACATTCATGTGTCCGTACGTCCAGCCCCAAAACTTCGCTTGCAGGGAATGGTCGAATATCCTCGGCTCGACCATTTCGCGATCGTTTCTGGGCGATATTGTGGATCGCTCACACGTAAATTATTGGAGCGTAATAATGAGTACTGGTCTCAGAAGTCTGAGCTCAAAAAGCATGGGGGGGCGACTTCCCCCCTGGGCACCAGCCTTCGCCGAGCCTATGGCCGGCAGGCCCGGCCTTCGCCCTCCGGGCTTCCGCCGTCGCCAAGCCTATGGCGGACAAGACGGCCAGGAAAGCTCACCCGCCTACGCTTCTGCGGTGCAAAAGCTACGGCGAGGCGTCACGCCGGAGCCTGACGGGCGAAGGGGGACCTCACGACGGGCTGCACCAGCATGATCGAGATCTGATCCGGCGATCCTCGATCGCCGCGAAACCCAGCCGATCCGCGCAAAGTCCCGAGCGCGCCCGCGGACGCAAAGACCGCCGGGCGCGTCAGGTGGTCTCGTCCGCGGCCCGTGATTCCCGTTGCCGCGCCACCAAAAGCAATTCCACGCGTTTCACCTCTCGCAGTATGCGGTTCGTGTGCATCTCGAGCCAGAACCACAACTTGATGTACATCACGAAAAGCACGAAGACGAAAGCCAGGGCACACCATCGGAGCTGCTCCGATGAGCTCTCGGCACCCAGGAAACGCACCGTGGCCCAGATGGCGCCCGCCAGGAACACAAGGTTAAGCGCAACTGCGCCTGCCGAAATCCAGCGGCGCCGGCCCCGGAAGGTGGAAATCACTTCCTCGGCCAGGTTGGGTTCGCCTGCCAGCGCGTCGCCGGCCGGGTCGGACCGCAGCGCGGTTTGGATCTTTTGGTCGATGTCATTCATGGGAGATTCCTTTCAAGTTGTCGTTTTAGGGACTCGCGGATGGAAAAAAGTCGGGATTTCACGGTGCCGGGCGGGATCGAAAGCACCTCGGCGATTTCGCCGACACTGCGTTCCAGCTCGTAGTACAGGTGCAGGAGTTCGCGTTGGTCCGTTGGCAGCCGGGCGATGGCCGCGCGGAGCCGAAGCACATCGTCCGTGGGCTCGGCGGCAGTGCCTGCGCCCGCGGGCGCAAGTTCGTCGGCCGCGCGGGCGGCCGCCACTTCGCGCCGGCGCGCGAGACTGCGTTTTCGGATCCAGTCGGCGCTGCGCCGCTCAACAATCCGGAAGGCCCAGCGGGGAAAACAGGCTGGATCGTCGAGGCGCCGCAACCCACGAGCGATTGCCAGCCACACGTCAGTCAGCACTTCGTCGGCAGCGTCCGGGCGTTCCACCCGAACGAGTGTCAGCCGGCAGAGATCCCCGCGCCACAGTTCGTACAAATCCTTGAAGGCAGATTCGTTGCCGGCCTGGGCCGCGAACACCAGCCATTCCGTTAGGATTTGTCGGGAGTCGCGGTCCATTGGTCTTCAACCCAAAGGTCGCACGGCGTATGGGACTGGTTCAAACAAACATCACCCCTGGGTAACGCCGGGAACAGTCAAATCATCTCGATCGGTCCTGTCGTATTGCCCATCAATGCGACAGATAACCTTGTTGATTGAATCACGAATGGGAGGACCCCCGCGCGGACGCTCCCCCAACGACGAGGCAAAACCAGGTACAAGCTGTATGAGATCCGTCAGCTTTCTTGGGCTCTCCTCTGAAATGAGGACCCTCCTAGGCACCGTCCTTCGCCCCGCGGTCGCGGGGCTTCGGATGGCACCGCCAGCCCCGCAGAAAGGGGGCTTGTTCGAGCTGCCAGGAATGATCGCGGCGGCGAAGGATGCCCTGCGAAGCTTCAGCGAAGCAAGGCCATGCACCGTCCTTGGCAGCTTTTGTGGCACTGTGCGTTTCCAGCTCGATCCAGGGCTGGGGGGTTTGAACGCCATCTGAAATCCGGTTCGGGCCGGGCGTTCCAGAAAAAGCACCTTGCGTGAGGCTCCCTTGCCTCTTCGGGCGGTCCGGTGACGCGGCGATCGCTCAGCCCACCAAACGCCTGAGCGAGCAATCACGCGCCTCCCTGCATCACTCGCAGGAGCGTCAGGACCGCATTGCGGAAATCGGCCGGGAGTTTTGGCCACATGGAGACGACTTCGGACAGCTCGGAACAGAGCTGCTCGGAATTCTGTGAGGCTCCGAGGGAAACGGGCGGTATCTCGCCGGCACTTTCCCCTTGGGGCTCAACCGATTCGGATTCGTTCTTCGGGCCTTCGAGTCCCCCCGTGGGCACCACCCTTCGCCCCGCAGTCGCGGGGCTTCACTTTGGCGGCCAGTCTTCAGAGGCCGTAGTCCCCGGCGACAAACTTGCCCGTATCGACGGTACCCATCATTTCCGCGACGAAGGCGTCCTCGCCAGCAGGCATGCCCTCAACGGTCCGCTGAATCCGGTCCAGCCAAGGCAGCTCGGGCCGGTTGATCTTCAGCCGGCCAGCCTGATGCGCGTCGCGGATCAGCTTCACGGCCGTCAATGCCGCCGCCTTGCCGGCCGCGTAGGGGTCGGGCGCACCGACGATGGCCTGCGCAATAGTGATGGCATTTTCGGGTGTGAGTATCCATGCCTGCGGATCGCGCGGGGCATCGGATGAGATCATCCACTTGCGGTATTGCCGCGCCGCATCGCGGCCCTCCGCCAGCGCCTCGTTCATGAGCCGGCAATCATAGATGAGCTGCTCCGTGTAAACGGTCGGCGCCATGCCGCCGAGCAGTTTGATGTTCTGGACGGATTCGTTGCTCCACGTATCGCAGGTGGCGGCGGCGATGTTGCCCAGCGGACTGAAATGGGCGCAGGCCGATGTCTTCCCTTCCATTGCCATCGGGAAGCCCGTGATCGCCTTCAGGATGGGATTCTCATATCCGCAATCCTTCCCCGGCCCGACGGCACCGCATTCATAGCACACAAGGGTGCGGACGGCCGACACGGCCCGCACCACCGCTGCGAACACCCGCGGGAGCATCTTTTGTTCGGCCAGAACCATCGCCGTATTGCCGAAGCCGCATGCGGTGTCACCCGCACAGTGGACACCGTGTTTTTGGGCGATCCGGTCCAATTCCGTCCAGAGAAACCGCATGTCCCGCACCCCGAGAACGCACAGCGAGAAGATCACCGACCGGATGTCACCCATCATGAGCGCCTCGTCGTGCACCTCCTTGCCGCCGACCGATTCAATGCTCAGCAGCTCCGCTCCCGCCGCCGCACAGCCGTCGAACGTTTCCAGCATTTCTTCGTAATAGCGGCCGCTGCGCATCCGCGGCGGGCGTTCCATCTCGCGAATGTCGTTCGGGGTGATTCGCAGCACGCTGCGCAGTCCATGTTTGGCCTCCGCCTCCGCCATCGCCTCCAGCAGGATACGCGTCAGCTCGATTCCCCACGCGGGATTCTCCGTCATGGGCGGCAGCGTCTCGAATTCGACGACCAGTCCCGGAGCCTCCAGCTCGACCGCGCGCTGCAATACCCCTTTGATGATCTCCTGGTAGTTCCGCCGCACTTCCGGCAGCGTGGCCGCCTCGACCGTCATGGTCGACAGGGTGAAATTGATCTCCGGGTACACGAGCCCTCCACCGATGGTCATGCCGCGGCGTGTGACGAGCGGTTTCGGCGCAACGCCAAAAAGCAGATCCTTGGGATCTTCGACCGTGAGGTGGTTGTAGGGGTTCACGAAGTAATGCCGGAGCTGCGCCCGACAGCGGCGAGGTCACAACGCCCACCATCGCCGCGCAATGTTGGCCCCGGTCCAACACGAGAATACGCCGTACCCGGCGAAACGGCGCCCCTTCTGCGGTCAAAAGAGGCGCCGCCGTCGCGAGAGGCCGTTGGCGCGAAGGCAGTCCTTAGCCTGCCGCCTGGCGCAACGCCTGATCGATGTCCGCCCTGATGTCCCGGGCATCCTCAAGGCCGATGGAGAGGCGGACGTAGTCGTCGGTCACCCCGGTGGCCAGCTGCTCCTCGGGTGTCAGTTGCTGGTGCGTGGTGGTCGCCGGGTGGATGACGAGGCTTTTGGCGTCGCCGATGTTGGCGAGGTGCGAAAGCAGTTTTACCGAGTTGATGAACTTCCGCCCCGCTTCTCGCCCGCCCTTGATGCCAAAACCGACCAGCCCGCCGAAGCCCCGGAGGAGATACCGGGCCGCCACCGGATAGTTCGGGTCCTCCCGCAGTCCGGGATAGCTCACCCAGTTGACCAGCGGATGGCCCTTGAGGAAGCGCGCGATCTCGAGTGCGTTTTCTGAATGCTGGTGCTGGCGAAGCGGAAGCGTCTCGAGTCCCTGCAGGAAGAGGAACGAGTTGAACGGGCTTAGCGCCGGGCCGAGATCGCGGAGCAACTGCACGCGCACCTTGATGATGAAGGCCACGTTGCCGAGGCCCGGGAAGTTCCCAAACACGTCCCAGAACTTCAGGCCGTGGTAGCTCGGATCCGGTTCCGTGAACTCGGGGAACTTGCCGTTGTTCCAGGCGAACTTGCCCGAGTCGACGATCACGCCACCGATGCTCGTGCCGTGGCCGCCGATGTATTTCGTGGCGGAGGCCACGACGATGTCGACGCCGTACTCGACCGGACTGACCAGGCCGACGCCGACCGTATTGTCCACCACGAGCGGCACGCCAGCGTCGTGGGCGACCTTGGCGAGCGCCTCGAAGTCGGGCACGTCGAGCTTCGGATTGCCGATGGTCTCGGCATAGAGGGCGCGCGTTTTCGGGGTGATGGCCCGACGGAAGGCATCGACATCACGCGAATCGACGAACTTCACCGTGCGGCCCAGCTTCGGCAGCGTGTAGTGAAAGAGCTGGTAGGTGCCGCCATACAGGTTGTTGCCCGCGACGATCTCATCCCCCACCTGGGTGATGGCGAGCAGGGCGAGTGTTTCCGCCGCCTGGCCGGAGGCCACCGCCAGGGCGCCGGTGCCGCCTTCGATCGCGGCGATGCGCTGCTCGAAGACGTCGGTCGTCGGATTCATCAGGCGGGTGTAGATGTTCCCGAATTCCTTCAACGCGAAGAGATTGGCCGCGTGCTCCGTGCTTTTGAAGACGTAGGACGACGTCTGGTAGATCGGCACGGCGCGCGCGCCGGTGGTCGGATCAGGAATCTGGCCCGCATGCAGGGCCAGGGTGCTGAGATGCTGTTTGGGTGTGCTCATGGGTTTGATGTTTTCTGGGATGACCGGGTCTAGAATTCGAATTTAGTCGTAATGCCCCAAACGCCGTTGGCGGTGTGGTTCAAAACGCCGCCGAAATGCCCGTAGCCGGCGGCAACCGTGAAGTGGGAGTTGACGACGTAAGCAGCGTCGAACGTCCACCAATCGGCCTCGCCCTTCACGAGGTTGCCGATCGGCTGGTATTCGTTCGGTTTCTGCCGGTATTCGGCCGCCAGCGCGAAGTTGCCCGTGACAAACAGCACGGCGTTGCCTTCGAAAACGTATTTGTAGTCGCCGGTGAAGCCCAGCAGGCCGATATGCGCGGCCTTGGTGGCGCGGATGCCGGCGTTCAACAGCAGCGGGGCCGGCAGGGACTTGATCAGCTTCGAGGCGTAGAGGGTGTAATCCACGCCGCTCGTGTCCTCGATGCCGCTCGCCCGAAGCGCTCCGCCGAGATCGCTGTCGATCCGGCCGATGCCGTCATTGGATTTGTAGTGCACGCCAGCGGTGAGCGCCGGGGTGGTGTCACCTTCCTCGAGCAATAGCAGCCGGGCGCTGAGAACATCCAGGCGCACTCCGTGGTCCCGCAGCCGGACGCCTGTGGCGCGTTCGATGTCCTGCGGCAGGTCGCCCAGGTTGAGGCTGTCGGAGGCGTAGCCAAGCTCCAGTCGCTTCCACGGCGACTCGGTCAGGGTAAAGGCCTCCAGCGCCCGCCCGTTCCCGAGATGGACGTAGGCAAATCCCACGCTGGGCCGACCCACCGCCTCGCCGCCGCGGGGCGGGTTCACGATGTAGGCGGACAGGGTGGAGAAGATCCCGCCGCTGCCCTCGATCTGGTGCAACGGGAGCGGCGCCGGTTTCGCGGGTTGGGCCGGCGGCGCAACGGGGGCGTCGTCAGCCCGGGCGCGGACGGCAGCGAACCCAATGAGCGCAAGGCCCACCAGGAATTGAACGGAAGCGGCGCGCACCAGGCGCGTCGCTTCGATGGAGAGACTGAATGATTTCTGTTTCACGGATGCTAGGCTGGTAGATTCCGGCGTGTTTCGGTCGCCCGATGGTCCGGAATGATCCAATCGGTGTTCGCCTCCAGTCGGCTGGTCGGGGTAAAGGGATTGGCGCTTCTCCGCGCCTGCCGGGCGGCCCGGCCAGGCGGCCGGCGTTGTCGCTCCGGGCAAAAGGTCCAGAAGTCTGTCGCGGGTGGAGGCGGGGGTTGGAATCGTACCAACGCATGCGGCGTTTGCGGCGCCGGGCCTTCGCACTTGGCTACCCCGCCGAGCCAGCCGGAGCGTATGCTGTTCCGGCTGAAAAGATGCGTTCGCCCGCGCCTGACACCACCGACGCACCATGCGCAGAAAACCCCTAACCTCGCGCGGCGCGGGCGAACGCCAAAGGAATCGGCCGCGCCCGGCAAATTCGACGGCGCTACGCACGGCACACCCCACAGTCCTTCCCGGGCGAAGTGCCTCGCGGAGGAGCTCGGCGTGCACCAACACAACCGCTCCGGCCGGCGCGGTCACGGCCGGCCGCCGGCGCGAACGGCCGCCCTCAACCAAGTGAGGCCGGCGAGAATGGGCGAGCGATGATGTTTCATGCTGGAATCGACTGCAAACGGAACGCGGCGCGATCGATTCCAGTTGTCTGGTCACCATCGTGGACGGGGATGAGCTGCGCGGGCCGGGCCAACGTCCGGGCCGCGCAGGTTATGGTCATGGAAATCCGCCCCGGCTCCCCACGGTCGGGGACGGACACTCAGCAAAGAACGAGACGGCCGGGCCGGCGGTCAGACACCGGCGGGCACGGGCGCTGCTGCGCCGACGAGATCATCCACGCTGTCGCTCTCGACGCTGATGTCGGCGAAGAGCCAGGTGGACAGGTAGCGCTCGCTGCTCGACGGAATGATGACGACGATGACCTTGCCCTTGTTCTCGGGGCGCTTGGCCAGCTGCAGGGCGGCCCAGGTAGCGGCGCCCGAGGAGATGCCGATCGGAATGCCGTCGAGTTGGTTGACCTGCTTGGAGACGGGGCCGGAGTCGGTCTCCTTCACGCGGATGATTTCATCGTAGATCTTGGTGTTGAGAACCGTGGGCACGAAACCCGGGCCGATGCCCTGCAGCTTGTGCGGGCCGGGCTGGCCGCCGGAGAGGACCGGCGAGGCATCGGGCTCCACCGCAACGATCCTCACCGACGGTTTGCGCGACTTGAGCACTTCCCCCACCCCGGTGATCGTGCCACCGGTGCCGACGCCGGACACCACGATGTCCACCTTGCCGTCGGTGTCGCGCCAGATCTCCTCGGCGGTGGTCTTGCGATGGATGGCCGGGTTGGCGGGGTTGGCGAACTGCTGAAGGATGAGACTGTTGGGGATCTTCTTGTTGAGCTCCTCCGCCTTGGCGATGGCGCCCTTCATGCCCTTGGCTCCCTCGGTCAGCACCAGGCGCGCGCCGAGAATCTTGAGCAGCTTGCGCCGCTCGATGCTGAAGGTCTCGGGCATGGTGAGCACGAGCTTGAGGCCCTTGGCGGCCGCCACGAAGGCGAGCGCAATGCCGGTGTTGCCGCTGGTGGGCTCGATGAGCACCGTGTCCGGTTTGATGCGGCCCGCCTTGATCGCGTCGTCGATCATGGCGAAGCCAATGCGGTCCTTCACGCTCGAGAGCGGGTTGAAGAACTCCAGTTTAAGCAGGACGTCCGCGAGGGCGCCGTGCGCGGCCGCGGTGCGGTTGAGGCGCACCAGCGGCGTGTTGCCGATGGTCTGGGTGATGTCGTCGTATATTTTGGACATGGCGGGATGACTGCGTTGGTTGGTTAGCGATGAAAGGGTGAAGCTCACCTGGGAGCGGAGGAGTCGCGCGCGCCGGCCGATCCCGCGGGCGCGGCATCGATCTCTGCCTCGCGACGGCGAATGACCGCGATCACGTCGACGGCCGTCGGTGCCCGGAGGAGCGCGGCCAGGGTGGCGCCCCGAACCACCCGCGTGAGCCGCGCGAGCGCATACAGGTGAGCCCGATCATCAATTGCGGCGATGAGGAAGAATAGGCGCGTGGATTCGCCGTCCCCGGCGCCAAACGGCACGGGTTGATCGGTGCGAAGCACGGAAAAGAGCGTGCGGCGCACCAGATGCGGAGCTGGTCGGCGGGTGTGGCAGAACGCAAAACCGCCCGGCAGCGCCGTGCTGCAAAGGGTTTCACGTTCGGCGAGCGATGCGCGCAAGCGGGGGCTGTCGAGCACCAGTCCCGTCTTCTCGGCGAGGCCCACGAGCTGTTCCAGCACGGCGGACCGTCCGGCTGCCCGGACATCGAGCCCGACGTACTCGGGTTTGAGTCTGTCGGCGATGCGGATATTCCGGGAGGCCGCCTGCAGCTCGGATTCGAGCTTCTGTTCGAGGTCGGCCACCTGCTGCGTGTCGAACGAATGGATCTTCTGGTCCAGCCAGTCGATAAGGTCGGAGCGCCGGAAAGTCCAACGGCCGTTCGTTTCGATGCCGGGAAGCTGGCCGCCGACGGCGAGGCGCTCCACGAACAGAGGAGTCCAGCCCAGATAGGCGGCGACTTCGCCAAGCGTGAGATAGTCTGATGAAGGCATGGCAGATGAAGGGTTGGGAGATTCAACGGTGGTGAATGAGGCGTTGGGACGGGTTGCTTGGCCGTTGGCTGGAAAGACAGCGATCATCGGTTCTGGTTGACTAGATGTGGTAATCTTCCTCGAACGAGTGGCTCTGGCGGAGGCGCAGCAGGACGAGGTCGTTGGCCTGCAGGTGCAGGTCGTCCAGCGCGGCCCGGGAAATCTCGGCCTCGATGCTCTCGCGCGACTGGACCTCCTCGAGACTGAGGCGCGCCTGCGGGCCGGCCGTGTGAATGTGGCGGACCACGGCCGGGATTCCCGGCGCGCCGGTCTGGTGCCGCACCACCTCGATGTCATGCGGCCGCACATAGACGTGGCCGTTGGCCGTCTGCAGGTCCGCCAGCGGTTCGGCCAGGCCCGCTCCCGCCAGGGACCGACCCGGGAGAATGTTCACGTTGCCCAGGAACTGGTAGACGAACGGCGAGGCCGGCCGGTCGTAGACCTCCTGCGGGGTGCCGACCTGTTCGACCCGAGCCTGGTTCATGATCACGACCTCGTCCGCGATTTCCAGCGCCTCCTCCTGATCGTGGGTGACAAAGACCGTGGTGAGCTGGATCTCGTCGTGAAACCGGCGCAGCCAGCGGCGCAGCTCCTTGCGCACCTTGGCGTCGAGCGCCCCGAACGGCTCGTCGAGCAGGAGCACCCTGGGGTCCACCGCGAGCGCCCGGGCCAGGGCGACACGCTGGCGTTGGCCGCCGGAGAGCTGGTGGGGATACCGGGGGTCGAGGCCTTCGAGCTGCACAAGGCGAAGCAAGTCGTGCACCCGTTCAGCGATCGCGCGTCGAGGCGGTCGCTCGCGCCGGCGTTTCACCCGCAGGCCGAAGGCGATGTTCTCGAAAACGGTCAGGTGGCGAAACAGCGCGTAGTGTTGAAACACGAAACCGACGCGACGCCGGCCCGCGGGCACGTCCGTCACGTCCTCGCCATGAAAGAGGACCCGGCCCGCGCCCGGGTCGGCGTGCTCGAGCCCGGCGATGATGCGCAGCAGGGTGGTCTTGCCCGAACCGGAGGGACCCAGCAACGCCACCAGCTTGCCGCGAGGCACGACCAGATCGACGTCGTCCAGCGCGGTGAACCGGCCGAAGGTCTTGCGTATGTGGTGGGCCTCGATGCTCATCGCAATGGTCAGGCCGCTTCGGCGTGGGCCTGCTGGTGCTTCCACTCGATCACGGACTTCAGCACGAGCGTCACGATGGCGAGCAGCGCCAGCAGGGAGGCCACGGCGAAGGCCGCGACGAAGTTGTATTCGTTGTAGAGAATCTCGATGTGCAGCGGCATCGTGTTGGTCTCGCCCCGGATGTGGCCCGAGACAACCGACACCGCGCCAAATTCGCCCATCGCGCGGGCGTTGCAGAGGATGACGCCGTAGAAAAGGCCCCACTTGATGTTGGGCAGCGTGACGTGCCAGAACGTTTGCCAGCCGCCCGCGCCCAAAGTGATGGCGGCATATTCCTCGTCGGTGCCCTGCGCCTCCATCAGCGGGATCAGCTCGCGGGCGACAAAGGGAAACGTGACAAAGATCGTTGCCAGCACGATGCCAGGCACGGCGAAGATGACCTTGAGGTTGTGGTCCAGCAGCCACGGTCCGAGCCAGCCCTGCAGACCGAAGACGAGCACATAGATCAGCCCCGAAATCACGGGCGAAACCGCGAACGGCAGGTCGATGAGCGTCGTCAGCACGCTCTTGCCGCGGAAGTCGAACTTGGCGATGGCCCACGCCGCAGCCACGCCGAAGACGAGATTGCAGGGCACGGCGATGAGCGCAGTGAGGAGGGTGAGCCGGATGGCCGCCAGCGCATCGGGATCCGCGAACGATGCGAAGTACGCCCCGAGCCCGTGGCGGAGCGTCTCGGCGAACACGGCGGCCAGCGGCAGCAGAAGGAAACAACCCACGAACAGCAGCGCGACACCGGTCAGCAGCCAGCGCATCCACGTGGCGTCGTGCGTCGCCCGCGGGAAAGCGGCGGTGCGATGGCTGACTGCGAGCGTGGTGGCGATGGCGGCCATGGCGGGCGTCAGGCGCGCTGGAACCGGCGGCTCCATTTCTGGAGCAGGTTGATGAGGAGCAGGAGCAGGAACGAAACGACCAGCATCACCACGGCAATGGCGGTGGCGCCGCGGTAGTCGTACTGCTCGAGCTTGGTGATGATGAGCAGCGGTGTGATCTCCGTGCGCATCGGCATGTTGCCCGAAATGAAGACAACCGAGCCGTATTCACCGAGCGCGCGGGCGAAGGCCAGGGCGAAGCCCGTCAGCAAGGCAGGTTGCAGCTGAGGCAGGAGGACGCGCACAAAAGTCTGCCAGCGGTTCGCCCCGAGACTCGCCGAGACTTCCTCGATCTCCGGCTCCAGCTCCGCCAGCACCGGCTGCAGCGTGCGCACGACAAAGGGCAGGCCAATGAATGTGAGCGCGACAAAGACCCCAAGCTCGGTGAATGCGACCCGGATGCCGTGCGGCTCGAGGTAATGGCCCACCCAGCCGTTCCGGGCGTAAATGGCCGTGAGCGCGATGCCCGCGACCGCCGTGGGCAGCGCGAACGGCAGGTCAACCAGCGCGTCGACCACGCGCCGTCCCGGGAAGGTGTAGCGTACCAGAACCCAAGCGACGACCAGACCGAAGACGACATTGACGAGGGCGGCCAGAAACGAGGCGCCAAAGCTGATACGGTACGAGGCGAGCACGCGCGGGGACGCCACCGCCTCGACAAACGCCGGCCAGCTCATGCCGGCGGTCTTGAGCAACGCAGCGCTAAGCGGGACCAGCACGATGAGCCCCAGGTAAAACAGCGTGAAGCCCAGCGAGAGGCCGAATCCGGGCAGAATGGAGCGGGCTGTGCGTGCGGTGGACATCAGAGATCGGCCGCGTAGGCGATGAAGCCGCGATAGGCGGTCAGGATGGTTTCGAGCGCAATCGCCGCGGCTGCGACCTGCTGTTCCAGCAGGGCGAGGGCCGGGGTTTCGAAAATGATCTCGAATGGCCGTGGTTTCTGGACTGGCGGCGGAGCCAGTACGCCCTGGAAGCACTCCCCGATGATGCCGTCACAGGCGGTAAAGCCATCAATGAACATGCTGCGGTTGCGCGGCAGCACGCTCTCGGAAGCCCGCAACGCCGGAACCAGCAGGTTCTCGTTAAGAAGGCGGTTGTGCGCGTAGCCGTAAAGACCATCGCTTGTGTCATCCGCATGGAGCGCGATAATGCCGTCGAAACTCTGCGCGGTGAGTTCCCCTTCCAAGATCCGCACCTCCGGCTGATTGGAGCCGTGCCAAAACTCGCGGTTAAGGTCGAATCCGGCGCGATTGTGCCGCGTGTTGTCCTCGTACCCGGTGGGATTGCAGACGGGATAGAACACCAGATCGTAACCCGTCGCCAAGGCGGGTCGGTCGACGAGCGTCTGCAGCAGGCACAGCAACGCCTGGGCCCCCGCCGGCTCGTCGCCGTGCACGAGAGCGAAAAATCCGATCCGCCTGGGTGGCACGCTCGCCGACGGGCCGAGCAAGGAAAAACGCCGAATCTCGTGACGCTCTTCGTCCGCGTCGAAAGCGCCCGCCACGGTGTCGCTCACCGCGCGGCAGCGCTCCGCCAGCCCAAGAAAGGGGGCGTAGAGCTGTCGGACGCTGCGGGATTGGAGTTGGGTGGCAGGACTGGGCATGGCCACGTTCGGCTGGGCAGGCGGTCAGTTGCGTCAGAGGCAGCGGACCGGGTGGTTCAGAGATGAATGCCGTGAGAAAACGCCCGGCGGTAGCGTTCCAGGAACGCCCGGACGGTTTCACCGACAGCCTGGGTGTGCAGGCCGTCGGGCCAGGCGGTCGGTACGTCGAGGCGCAACTGGAAGGCGCCGAACGGCAGGTCGCCGACGATCGCGGTCGGTCCTTCGGTCGTCGTTGCATCCGTCTGCCAGTCGATGCGGAACCGGCCGCGTTCGATCGGGAAGAAATCGGCGTCCACAGGCAGCCCACGCACGCGCGCCTGGATGCGGTCGTGGGCCGCCGTCGCATGCAGGCTGACCCAGCCATGGAAACTGTGCAGCCGGAATTCCTTGGCCAGCACATCGATTTCGGGTGCTTTCGACGTGGCCCAATTCTCGGTTTCGAGCTGTGCACCGGAACGGGTTTTGACGGTCCGGTCCTGAAACCCGGTCGGATTGACGAGCGGATAAAACACCAATTGGTAGCCGGCGGCCACCGCCGGATGCAGCGTGAGCCGCTCGATCAGACCCAGGAGGGCGAGCATGCCCCGAATATCCGTGCCGCTCCAGCCGGCGTACAAGGCGAGACGGATCGGTCCGCTGCCGGAATTGGGCCCGAAGAACACAAAGCGCGGCAGGTGATAGATCCGAGTGCGGACCGTGAACGCATCGGTCGGCGACGCAAAAAGGGTCTCGGAATGCTGGGCAAGATCGTGAAAAGCGCCGAGGAGCCGCTTCAGTTCCAGGTCAGCTTCCTCGGGACGAAAGATGGTCGGCAGCAGGCCGCCATCAATGATCGCCGGGCGTCGGGATGAAAGGGACATGGTGCAAAGGGGGTTGAAACCGGCCGGCGGCGCAGCGACGAGGCCGCGCGCCGCCGCCGGCGTCAGGAGGGGATCAATGTTTCAGGTAGATCTGGTCAAAAACGCCGCCATCGGAGAAATGGATCTGCTGCGCCTTGGTCCAGCCGCCGAAGGCCTCGTCGATCGTGATCAAGTTCACCTGCGGAAACTGGGCGGCGTACTTGGCTGCGGCTTTGGGCGAACGCGGCCGGTAGAAATTCCGGCCCGCGATGTCCTGCCCCTCGTCGGAGTAAAGGTACTCCAAATAGGCCTTGGCCACCTCCGCGGTGCCATTTCGATTCACGACCTTGTCCACCCAGGTGACCGTGGGCTCGGCCAGAATGCTCAGTGAAGGCACGACGATCTCGAAACTGCCGGCGCCAAACTCCTTCAGGGCCAGAAACGCCTCGTTCTCCCATGAAATCAGCACATCGCCGATTCCGCGCTGGACAAAGGTCGTCGTGGAACCCCGCGCGCCCGAATCGAGCACGGGGACATTCCGGTAGAGCGCGGCGATGAATGCCTTCACCTTCGTTTCGTCCCCGTCGAACTTCCGCTGGGCATATCCCCAGGCCGCGAGATAGTTCCAGCGCGCACCTCCGGAGGTTTTCGGATTGGGCGTGATCACCGAGACTCCCGGCTTCACGAGGTCATCCCAGTCCTTGATTCCCCGGGGATTGCCCTTGCGCATGAGGAACACGATCGTGCTCGTGTAGGGCGCGCTGTTGTTCGGCAGGCGCTTTTGCCAGTCGGTCGGGATTAGGTTTCCGATCTTCGCCAGCGCATCGACGTCGCCCGCAAGCGCGAGCGTGACGACATCGGCCTGCAGGCCGTCGATGACGGCGCGGGCCTGTTTGCCGGAACCGCCGTGCGACAGTTTGATGACGACATCGTCACCGGTCTTGGTTTTCCAGTAGCGGGCGAAGGCGGCGTTGTAGTCCTGGTAAAGCTCGCGCGTCGGATCGTAGGAGACGTTGAGGAGCTCGATGGATTTGGCAGAAGCCGAGGCGCCGGCGGCAAGCGCCAGGGCGGCGAGAAGAAAGATCTTGGATTTCATGGCGGCAGAAGGGGGTCGATGGGAATGAGGTTTAGAAAGAGACTTGGAAGCGGGTGATGAAGGCCTTCTCATCGTGGCGGAGAACGGCCGCGGTCGGGACGGCGGGAGCGCCGGGGGCGAAGCCGAACTTCGTCTGGTAGTAGTCGAGTTTCACCAGGGCGACCTTGCTGAGGTACCAGTTCAGCCCCAGGCCCACGGCGGTCGCCTCGTCGGCGTTGGTCGAGGCGGAGGCGAAGAGGGGGAACGCCGCATCGTCGATCTTCAGGTTGGCATAGCGCGCGACGATCTCGAAGGCGCCCCAGGTCCCCGCGGCGGGATCGAAGTTCGTTCGGGGAGTGACGCCATTGAAGGACGAGTCCTCGCCGGTGAGGACGTAGCCCGCGACGACCTGCCAGGCCTTGTGCTGCAGCTGGGCTTTGGCGCCGGTCGCGTTGGGCCGGACATTGACCGTCGACAGAACATATTCCCCGAGCAGGCCGAACGGGCCGTAGCGATACTCGCCTTGCGGCGAGACGTGCCAGCTCTGGCCGTCGGCGATCACGGCGGAGGCGTAGCTGAAGAAGGTCTGCTGGCCGTCGGTCTTGTAGCCGGCCGTGCGCCCGGAGGCGGTCTTTTCGCGGCTGAGGTCGGCGGAAAGGCCGAAGGAGAGCCCCTGCAGCGGCGAGCCGGGGCTGCCCTTGAACGGCGTGGCATACACGCGCGCGACGACATTCTTGTCGTTGTCGAAAGCCGCGTTGTTGGAGGTGGTGCTGTCGGGTACGCCGTTGAGAATGCCGGCGGAGTAGCTGATCGTGTCGCCCAGCAGGCTGCCCGAGGCGAGGATGCCGAGGTCGCGGTTCGGCACGAGATCCGTGACAATGGAGCGCTCGTTGAAGAAGGTCCACGAGTCGGACTGGAGAAATTCGAGGCCGACTGGCGACTTGAACTTGCCGAATCTGAGCTGGAGCGCCGGGTCCAGGGCGAGGCCCAGGTTCGCGTCGAGAATGCTCGGCGCGCCGGTGCCGCCGAACTCGGTCACGAGTTGAAAGGAAAAGAGCTTGGAGAAGGTGCCCTCGGAGATGAGCCGGGCGCGGCGCAGGACAAAGGCGTTGGTGGACGCGCCCTGATCGCCGAAAAACAGGCGCGAATCGAGCTGCACGAGGCCGCGAATCCTGACGGAGTTGGCTCCGTCGCCGGAGGCGAACGTGAAGCCTTTGTCGGTGAGGGCGATCTTGGGCGCGCCTTTGGCCGCGACGGCGGCCTCGTCGTCTTTGATCTCTTGCCGGCGCTCGAGGACGCGCACCTGCTGGTCGAGCTGGCGGATCTGTTCGCGCAGCGCCTGAATCTCATCTTCGGTATTCTCGGCGTGCATCGCAGGAAGGAGGCCGGTGAACAGCGCGCTGCCCGCGAGGAGCGCGCGCGCAGCCGTTGGGAAGGTTCTCATGATGGACAAATGGTTGAGATTTCTTGGGAGCCTCCAGTTGCCTGGTTGGTCCGCCGGTTGACGTGGCTTGGTGTTGCAGCCTTCGGCGCGCGCCGATGGGCGGAAAGGGATTATCAGGATTCGCGCTGCGACCGCGGCTCGGCGGCGGCATCGAGCCGGGTCTTTTCGGTGCGTTCAATCTGCGTCACCTTGCGATCATGAACGACGATCTGGACGACGCCGAAGCGCAGGCTTTCGACTTTTTCCCGGACCAGGACTAACCAGTCCGGGCCGGCCGCGGGAGCCGGGGAATTGGTTGCATTCATATGGCATAATCTCCGAGCAGGTTGTTGATCAGGCCCTCGGTTGGATGCAGTCGCGTGGCGGCGCCGTTGCGCCCAGCCGGTGAACCGTTGGCGCGCGGATTGGCCGGCGGCGTGGCAAAAGGAAAGGGCAATCCGTCGCGGCGCATCTTGCGCATGGTCACCTCGACGACATCCGCGAGCGTGTAGCGATCGAGAATGCCGGTGACGGCATTGCGCACGTCGAGCATCAGCATGCGCAGGCCGCAGTGGGTCTCGTCCGGGCAGGTGCACTTTTCGTACGCCGTCTGGCTGACGCAGCCGATCGGCGCGAGCGGGCCGTCGACCAGCCGCACGACGTCGCCGACGGCGATCCGGGCTGCCGGCCGCGCCAGCCGGTAGCCGCCGAACCGCCCGCGCTCGCTCTCAACGAATCCCGCGTCCCGCAGCGATTGGACGATCTGCTCGAGGAATTTCTGCGGGAGCTGCTCGCTCGCCGCGATCTCGGGCAGGCGAAGCAAGGGCCGGCCGAGCTCCTGGGCGATACCCAGGTCGATCAGCGCCCGGAGCGCATACTCGCATCGTTTTGAAAGCCTCATTAGTCTACCGTTTTAATCTTCATTAAGATGGTATGATTTCGGCGCAAGTCTTTTCTTTAGTATCATGGGTAAGATATATGTCATACATTTCATATCTGTCGTATCCATAACATATTGAACAATGCCAATTGCCAATAGTCACCGACTTTAACCGACGCGCTGAGGATTGCGCCATCCCGCTTGTCCTCCCTGATGATCACTCTGGCACCGGTTGGATCGACAGGTCGGAATGAAGGACAGCAGACGCTCGCGGTGTGCTGCCATCCGAAGCCAACCCGACACGTCGGGAGACGGGTCATTGAGATCCAGGGCGTCGGCACCAACGGGACAATCCATTGCCAGGACTGGAAAAACCCGTTGATCCACTGATGCCGATCGGGGAGTCGGCTCAGACCGGCAACGCGAGCCCGCAGGCCCGCAGTGCCACTCGGGTTTCGTGCAGCACGCGGCGGCGACTGAAGTCCGACGCGATCCCTGGCTCAGAGCCTAAGGTTGATCCCAAGGGACAGGGACCAGCGGGGTTCAAGTTGAAGGCCATTGAACCGCTGGTAGACCGGGAGCTGCACGAAGAGGAAGCCGCTCGCTTTTTGGGAGATCTCAGCGGTGAGTCCTGGGCTGAGGTAGGCCACGGTCCCGCCGCTATTGGCGAAGTCCGCGTTGACCCCGCGCTCGCGACTGTCCCAACGGAGGTTCACCTGCAATTGCGGCGTGAACGCGCTGGAGTTGAGGTACCGAATACCTCCATTCAGGCCGAGGCTCGCCGACGGGATAAAGCCGTCGCGGTGGTTGAGGGGCTGGTCCAACACGGCTTGGGCAAACCAGCCGAGGTGCGTGGTCGGGCGCCGGAAATACGACGCGCCGGCCAGCACATCGGTTGTGCCGGTCCCCAACTGCAGCCCGCGATCGAGCGGCGTGCCGGCCTGCGGGCCGGAGGCAAAGTCCTGGGTGAAGCGGCCGGTGGGCAGTCTGAATCCAAACTGCAGCACGAAACCCTGGAAAGGATCGAACTTCTGGTAGCGGGCTACGAGCCGCAGGTCGCCGACCCCGGAGGCCCGCGATTCGGAAACCGCAGTGTCGCCGGCCGCGATCGTGCTGTGAAAGCGATCATAAAATGGGAGCTGGGCAGCTATGCCCCAAGATGGACCTAAAACGTAGTCAAGTCCGAGCCAGGTGTTCCGGTTCAGAGTTTCACGCTGCACTTCGTCGTCGTTGGGGTAGCTGAGTGCGGAGCGGTCCACGCGATGGAGACCAGTCCACAAATCCGTGTTGTCGTAGTACTCGAACCGGACGCTGGCCTGGAAGCCGGGCATCATGCCGTAGCCCTGAGAGGCCCAGTCCGAACTCAGTGAGCAGCCGCACTCCGAGCAGCCGAACATAGCCGATGGAACTCCCGTCAGCGCTATGGCGATGACGGCGACGAGCCGGCAAGCAAACGTTGAATGCCGCACATGTGCAATGTAATCGGCAACGCGTAGATTGTCGCTTGTTTCCATTTGAACAACTTGCGCGCCGGCGGCCCGCTTCCGGCACCGCGATCTGCCTGAGGTTTCCGTCCGGTGCCGCCCCATCAGAAGGAAAGACTGACGGAGCCAAATAGGCCTCGGCGCATGCCGAACTGGGCGGCGTTGACCCCGACGCCTGAGCCGTCCCGCAATTCGTATCGTTTGTCTGTGAGATTCACGACATCGAGCCGCATCTTGAGCGTTCGTCTGCCCGCCAACTTGAATCGCTGCTCCACACCTACATTGATCGTTGCATAGGCCGGGACGGTTCCCCCGTTGGGTATCGTGTTGCCCAAGCTGTCCGTCGCATCCGTCCGTAGACCGCTGCCATAAATGACGTCCATGTAAGCGTGGGTGCTGCCGCGGGCCCGCTCCCAAGAGTAGCTGGCGCCGCCCGAAGCGGAGAGCCGCTGGGCGTGATCGAGGTAGATCCAATGATTCCGGACATACGCCAGATCAGCCGGATCGAAAAGGAACTGCGCCGAGGACCAGTTCTTGCCCTGCGCGGCGCCCCGGGCCAGGTTGGCGTAGGCCGAGAACCCGCCCGCGGCGTAGGAACCCGTGAGTTCGACGCCGGAGATTCTGCCTTCGCGGTAGTTGAAGGCCGAGAGAATGAGCGATTGCCCGAACAAGCCGTCATCAAGTTGATTGCGCGCGGTCTTGTAATAGCCATCCACGCCCACCTGAAACCGCCGCGACAGCGAATGCGTGATCCCGGCATCGAAATAGTGCGCTCGTTCCGAGCGGACCGGATCATCCTGCGTGACCGCCGAGGCGTTCGAGGTGCCGTTGAACCGGGTCACGGTCGTCGCGGAGACATTCTCCAGGGGCGGCGGCGTGAAATAGCGTGCATAGCCAGCGTGAAAGGTGGTGGCGCTTGTTACACGGTAGATAAGATTCACCCGCGGGCTGACTTGATTCTCACGGTCGAACGACGAGGAGTAGACGTCAAAGCGGGCGCCATAATTGAGCGTCAGCTGGGGTGCCAGCGTCCATTCGTCCTGCAGGTAGACGCCGAAAAACACGGCGTGCTGGGATCCATGGTCCACGACTGGAAAAGGTGAGCCTATGGGATCCCCGTTGTCGTCGACCGGGAACACGGTCGTCGTGGTGTCGGCGGCTAGATGTTCAGCGAGAACCATGATGCCCCCGCGCAGCGTGTGCGCGCTGTGGATGACGTAGCTCGCGTCGCCCTGCAGCCCGCCGGAATAGACCTTGCGGGCGACGTCGCTGGCGACGCCGTTGAAGAAGAGGTCGCCCGTCGAATCCGGTACGAAATGCACACTGCTGTAGCGCCCGTAGCCCGCCAACTGGAGATGCAGGCCATCGGTCGACTTCTGGTAGGCGATGATCCCGAAGTAGTTCTGCTCATTCTGATGTTCGTTGAGGCTGGCCGAATCGAAGGTCCCCGGGAGCCAGGGCTCGCCATCGGGTGAGGTGCCGGGAGCCAGCCCCGGGGAATTCGGGACTTGGAAATCGCTGTCGGAAGCGCTGCCCATCACACTGATCCGACTCGTGTCGTCGAGGATCCGAGTCAGGTAGACAAAGCTTTTGTACTGTTCGGTGGAATCGTGGATCGGCATGGAACTGGCGGTAGGGTTCTCGATGCCGATGCCGTTGTGGTTGAAACTGCCATCGACGAAGTAGCCGAGCTTGTCGCTGGTGCCGGCTGCCTCGAGGCTCCCTTTGAACGTATCGAAGCTGCCGCCGAGCACATCGGCCTCACCCCCATTTTCAAATGAACCGGTCTTGGTGTGGATGTCCACCACACCCGCCGTGCGGAACCCGTACTGGGCCGGCAGCGATCCGGTTTCGAGTTGCAGACTGCCGACAAAGCGCGGGTCAAGCTCCAAGCCGAAACCGGTGATGCCTTCGGGCAGCAAGACATCGTTGATCCGGTATTGCAGGTTCGCGTGTTCTCCCCGCACATGCAGATCGCCATTGGCAGCCGAATCCTGGGCCACGCCCGGCGCGCGCAGGATGACCTGATTGAACGGGGCGTTGGCCCCGAGCGGCTCAAGCGTGATCTGGGCGCTGTCGATCTTGAACGTGGAGGCGCCGAGACTCGGCACGATGTCCTCGCGGGCCTGGTCGAGGTTGGCGGTGACGACGAACCGACTCATGGCGATCGGGGCCTGGTTGGCAGTGGCGTTGGAGCTAGGGTTGTCGTCGGCGGCGAGGGTTGCTGCTGCGAAAAGAAACAAAGTGGGCGCAATAAGGCGCATGGGCGTAATAGGTCTGGGTTGAAGTGATCGTAACTGTCCGCCGGCGCGTCGGGCCGGCCGGACCACCAAACAGCGGCGAGCGTACGCGCCCGCCGCGCAGGCAGGATCAACTCAACGCCCAGGCGGCGCTCGACCGGGGATCAGCCGGAAATGCGGCGCGACCAAATCCAGTGCAGTCGGAGGAACGTCCTGGCGAGCCACCCACTGCATTGGCACGGGGGGCAACGCAACCGCGGTCACGACCTTTGCAAGGCCGTGATGGAAGAGGGTCACCGCGCACTCGTGGTCGGCCTGGGCGGCATCCGGATGCAGCCACTGGTGCAACTGCGGGCTGGCGGCCAGCACGCCGACGGCCAGGATCAGCGCAACGCCACCGGCAGCCAGCCAGCGCTGCAGCCGGGTCGGGAGGCGCTCACAGTGCATACTGGCAGCCTTCATCAGAGTCCTGTATCCTATCTGAATCTCAGAATAGTCAAACAGACCGCAAAGGAGGCAACTCGAGGCGGCACGTCTCTCAATAGGCAACGACGCGGGTTGCCAACAACGACAGATGGACGCCTCGGATGCAATCGGACCAAACGGAACGACTCTGTCTGTTTCGGACGTATTGAGTGATCGGCATGTCTAGGGTGGCGCGTCCAATGGGATTCGAATTCCGGTCCCCGGCCTGACTATTTCAGGACTGTTTCTGACCAACATTGTGGGGCGCTTACCCGTAAGTCTTTGGAGAGTAATATTGAGCACCGGTCTCAGAAGCCTGTGCTTAACAGCATGGGGGTTCGAGTCCCCTGGGCACCACCCGCCTACGCTTTTGCGGTGCAAAAGCTACGGCGAGGTGTCACGCCGGAGCCTGGCGGGCGAAGGCGGACCCCACGATGCGCTGCACCTACGGGGCAAGAGCGGGCACCGGATCTGTCCGTGCTCGTCCCGGCCGCACCGCCAGATTGCTCGTCACGACGTAGATCGTCATCGCAAGCAGGATGAAGAACGCGGCGATCCAGAAGAACGGGCTGTGATGCAGCCGCTTCCAGCGCGGTCGATGCGACGGGTGCGGTCCGCCGTGTTGTTGGAACGGGGCATCATTCATAGGCAAACCGCGTGATGAAAAGGATGCTGCGGCCGGGTGGCACCGTCATGTGTCCTGATCGCAGGCTCCGTCGGGACGACCGCCGCGGATGGCCGCCAGTCCCTTGCTCAGAAGCACAAAGCCCGTTGTAGCTCCGCGGACACCCAGATCGCGCCGGCCCTTCCATCTGAAGCGCCGGCGCGTTGGCAGCCAAAGAGCCGGGGACTCAGGTCCCGGTCTTGGAGGCCTTGTCGTACGCGGCCTTCACCTTCTGCCAGGCCTCGGCGACCTTCGCCTTCGCATCGCCCCACGTGTCGGCTGTGGCATTGCCAAGGTCGGCGAGCCGGGATTTGAGGTCGGCGCGCGCCTGGTCGAATTCCCGCAGCGCGCTGTCCCGGTCCTTCGCCGCGGCGTCCGACGCACCGGCGGTCCTGGCCCTCAGCTCGGCGGTCTGGGCATCCAGTTTCTGCGCCATGCGGTCGACGGCGGCGGAGAAATCGGTGCGTCGGTCGTAGGTGAAATCCTTGATGGCAGCCCAGGAGTCGACGACAGCGTCCTTGACGTCGGTGGCGGCGGTCTTCACGGCGTCCGTCGCGCTCTGCACGGCCGATGGCTCGCTGCTTTTCTTGGAGCAGCCACCGGAGAGCAAAAGCGCCGCGGGGCTGCCGATGGCAAGGATTAGGAACAGGGAATGTTGTGCTTTCATGGGAGGATTGTTCCAAAGGATCGTCGATTGGCCGGGCGATGAGTATGGGGTGTTACCCGAACAAGCGCTGACCTCGGAACCGGAAAGGAAGTCCGGGAAAAGCGCCAGAGGAGTGCGATTCCACATTCTCCGCACCGCTCCGCCGCTTGATCGCCGCCTGACCGCGGCCTCGCAGAGAAAGGCTGCGGTTACCGGCGTCAAACACCGGCACTGTATCCGGACGCCCGAGACAGGTTTACCGGCGGCGCCGCCTCCCGCCGTTGGAACCGACCGGGACCCGGCTCAACCCAACTGGATAACGAACCGGCAGGGCTTGCCGTTGCGGCGCGGCGAGTCGGTCACCCGGGCCTGGACCGGCCTCCCCGACACGATCTCGAAGAGCCGCTGATTGTTGGCCTTGGAGCAGTCGCAGTACGGATCGTCCGGCGAGGGATCGCGCTTGGGGCTCCACCCGCAACCGCACTTTCCGGACGGATAAACGAGCGTGATCGTGTCGCCGTCGCGCCGGCAGTTCGCCGGTCCCACGATCTTCCCCATGAGGCGCACCAGTTCGTCGACGTCGCCATGGCTGTCGGCGACCAGCTTCCGGCGGAAGTCCAGCCGCGCGCAGCAGAAGCGCCCGCGCTGCTCGAGCAGCTTGACGACCGCCGCCCGGTCGAGGTTCTTCTCCTCGCGCGTGACGAACTGGGTCAGCCAGTCATGGACGGCCACGGCCGTGGCCGTGGCCGTGTCGGGCGGCGGAACGGATCCGGCGGGCGCGGCCGCCAGGGAGTCGGGCAGGCTCGCCGCGGCCAGGCAGGTGGCGGCGCAGCCGAGAGCGCGCTGGAGGAAGGCTCGACGTTCGATCGGGGTATTCATGGGGGCAAAAACTCTGCGGCGTTGCATCGCCGCCGTGCAAACCACAACACCGCCCCGGCGGGAATCCCCCGGCGTTTCGCCACGATCCCCCGAACCATGAACGCTGCCCCGGCCGCCGGCGGCACGGCCGCGCGAAGATCGGCGGGTCAGTCTTCCCAGCGGCGAAGAACGAGACAGACGTTGCTGCCCCCGAAGCCGCTGCTGTTCTTGAGCACCGTCCGCGGGGCGGAGAAACGGGTCGTCCGGGGCAGATCGAGGTCGCCGCAGGCCGGATCCGGATTCTCCAGGTTGGCTGCGCCCGGCACGAACCCCCCGGCGATGCTGACGGCGCAAAACGCCGTCTCCATCACGCCGGAAAAGGACAGGCCGTGCCCGGTCAGCGCCTTGGTGCTGCTGACGGCCGGACGGGCCCCGGCGCGGGAAAACACCGCCTGCAGGGCGTTGGCTTCCGAAAGATCGCCCGCCTGCGTCGAGGTCGCGTGCGCGTTCACGTAATCGATCTCCGCCGGCTCCACCGCGGCGGCGGCCAGCGCCCGGCGCATGGCCGTCGCCAGCCCGCGCCCGTCGGGATCCGAGTCGCCAATGCCGCACCCGTCGGCCGACTGGCCCCAACCCAGCACTTCCGCATAGACCGGGGCGCCGCGGGTGAGCGCCGCCTCCGCCGATTCCAAGAGCACCGCGGCCGCGCCCCCCGTTCCGACGAAGCCGTCCCGGTCGCGATCGAACGGACGCGAGGCGCGCGCCGGATCGGGGTTCCGCGACAGGGCCCGCATGGCGTGAAAGGCGAAGACCGAATCGAACGAGAGATCCTCGCCGCCCACCACGAGGACCCGGCGCTGGCGGCCGAGCCGGATTTCGTCCGTCGCATAGCCGAGCGCCTGGGTCGCCGAGGCGCACGCGGCCACGAATCCTGCCACCGCTCCCCGGATCCCGAAGTGCGCGGCCAGGTTGAAGTTCAGGGTCCCCGCGATCGAACTCACGATCCCCATCGGGGCGAGGCGCGTGCCGCGCGATTCGTGCATCTGGTTGAGAAACGCGCGCAACAGCCGCGGCGACCCCGCCGAGGCGCAAAACAGCGCGGTGTCCTCGGCGGTCAGCTCCGCCGGCGTCAGCCTCGCGTCGGCCACGACCTGCTCCGCCGCGCACAGGGCGTAGAGCCCGTGCGGCGGCATGCCCCGCAGCGCCTCGCGCCCGAAGGTGTAGCCATCGGGCCAGCTCCAGCCGCCCCATTGGAGCGCCGACGTGTCGAACTCCTTGACCGTCCCGACCACCTTGACCGGCAGATCCTCCCCGGGAAAGAAGTCGAAGCGCTCGATTCCGGAGCGCAACTCGCGCAGGCTGCCGGTCACCGAGGCGCGGTCGTTGCCGATGCTCGTGATAAAACCAAGGCCCGAGACCACCACGCGAGGCGCCGGCATGACAGCGGCCGCTCAGGCCGGGGAAGGCGCGCCCGTGAGCAGCCGGCGGACGAGGGCGCGCAGGTCATCGAGGGTCAGGATCCGGGCCAGCTCCGCGTCGTCGAGTTTGATGTCGAAGACACCCTCGACCATGAAGACGATGTCCACCAGGGTGAGGGAGTCGCAGCCCAGATCGTCCACCAGCCGGGTCGTGCCCGGCAGCGAATCGAGCGGCGCCGCGGGTTTCTTCGGCAGGTAAAACTGCAGCACCCCGAGCACCACGACATCCAGGCTGGGCAAGTCGCCGCTCTCGGCAAAGGCGAGGTAGGCGGCCGTGACCCGCGACGGAAAACCGACGAACGATTCGCGGACGTGTTGTTTAGCTGAAGTGGAATCGATCATTTCGCAGATTTCGGACGTATAACCGCAGTCCGCCCAAAACTCAAATTGGGCACCTGGCTGGGAGACGCGGTGGTGGCACGCCGCGCCGTTGCGGTTCAGAACCGGAGGGCGCCCCCTGCGCCGTTTCGTCCGGCGGGTTGGCGCCGCCGGAAACTCCGGACGCCCCCTCCGCAGCCGGTAACCGACCTATTTGATGCAACGTCTCGGCGGATGTTCGGTCCTATCCCTGCATGGAGGGTCCACCGGCAATGAAATCGCCCGCCCGCCCAAACCAAGGCACCGGCGCCACCAACAGCGCGGATCCGCGCCGGCCCGGGCTGCCCCGGGCGGGGTTGCTTTGTTTGTGCCTGATCGCCGCATCGGCCGCCGCGTCGGCGGCAACTCCGCCGCCCACCGGGTTCGTCAGGGACGGCCCTCCCCTGCATACCCGCCTGGAACACGCAGTGGCCGTGCCGGCCGAGCTGCGGGACCATGTCCTGTTCGTCAACGTGTTCGTCAACGGGCGCGGGCCCTTCCGGGTGTTCGTCGACACCGGTTGTTCCGTCACTCTCTTTACTCCGGAGCTGGCGAGGGCGGTGAATGCGCGGCCGGTGACCAGTGGCGCGGCGACGGCCATCGCGGTCAACGCCCTCGGGGACCCCCTCGAGGTGCCGCGGGCTCTTTTCGACTCCATCGAGCTTGGCGGCGTGCGCTTTGAAGGGGTGGTCGCCGGCGTTCTGCCCATGACGGAAATCGCCCGGATCGACGGCGGGCCGATCGACGGGATCCTCGGCTTCTCGCTCTTTTCCGATGTCGTGCTTGGGCTCGACTACCCGGGCCGCCGGCTGCTTCTCGGTTCCGGCTGGCCCGACAACCTGCCGCCGCTGCGCGCGGAAATGGCGGTGCATGAGCACACCGACGTGCCGTTCGTCGCCGCCCGGCTCCAGGACACCTCGTTCGAACTCGAGATCGACAGCGGATCCAACGGCGGCCTGCACGTGCCGGCCGATCTGGCGGCTGCGCTGTCATGGAAGGCCGGACCGCGCCCTGGACCGCTGGTCGAGGCGTTCAACGAGGAGACGCACGACTATCTCGGCCGGGCCAACGGGCAGCTGGCGCTCGGCGATCTGGTCATGCCCGAACCCGTCACCTCGGTCGGCGGCACTCTGCCGAGCATCGGCTACGACGTGCTCGGCCGTTTTTGCGTCGTGTTCGATCAGCGGGCCAACCTGGTCCGGTTCTATTCCAGCCAGGCCGGGCCCATCGCCTCCCCCTCCGAGCGCAGCGTCGGCTTGAGCGTCACGCCCGGACCCGCCGGCTGGCGGGTCGAGCGCATCATCCCGGGCAGCCCGGCCGAGGAGGCGCGCCTCAGCGCCGGCGACCTGATCACGCGCGTCGAAGGAACACCGGCCCACGATTGGTCGCGCGACCAGCTGCACGATTGGGTGGACGCCCACGATGCGATGAGCCTTCAGGTGGTCAGCGACGGAGTCAGCCGCGACGTCAACCTGCGCGTCTGGCTTCTGGTGCCTTGACCCGCGGAGGGCGAGGCGGGCGGACCGTGACGGCGCGCGGCGCCGTCCGAACGGGAGATCACCGGCCCGTCACCGGGCTGAGCCGGTACAGGCGCGCTCCATGCCACGGCACGGCCGCAGTGAGTTCTCCCGTGACCACGCCGAGATCCTGGTGCGACCACAGGTCGCGGACGCGCGCCGCGCCGGTCAGCCCGAGGTCCGACAGCCGGATCGCCAGCCGCCGGTCCGGCGCCGCCGATTCCGGACCCGGCGTCAGCGCGTACACCATGAATCGAACCGTCGCCCCGTTCGGCTGGGTCAGGGCGCCGTCATCGATGCCGCCCTGCGCCTGAAAGCGCACGACGTCCGGGGGCAGGTCGTATTCGATCAGTGAGGGCGCGTGCGCGCCGATCCCGTCCGCGACGGTCTTGCCGCAAATGGTGATGGGGCGCCCGTTCGGCGCCTTTCCGGCCGTCACCCGGCCCCAGCCGGCGGTCGCGCGCCGCCAGGGCAGGCCGGTCAGCTTGAGCGACGAGCCGTCCGCACGGATCAGCGTCGGCGCGATCCAGACGGCGTGATCCCAGCCATTGCCGTCGCCGGCGTCGTCGGCGACCAGGAATAGCCGGGTCGCCCCGCGCACGTCGGCCTCGACCGGCACGGCGTGGCCGGGCGTCTCCCGCGACACCACGTTGCTTTGAAACGCGGCGCTGCCGGGCCGGAGCGGAATCTGGTCGCGGACGTTGAAGACCGCGAGGTACCTGTCCGGCGACCCGGGCGCGCCGGCCGTCCACGCGATCCAGTCGTCGCGATCCAACAGCGGGCGGTTGTCCGTGCTCGCCTGGTTCACGGCCAGCACCTCGTCGTTGGTGACGAGCGCCAGCGTGGCATCGTCCAGTTTTGTCAGGTCGGCGCCGAGCATCAGCGGAGAGCGCGCAATCGACCAGAGCGTCATCAGGGTCGTCTGCTCCTCCGGGGTGAAGTTGGTTTTCCGCTCGCCCAGGGCGAGCGTGCCCAGCGGCAGCATGTCGGCGTCGGGCCAGGCGCCCGGACGCCGGAAGGGATTCCACCGTTCCAGCCGGGCGAACTGGGCGCGCAGGGCCGGCCAGGCGTCCCAGAAATCGTCGCTGATGCGCCAGAGGTTCGCATGGGCCATCACGTGGTCCGCCGCCTCGATCGGCGTCTCGCCGGGGGAAAGACTCAGGACGATCGGGCGGCCCGTGCGGTCGATGGCGCGGCGGATCGCATCGATTTCCGGCTGGTGGGGCCGGTAGGGGCGGCTGAGGTCGTCGACTTTGACGTAGTCGACTCCCCAGGACGCGATCAGCTCGAACACCGAATCGTAGTACGCCTGCGCCCCGGGCCTCGTCATGTCGACGCCGTACATGTCCGGGTTCCAGGGGCAGGTATCCGCCCGGTCGGCGATGTCCCGGGCGTGGTAGGGCGTGCCCCGCACGGGCAGGTTCCGATCGACCGCCTGGCGGGGAATGCCGCGCATCAGGTGGATGCCGAACTTCAGTCCGAGTCCGTGCACATAGTCCGCCAGGGGCTTGAATCCGGAGCCGCCCGCGGCCGAGGGAAACCGGTTCGGAGCCGGCAGCAGGCGCCCGAACCCGTCCATCTCGAGGGGCGCACCGACGGGGTAGTCAAAACCCGCCGCCCCCGGCTCGTACCATTGGATGTCGACGACGACGTACCGCCAGCCGTGCTCCCTGAGACGCGCGGCCATCGAGTCCGCCTCGGCCTTCGTCTGGGCCTCGGTCACGGTGGTCGCGAAGCAGTCCCAGCTGTTCCAGCCCATGGGTGGACTGGGGGCCCAGGACCAGAACCGGGGCGCCTCCGGCTGCGGAGCCGGCCCGCTCCCGCCGGGCGCGGCGTTCGCGCCCGAGATCATCGCCAGCAGGACAACCGGGAGGATTGGCCGCCACCTCGCGCGCATCGGGGCCGATCGGTCCGGCAACGTCACGCGGCACACGCTGCGGCCGGCCGCCGCGGGTCCCCGGGACGGAGGGTGTCGACATCCCATGCCATTCCAATGCATCCCCCGCCTTACCCGGCGACCGGCCGCCGAGGCGAATCAATTTTCATCGCGGGCGCCGCGGAGTCGGTCGCAGCGCACAGGCTCCCGCTACCGGATCCGGCCCGCGGCGTTCTCGAGCACGACGTTCGAGAGCACCGCGGTGTCGGCCTTGTCGGGCAGGTGCGAGCAGAACCCGATGCCGACATAGAACGGCTCGCCGAGATGCAGGGTGATGGGCGGGCCGAACGGGTGCATGGGTTCGCCTTCCAGGCTGACGAAGAGCGCGAAGGAGTCGCCGCGCTTCTCGATGCCGATGCGCCGGGCCATGACCGGGACGAGGCTGTCGGGGCTCTCGCCGCCGGGGCGGCCGCGGCCCCCGATGCGATACTCCATGTCCTTCACGCGCGCGCCCTTCGCCGGACGCTGCGCCAGATGGATCATGCCGAGACCGTGCAAGGCGACAATCGCCTCCTTGGAATCGTCGTCGAGGTCCTGACGGATGACGAGGACGGCCTTGCGGTCGCCATAGCCCTTCGGGTCGGGGAAGGCGATGTCGGCCGCGAGGGAGACGTCGCCAGACATCCTCCTCCACAGATAGCGGAACTCGTCGCGCGTGTACCAAACGTTGTAGCCGGCGGAGTTGATCGTGTACTGCCCGGTCGCGGGGTCGAAGCGGGCACCACCCGGCACCACCGCGCTGCCAATGTCCGACTGGCCTTCGAACCGGCCGATGGGCGTGTCGATGTTCGCGCTCGGCCGGTGGAAGTCGGCCGGCGGCGCCACCTGGACGTGGGTGGCGGAGCCGGGCTGGGCCCATGCCGGCACCGGAGGTGGCTGCGCGCGGAGCGGAAGCGGCGCCACGCCGAGCATCAGGGCGAGAAGCAGGGGAACCGAGGCGGTTTTCATGACGAGGCGAACCGTATGCCTATTCCGAAAAAACGCAGCCGGACGAGCCCTGGCTTCGGCGGCAGATCGCCGCGGCCGGCGCGATTTGAGGCGAGGTCACGTCGGCGGGTCCGCCAGGCGGACCGTCGTGCGGCAGCGCTCGCCGCCGAGCAGCACGCTCTCGTCGATCTGCACGGTGGCGCGGCGCCCGGTCATCGTCCGGAAAAGCTCCGCCTGGAATGCCGTGCAGCAATGGGTGCCCAGCGCGCGCGCCGGGTGCGCGCACTGGGCATAGGCGCAGGCGCACGGGCCGGACCTGCGGCCCGTGACGCGGATGACCCCCGCAGCCGGATCGTAGTCCAGTTGCTCCCACGCGCTCGACCGGCCGCCGTTCACATAAGCCACATATCCCGCGAAATCGGACCGCTGCCGCTCGGCGAACGCCTTCAGTTCGCCGCGATTGTGGAAGCACTGGTATCCCCAGCGGCTGAACACGGCGTCGATCAGCGCCGCGTCGCCGGACGCGTCGACGTCCGTCAGCGCCGCCATCACCTGCGGCGGGTTGACGGGCAGCGTCGAGGCAGGCGCCGGCGGTTGCGACCCGGCGCTGGCGGCCAGGCCGCGCGGGATCCCGGCCAGAATCAGGGTTCCGCAGGCGCAGCCGCGGGTGACGAAAGTCCGGCGGTTCATCGTGGGGCAGAGCAGGCAGCCCGCAATCCGACGGGCCCCGCGCTCCGGGCAAGGAATTCGCGCCGGCCGCGCCGGCGCTTCGCCGACGGATTCGGCCGCTCGTCGACCCGGCGCGCCGGCGTTCGAAAAGGAAGCGCGGCGGCGGCCGCCCCGCGCCAGAACCGCCGGCGCGCCGGAGTCGCGCGGCAGGCCTGTCACCCGGTGCCGTCGCGCGGCTGCGGCGGACCGTTCCCGTTCATCGCAACAACCAACAAGGAGAGAGCTGTGCATAAAGTCATGACACGTTCGCTGCTGGCCGCCGCCGTGCTGGCGGCGGCTTGCGTTACCGCCCGAGCCGGAGACCCGGAGAAGAATGCGGGCGCGACCTGCGCCCAGGCCGCCTGCGGCTGCAAGCTGCTCAAGGGGGTCGTCCACCTGCGCGACAATGACATCCGGTTCGGCCGCAAGGGCGGCGGAATGGTGCTGGTCGATCCGATGGTCGGCCCGGCCGACGCGGCGGCGGTGAAGACGGGCCTGATCAAGCCGGACCTGATCCTCATCACCCATCCGCACGGCGATCATTTCCAGCCCGCCGTGCTGCTGGAATACCTCAAGGCCAACCCGCAGGTCGTGATCGCCGGGCCGGCGGAGGTCGTCAAGCTGGCGCAGGAAAAGGGCGTCGCCGGCGTGCAGACCGTGGTGCCGAACCAGACCTACACCATGGCCGGATTCGAGTTCAGCACCGTGCCGGCATACTTCGATGACCCGAAATGGAACCACCCGCAGGCGAGCCAGTGGGTGGGCTACGTGATTCCGCTGAACAACGTGCGTTACTACGTGACGGGCGACACCCAGCCGCTGCCCGAGATGGCGGCGGTGAAGGCCGACGTCGTGCTGCCGCTGCTTTCCGGCTGCGGTGGAAACCTGGACCAGGCGCTCAAGATGGCGGAGATCAGCGGCGCGCGCGTCGTCGTGCCCGTGCACCACGGCAACCGGGCCGAAACCATCCGGAAATTCGCCGCCCGCCTCCCGGAAGGCGTGCAGAGCTTCTGCTACCTGGACGGGAAGCTGATGCCGGCGGCCAAGGCCGGGGTGATGTGAGATTCGAACGTCCGCAGGCCCGACCAGCCCGCCAAAGTCCCGCATCCACGGGATGGCGACGGGTGGCCGGGCGGCGGAGCGGCCCTCCGGATCGTCGGCCTCCCCTGCAGGGCGGGGTCTCCCGACCCCGCCGATCCGCGATCGAAGATTCAAGGCGGGGTCAGGCGACCCCGCCCGACCACATCAGAACGAGGCGCCGGTCGGGGCCCGGCCCATGCGGCCGCCTTCGGCCGTTCACACTCCGAACCGGTCGCGGAAGCGCCGGGCCAGCCGCCGGCTCATGGTGAAGGGCTGCGGCTGGTGCTGGAGGTAGACCTGGTAGGAGCTGTTGAACCACGGCTCGAACCGCTCCACGCGTTCGCAGTTGATGATCACCGAACGCTGGATCCGGCAGAACTGCCGCTCCGGCAGCAGCGCCTCCCACTCCTTCATCGACTTCAGCACGAGGCCGATCGAACCCGCGGTGCCGACCAGCCGCGAATAGTCCCCCTCGGCCAGGATGCACACGAGCGAGGAGAGCTTCACGAACCGGGGCGCCTGCCCGACCGCCACGAAGATCGTGTCCTCATACGCGAGGGCGCGCGGGCGGGCCGGGACCCGGGGGCCGCGCTGGAGAAACCGCCCGATCGCCTGCCGCAGGCGCAGCGGATTCACCGGCTTCATCAGGTAGTCGAGCGCATTCACCTCGAAGGCGCGCACGGCAAACTCGTCGTGGGCCGTCACGAAGATCACCTCGGCGGCGACGCGCGTGCGCTCGAAGAGATCGAAGCCGCTCTCGCGCGGCATCTGGACATCGAGAAAGACGAGATCCGGATGCACCGCGTCCAGCAGGGCCGCCGCCTCCTTCACCGAGCCGGCCTCGCCCGCCACCGCGATTTCCGGGTGGCTCTGGAGCAGGAACGACAGCTCGCGGCGCGCGAGCCGCTCGTCGTCCACGATCACCGCGCGGCAGGGCGTCACGGCGCCACCTCCGCGGCCGCCGGCTGCAGCCCGATCTCGGCGTGCACCCAGCCGTCGCGCTCGGTCACCGCGAACGTGTGCCGGCCCGGGAACGCCAGGGCCAGGCGCTGGGCGACGTTCTTCAACCCGGTGCCCGTGCCGTCCCGGGCCCCGCCGGGCGCCGCCGGGGCCGCGCGCAGGAGGCGGCCGGTGTTCGAGACGCGGATGCGCAGCCCCGGATGGCCGGCCGCGATCTCGATCTCGATGCGCAGGGGAGGCTCGCTCGTCTCCATGCCGTACTTGACCGCATTCTCCACCAGCGGATGCACGAGGAATCCCGGCAGGACGAACTCGTTCAGCTGGGGGTCGACGCGGACGGTGACCGCGAGCTTCTCCTCGAACCGGATCCGCTGGATCGCGAGGTAGTTCTCGATGGCCTGCATCTCCTCGCCGACCGTCGAGTCGGGGCCGCGGCCGTTGAGCGAATAGCGGAGAAACTCCGACAATTCGGTGACGATCTGCCGCGCGCGCTCCGGCTCGCGGAGGATCATCGCCCGGATGGAATTGAGCGCATTGAACAGGAAGTGCGGGTTGAGCTGGTAGCGCAGCATCTGCAGCTGCGCCTGCTGGGCCAGGGCCGTCGCCTCGCGCGCCTTCTCCCGCTGCTCGCGGAGCTGGAGCCAGTGATCGACCGCGAAGTACAGGAGCGAAAACAGCGCGAGCGTGATGCCATCCATGAGTCCGCCGCCGACCAGGACGCCCTGGATGCTGAGATAAAGCTTGTCGTTGAAGCCCAGCCACCACAGCGCCGTCATCGAGGCCGTGTGCCAGACCAGGGCTGCGGCGAAGCACAGCGGCGCCACGATGGCCACGACAGGGCCGAGCCCGACGTGGCGGCTCGCCCGGTCGTAGATCAGGAACAGCAGGCCGCAGACCGCCAGCCCGAGAAGCCCATCCACGGCGTTGTACCGGAATATGTAGGGCAGGCGGTCCGGAGACTTGAATGCCCAGGCGACGCCGCTGGCGACCACCCACAGCGACCAGCAGCACGCCAGGGTCAGGGGCAGCAGGATCGGCCGGCGGGAGATCGAGGCGGTTGGCCGCATGGGGGGTAACGGCCGTCTTGCTACACGATTCCGTCCGAAAATGCCCGCCGGAATCGACCGGCGGTCGCCGGCGTCGCCGAACGGCCCGGCCGGCGCGCGCCGAACGGGGGCAGGAATCCGCCTTCCCGTCCGACGAAGAGAGCGGACGCGTCGCCGCGCCGCCCGAGGCGGACGCACCGGTCCATGGGCGGGACCGGACCGCCGAAAATCGCCCCGCCGGGGACCTGCCTGGTCCCGGCGGACGGCGGGGCAATGCGCGGGCGGGCGCAGGGATCAGCCGGCCGCGGCGCGGAGCGGAAGATCCGGCCTCCGCGCGCGCGGCCCGCGCGCAATCACTTCATGGCGTCGACCACCCGCGGGTAGAGTTCCCGCCAGAGGCGGTCTTCCCGCGTCAGCACGTCGTACACGTAGGAGGTATCGAGGCCGGCCTCGAGGATGTTCAGGGTCCAGTCCATCATGACCTCGCCATCGGAGTCCACGTAGGAGGCTGCAAAGACCTTGTCGCGATTGAAGTCGTTGATCACCCGCTCCACCGCCGGCCGCTGGGCGTCGGTCACATGGATGCCGGTCATCGCCTGGATGCGGATCCCGCGCTCGAGGACGCGGCCCGACTTGTCCTTGTTGAGCGGCTGCGTGTCGATCGTGATCCGGTACGAGGGCATCGGTTCGCCCTTCATCGACATGCTCAGCCACATGTCGTCGCCCTTGCGCTGCTCGACGAGGACGAGGTGGTATCTGGATGTCAGATACCGCTCGATGATCAGTTCCTGCGAACTTTCGTCCTGAGCCACCGTGAGTTTTTCGTCGTCTGCCCGCACGGGAGCAGCGCTCCAGGTTGCAAGCGACGCAACGGCCGCGATCAACAGAATGGATCTTTTCATACGATGTAGGTTGCCGGCTGGAAGCCGATTTGTCGGGGAGGGGTGGCGCGGATCTTTAGCAGATCCGGCCGATTCGGTTTCAGTTTGGTCAATCAGGCGCCGGTTGGGCAAATAGTTTCTTTCCGACCTCCTGGGAGTCGCGGCGCCTTGGCTCCCGGCGGCAAGCAGGCCCGTTCAGGGCGCATCTTCGGGCTTCCGGGGTCCATTCGAGCTTCCCGAAGGCACGGATCCCGAGCGAGATGGCGCCGGCATGAAGGGAACCACCTACCCGAGTCGACTGCCCTTTTCAACGAATCGTCAAACTGCATGAAGGGCCAGTCCTTGCTGGATAAGGGTGGCCCCTGCGGGCTATAAAGTCTCGTGTCCTCGCCACAATCATCGCATTCGATTCCATTGGTCGACAGGGATTTGGGCCGCAGCTGGGGCGCGGTCATCTGCGCCTGTGCCCTGTTGCTGGAAACCGCCGGCGCCAGCGGTGCGATGTTGCCGTCCGCTCCGGTCGGACTGACCGAATCGGGTGTGCCGGCGTTTGTGGTACTTGCACCGGAGGCGATCGGCCTGAGCTCCGTGCCGACCGATCTGCACATCCTGCCGGACGGCCGGGTTCTTGTGGTTTCGCAAAAGGAGATGGCCTTCGGCGACGGCGTGCGTTGGGAAACGTTCCGGGGAGCTGGCGGCCCCACGAGCTTCATCTCGGCCAAAGTGGCCGTTGATCAGGATGGTCGGATCTACGCCGGCGCCAACGGACAGATCGCGCGGGTCGAGCTGACCCCCGACGCCCGCTGGCAGCTGACGCGGGCCGTCCCGCTGCCGGCGGACGAAATGTTGCCCAGCGACACGCTGTTCGACGTGACCGTCTTCCCCAACATGTGGTACTGGCACGGCGGCAGCGGCGCGATCCTCGCCTGGCGCCCCGGCCAGGAAGCGCGCGTCGTCGGACATGTCGCCGCGATCGACCGGATCATTGCGCTGGGCGAACAGGTGTTCGTCAGCAGCCGGGCCTCGGGCGACCTGTTTCAGCTGGGCCGGGACGGCGCCACGCTCCGGTTCTCGCCCGAGGGAACACTGGCCCGGGACCGCGTGACCTGCAGCACGCCCTTCGCACCGGGCCAGCTGCTCGTCGGCACCAACGCCGATGGACTAAAGATCTTCGACGGGACGACCTTCCGCCCGTTCCGGACGCGCGAACTGCTGGACAACGGCCGCCGCATCAATGACGTGTGCTCCGCCGGCGAGGGCTACTTCGCCGCGGCGGTGGACACCGTGGGCATCGTCTTTTTCGATCGCGAGGGCCGCACCGTGCAAATGCTCGATCGCTCGCTCGACCATCGGTTGGCGCGGGTGCAACAGCTGCGGTACGCCCCGACCGGCGTGCTCTGGGCGCTCCTGAACGACGGCGTTGCCCGGATCGAGTTTCCGTCGCCCCTTTCGCACTTTGAACCGATGGTGGCCAGTAGTCTCGCCTACGCCCGGCCGCTGCGGCACGAAGGGCGCCTCTGGCTGATGGCTGATGGGCGGGCGATGCGGGGCGTGTATGACGCCGCCGGCCGGCTGGAGCGGTTCGAGGAGGACATGCCCCCCGGCCGCTCCCTGTTCACCCTGTCCGAAGTCGACGGTCAGCTGTTTGGCGCCAGCGACGCGGGCATCTATGTCCGCGAGGAATCCGGGTGGCGGCCGGTGGCGGCCGGCATCGTCAATGCCCGGGTCGGTATCGCCTCCACCTCCCAGGGCCAGCTCTACGTGGCCCGCAACGAGTGCGGCTGGATCAAGCGCACGCCGCGTGGCTACGAGGTCCGGCGCATCCCGAGGCCCGGACTGGGCGATACCTACAACGCGATTACCGATCCCGCCGGGATCACCTGGCTGGAAATGGGCAACAGCCGTGCCGGCCGGATCGACTCGCGCCAGGAGAATCCCACGGTCGAGGTCTTCGGCACAGGCGACGGTCTCGTCGACGGCTGGGTGCAGATCTTCGTGTTGGACGGCGCCGCCCGGTTCGCCATGGGCAGCCACCTTTGCCGGTTCGACGAGCGCACGCACCGGTTCGTCGAGGACCGGGAGTTCCAGACGCGGTTTCCGCAGATGGCCGCCTGGGACGGGCGGCCGACGACCGATGCTTCCGGCCGGCTGTGGTTCGGCGCCGACGGTTCCGCGCACTTCTTCACTCCGGGCGCCGCCGGCGGCCGGAGTCCGGCGGAGACGGTCGCGGTCGGTTTCGCGGTCAACGAATTCACAATCGAAGAGGACGGCGTGGTCTGGATGTGGGGGGATCGGCGACTGGTCCGCTTCGACCCCCGGATGCCCCGACCGCACGCGGCAGCCCCGCAGGCGATCATCACCTCGGTGCAGTTCGCCGTGAGCAACCGCCGGCTGTTTGCGCCGGGACCGAGCCTGGTTCCGCTGCCCTTCACCGACAATTCGCTCATCGTCTTTTTTGCCGCCCCCGCCGACCCGTTCGGCGCTCCCGTCACCTTCGAGATCCTGCTCGAAGGGGCGGTGACGCAGTGGGTCTCGACGGGCAACGTCGGGTCGGCTACCTTCAGCCGGCTGAAGGAGGGCAGTTACGTGTTCCATGTCCGGCCGAAGATCGGGGACGTGGCCGGCACGGAGGCGAGGCTGGCGTTCACCGTGCAGCCGCCGTGGTACCGCACGCTGCTGGCCCGGGTCCTGTACGTGCTGGGAGCCCTGGGCGTCGTGGTGGGGGCCGCCTGGCTTTCATCCTACCTGGAACACCGCGAGAAGATGCGCCTGGAGCGGGTCGTGACAGAGCGCACCCGGGAGCTCAACGCCACCAACACGCAGCTGGGCCGGCAGATCGCCGAGACGACGGAGAAGACCGCCGCCCTCGCCGCAAGCGAGGAGCGTTACCGGGCGCTCAATACCGAACTGGAGGAACGCATCGCAAAGCGCGCCGCCGAGCTGTCGCAGCGCAACGCCGAGATCTTCCAGGAGCGGAGCCTGCTCCGCACGCTGATCGACAACCTGCCGATCGCGATCTACGCCAAGGACACCCAATGCCGGAAGACCCTGGCCAATCCGGCCGACCTGAAGAATTTGGGCTGCGCCACCGAGGCCGACGCGATCGGCAAGACCGATTTCGACCTCTTTAGCAAGGAGGACGCCGCCAGGTTCGTTGCCGACGACCAGGCGGTCCTGACTTCCGGCCAGCCCGTGCTCGACCGCCAGGAGTCCTTCATCGATCCGGAAGGGCGCAAACACTGGCTGGTGTCCAGCAAGCTGCCTCTGCGCAATCAGGGCGGCCAGATTGTCGGCCTGATCGGAATCGGTCGGGACATCACGGCGCACAAGCAGGCCGAAGAAGCGTTGCAGCAGGCGCGCGACCAGCTGCAGATGATATTGGATAACGTCCCCGACCGGATCTATTTCAAGGACACCCAGTCCCGGTTCCTCAATCTCAGCAAGGCGCTCCTCAAGCGTTTGGGCTTGGAACGCCCGGAGCAGGCCATCGGCAAGACGGACTTCGACTTTCACGTGCCGGAAAAGGCCCGGGAATTCTTTGAGGATGAACAGCGGATCATCCGAACGGGCGAGCCTCTGATCAACAAGACCGAGAAGCAGATCCTGAAGACCGGCGGAATCGCCTGGGCCTCCGTCACCAAGGTTCCGATGCGGGACCAGACGGGAAAAGTCGTCGGCGTGGTGGGCATCAACCGGGACATCACGGAGATCAAGCGGGCCGAGGAGGAGCTGGAGGCGCTGAACAAGAAGATGCTGACGCTTTCCCGCCAGGCCGGCATGGCGGAGGTCGCCACCGGCGTGCTCCACAATGTCGGCAACGTCCTGAACAGCGTCAATGTGTCGGCCGGCGTCGTCGTGGAACGCCTGCGCGACTCCAAGGTCACCGGCGTGTCGAAGCTGGCGCGGCTCCTGCAGGAACAGAACGGCAACCTGGCGGCGTTCCTGACCGAGGATGAGCGCGGCCGGAAGGTGCCGGCCTACCTCGAACAGCTCGCGCAGAATCTGGAACAGGAGCGGGCCGAACTCGGCAAGGAGCTGGACGGGTTGATCCTGAACATCGATCACCTTAAGGAAGTCGTGGCGATGCAACAGAACTACGCCCGGGTCCTGGGCGTGGTCGAGAGCGTCGAGGTTTCCGAGCTGGTGGAGGACGCCTTCAAGATCCACGGCGGCGCCTACGTCCGCCACGGCATCACGGTCGAGAAGGACTATGGGAAGGTGCCGAACCTGTCGGTCGACAAGCACGCCGTGCTCCAGATTCTCGTCAACCTCCTGCACAACGCGAAGTACGCGTGCGATGCCGCGAATCGTCCCGACAAACGGGTCACGGTGTGCATCCGGCCGGCGGGACCGGACCGGGTAAGAATCGAGATCGGCGACAACGGCATCGGCATCCCCGCGGAGAACCTCACGCGGATCTTCGCTCAGGGATTCACCACGCGAAAGGGGGGCCATGGCTTCGGCCTCCACAGCGGCGCCCTGGCGGCCAAACAGCTGGGCGGCGCGCTCACCGTGCGCAGCGACGGCGAGGGATCCGGCGCCATCTTCACGCTGGAGCTGCCCCTCTGTCCGCCGGTCTCCGAGGCCAGGAAGGCATAGGCCGCGTTCGCGCCGGCCGGCGGACCCGAAGGTTTGACCTTTTCCCCAGCGGCGTTTCCGCTTAGCTGCACCGGTGATGAAGGACATCAAGGAACTCCAGCGCCTGGACTCGCCCGCCCCCAAGCCCCAGTCGCTCGCCTGGGACGGCGCCACCCTCTGGATGGGATCGCGCCAGACGCGGCGCATCTACGGCATCAATCCCGTCACCTGGACCGTCGGCTGGGACACCGCGGCGCCCGGAACGCCGTGGGGCATGGCCGCGGTCGGCGGCGAACTCCGCGTGCTGTGCGGCGAGACGGACGACGACAACCGGATCATCCGGCGCTGCCTCCCGGGCCACGGCTTCGACTCGAAATTCGGCATCCCGTGTCCGGACGACGCCGGCTCGCACCTCGGGTGGGACGGCCGGAACCTGCACCTGAGCCAGTGGCATCCCCAGAAGGTGCTCCGGCTCGGCGCCGGGGGAGACGTCGAGCGGGTCATCGACGTGCCGCACGGCATCTGCGGACTGGTCATCGTCGAGGGCATCATCTTCCTCGTCACGAATGACGTCGAGGAGTCCAACGACTACTGGCTCACGCGCGTGGATCCGCGCCCCGCGACGCCACGGATCGACGATCTCGTCCGCATCCCCTTCCCGGCGCGGGCGCTGACGTTCGACGGCACGCGCTTCTGGACCAACCACCGGGAACAGAACCAGATCGTGTCGTTCGCACGACCGGCCTGAGCGGATAAGCTCATCCGCACCCGCCAGCCGGCGCGCAGAATCGGTTTCACATCGCCGCAACCCGTCACCAGACTCGGAGGCGCATGAAAAAGGAAGACGTCCTTGCGAAGATCAAAGCCGAGAAGATCATCGGTATCATCCGCGCCGACAGCCCCGCCGGCCTGCTCGACTGCGCGCGGGCGCTGGCCGCGGGCGGCCTCACCAGCATCGAGCTGA
>CAZKDK010000004.1:0-41761 GCA_964551145.1 uncultured Opitutaceae bacterium | reverse complement strand
GCGCGGCGGCGCTGCAGCGGGTGGAGTACGCCGATGCGCTCGGCCATCTGCGCCGCGCCGAGCAGCTGACCGACCGCCGGCGCGACCCGCTGCAATGGGAGGAGGTGCAGCGCGCCCTCGGGCATGTCTTGTATCAGCAAGGTGACTACATGGCGGCCGCCGCGGTGGCGCGGGAGGAGCTGGCGGAGCGTCTCCGCTGGTCCGGCTCGGAATCCCGGGAGACGCTCTACAGCCGGAGCAATCTCGCGGCGGCGTTGGAGCAGGCGGGGCGGCTGGCCGAGGCGGTGGTGGAGGACCGGGCCGTGCTGGCGGCACGGGAGCGCCTGCTGGGGCCGGAGCATCCCGAGACGCTCCTCAGCCGCAACAACCTGACCGCGGCGCTGGCCGATTCGGGTCAGCTGGCCGAAGCGGAAAAGGAAGGCCGGGCGCTGGTCGCGGTGGACGGGCGGGTCCTCGGGCCGGAACACCCGGATACGCTGACCGGCCGGCACATCCTGGGGGTCGTGCTGGAGCGCGCGGGACGTTACCCGGAGGCGGAGAAAGAATTGCGCGCCGTGCAGGCCGCCCGGGAGCGGATCCTCGGGGCGGAGCATCCGGATACGCTGCGGAGCCGGAATGACGTGGCGACGGTCGTGGACGACCAGGGCAATTATGCGGAGGCCGAGCGGGAAGACCGGGCGGTGCTGGAAATTCGGGAGCGCGTGCTGGGGCCGGAGCATCCGGATACGCTGACGAGCCGGAGCAACCTGGCCTACGTGCTGGAAGAGGAAGGCCGCCATGCCGAGGCGGTGGCGGAGAATCGCCGGCTGCTGGGAATCCAGGTGCGGGTGCTGGGGGCGGAACATCCCGACACGCTCGGCACGAGGGAACATCTGGCCGCCTGGCTCTTCGCCCAGGGGAATTTCGCCGAGGCCGAGGAGCAGCTCTCGGCGCTGCTGGCCGCGCAGGAACACCTCTACGGGAGCGACGCCGGGGAGACCCTCAGGACCCGGCAGCGGCTGGCGTATGCGCAGTATGGCCAGGGCAAATACAGCGACGCGATCGCCAGCCAGCAGAAGGCCCTGGCAGTGGCCCGGAAAGGATCGGGCGAGGAGGGTCGCCGGCAGCAGGCGGAGGCCTGGTTCGCGCTCTCGCGCTATGAGCTCTTCGCCCGGGATTTTGCCGGGGTGCTCGCCGCTTCTGAGGCTGGTCTGGCGCTGTCCCCGGCGTACCTGCCGCTGCTCGCGAAGCGGGCCGATGCTTACCTGTTCCTGGGCAAGACGCGGGAGGCCGAAGAGATCTACCGCGGGCACCGCGGCGAGAAGGAGTCGGCGCCGCCCAACCGAACTTGGGAGCAGGTCGTCCTGAAGGATTTCGATGATTTGCAGAAGGCCGGCTTGACGAATCCCGAATTCGCCCGGATCCGGGAGTTGCTGGCTGGCGAAGGGAAGTAGCCATGGTCGTCGGATCGCCGCAGGCACGCCGCGCCCCGGCGGGTTGGGTGGATCCAGGGACAGGACCGGCCGAACGCGTTTTTTGGCCGTTACAAGGCCCGCTCTTCTTTGTACGATGCGCCAGCGACCTCGATGGATCGGGATTCGCGCGGCCGGGGCGCATGCTCCTCGGAAGCACGCGCCGTGCCGGCCGGCCGCACCCCGATGGTTCCGCGACCGACAGAAGCGTGACGGCCCGGGTGAATGCGTTTGACGTACGCCGCTGATCCAAGGCAAAAATGTCTCTGCAATGAAATCTGGCGTTCAGCCGGCGAAGGCAGACTCGGCAGAATGGGGGCAGACAGGGGGCCGATTCCCTGTGGGGCCCAGCCGGGGGGTCAGGGCTGAGTCGGGCGGCTAGGTCCGCCGGAATCTTCCTCCTTTTGCCACTTCCACTGGCCGAATACCGTCAACCGATTGGAAAGGACCAGAAACCATGCCAGCGAAAAATGTGGATCTCTTCTTTGGGAAGGTGGCGGAGGACAAATCCCTCCAGGCGAAACTGAAGGCGTTGCACAAGCAATGCGTGAAGGAGACCGAAGCGAGCAAAGCCAGGGCCTCGGGCGCGGTCGTCAAGCTCGCGGCGGCGGCGGGATTCAAGTTCCAGCTCAAGGATCTGGCCCAGGCACGCACAGCAAAGGCGAAGCCGTCCCGGGCGGAACTCGCAGAGGTCACCGGGCAGTCGCTGAATTGCAGCGGTCAAACGTACGATTATTGCACGGCTCAGGACTGGACGTGCATGATTGGCTCCTGGTACTGAGACCTCGGCAGCTGGCCGTTTTGCGCTGGGCCTCCGGGTGGCTCGGTTTCGGCCACGCCGTTTGCTCCCGGGACAGCGGGGTTCGCGAATGACGGACCTCGTGACTTGTCGCGCACGGCATTGCTGCCCGTCCATCGTTTCCAACACCGCTCGGGCCAACCCCGCGATCGTTGTCCGCCAGGGTTATCTTCGGGATGTTACCTGAGTTCGACGAACTGAGTATGCCATGTCCGAAAGATTCGCGAAGTTGACCGACGGTTGGATGCTGCGCGGGTGGAGCGATCAGCCCCGGGGCATCGTGAATTGGAAGACCGGCGAACAGCGGATGCTGAAGCCGCTGGGGTTCTACGTCGCCGAGTCCTGCGACGGCCGGACTGACTTCGAGTCTCTGGCATTCCTGCCCAAGCACCGGGCCACGCTCGATTGGTTGATCGCGGACGGCGTGGCAACGGATTGCCGGAAGCGCAGTCGCCTGGAGCCCTGGCAGCGCTATCGCAAGGCCGACAATCCGAAATTATCCGGCCTGCACTGGTCTGTCACCGGCCGATGCAACCTGAACTGCCGGCATTGCTACATGGAAGCCCCAGCCGGACGCTACGGGCAGCTCCCATTGGAGACGATGGCCGGGCTGATCGACCAGTTCGAGCGGGCGAACGTGTCGGTGGTCTCATTGACCGGCGGCGAGCCGTTTCTGCGACGGGACATTATCGAGATCGTCCGGCTGCTGACCCGGAAGCGGATCCATCTCGGTCAGATCTTTTCCAACGGCCTGCTGATCACCGATCGGCATCTGGAGGACCTTCACGCGCTCGGCTTGCGACCGCCCTTCCAGGTCAGCCTCGACGGAGTCGGCGCCCACGATCGAATGCGGGGAGCGCCGGGAAGCGAACAGGGCGTGATTGGGGCCATTCGTCGGCTGCGTCTGGCTGGTTTTCCGGTGGTCGTGTCCACGTGCGTGGACCGGCTCAGCCTCAGCGTCCTGCCCAACACCTACGAACTGATGAAGAAGTTGAATGTCCAGGCGTGGCGTATTTCCGCTCCCCAGGAGACGGGCAACTGGCGCGGAACGACCACTGCGACGACGCTGGAGAGACAAGCCGACGTCTTTGTGCCACTGCTCAGACGCTGGCTTGATGACGGGCGGCCTTTCGGCCTGCAGCTGTGCGGCTTCTTCGTCGGCGGCCGGAAGGTCGCGACCGGACCCAGCGGACCCGCCCGCCCGGCTGCCCGGAAGCCGGAGGCAGACGTGGCGCGAGGGTCCCTTGGGATCCCGGACGGGCCTGGATATGAGCCGGAAAACTACGTCTGCGGCGCCTGTCGGGAGCAGCCGAACCTTCTTCCCGACGGCACCTTGGTTCCGTGCCCCGGCTACGTCGACAGCATCCTGCAAGATCGAATGCCGAACCTGTTGCATGAGGATCTTTCGCAGGTGTGGACGCGGTCGTTCCTGCGCGAGATCGTGGAAATGAAAAAGAAGGATTTGTTCGCCCGAAATCCAGAGTGCGCGACCTGCGAGCTGTTCAAAGAGTGCGGCGTCGGATGCCGGGCATCGGCGCTGACGTTGACAAGCGACCTCTTGGCCAAGGATCCCATCATGTGCGAACTGTGCACGAAGGGTTACGGAAAACGTTTTCGCGAAATGGCCGTCACCCACGGATAATTTGCTCTCGGAAGAAGGGCGGTAGGCGTACCCGATCAAGCGGCCCCGGCGATCAGGGCTTCGGATCGGACGGCTTGTCCGCCACTCGATTGGCGGACGTGATGCCGTAGCGCTCGTCGCGGACCCGCGTGATGCGCCGCGCCAACGTCTGCAACAGCGACATCGCCATCGTGGGGCTCGATTCGAGCACTTGGACGAGGCTGTCCCGCTGGATCACTCCCAGGCGCGTCTCCGTGATGGCGCGAGCGCTCAAGGTGCGGGTTCCGCCGGAAAACACCGCAATCTCCCCGAAAGCGTCGCCGGGCCCCGCTTGTCCCTGCACGGTCACTCTCGATTCGCCGGTCGCCGGGCTTTCTTCCACAAAAAACTCGATCTGCCCGCTGAGAACGACAAAGAGCTCGTCGCCCGGCTCACCGCGACGGAAGAGGACGGTCTGCGCCTTGCATCGCACCACCCTGGCCACCCGTTGCAGCAACTCGATCTGGTTCGTTCTTAAGGAGGCAAACAGCGCGCATTGGGCGAGCTGATGCCGCAATTCATCCCCGGCGGGCCCGGCCGGCGCCGGACCGGATTTTGCCGGCGCCGCGGCCGGGGCTCCCCCGGCGTCTTGCTGGTCGAGCAGGAGTTGGAACAAACCCGGCTGGGCGGCCAGTTCAGTGAAGGTGCCCTGCTGAACCAGCGACCCGCGGTCGAAAACGAAAATCTGGTGGCAGTCCTGGATCGTTGAGAGCCGGTGGGAGATCGAGACGACCGTCCTGTCCCGGTACTCGGTCTTGATCAGCTCCACGATTCGCTTTTGGGACAGCTCGTCCAGCGCCGAGGTGGCCTCATCCAGGAGCAGCAGGGTGGGGCGTTTAACCAGGGCACGGGCGATGGCGACCTTTTGCCTTTGTCCGCCCGAAAGAAAGCGGCCGTTCTCGCCCACGAGATATTCCAACCCGAAAGACAGCGTTTCGGAATACAGGCCGAGTTCGGCCAGACAATCTCCGATCAACCGGTCAACGTTCTCCGGTGCGCGGAAGACGCCCTCGTCCACCCGGCCCAGGAGGAGCATCTCCCTCAGGCTCAGTCCCTCGATCCGGCCGGGGGTCAGGAAGTCCTCGCATTTCCCGCCGTCGCGCTCGGCCCGCTCGCGCAGGGCGGCGCGCAAGGCGACCACCCGCTTTTCCAGATCGGGCTGGCCCGACCATTCGGCCGCCAGCTTGGCGTCGAGATCCAGCGCCGCTTTCAGCAGGGCCGATCGGACTCCCGGCTTCGTCCCTGCCCCGCTCAGCAGATGCTGGTGGGGAACCTGGCCGTCAAGTCGCACCGGCGCGGCCATCTTGAGCAGGTCCTCCAATTCCTCGGTCCGGCGGACCAGGGAGGAGGCCACACGGCCGTCGCGTCGCATCCGTTGCAGCCCGGCCCGCCACAGCGGCTCAAGCAGTCCGGCCTGCTGGAGGCAGCGCTCCAGGCCGGTCCTTTCGAACAGCGCCTCTTCCGTAATGACGCCGTTGATCCGGAGCCCGAATAGCAGGTTGTCGCGCAGCGTGCCCTGGCGGAGATACGCCGCCCGGTCGAAGCGGATGAGCGCCGAAGCCAGTTCTCCGCTGAGCGTCGCGCTTAGCCGTTGCCGAATATGGTCCAGTTGTCGGACCAGCGCCCCTTCCCGCCCGGTGGACGGCAAGGGCGCATCCAGCGCCTTGCGGAGGATGTCCGCGTCCAATCCGACGGCCTGGATCACCTTGATCAGCTCGTGGTCCAGCTCGTCCAGCGTCTTCACCTCGGGCAGCGTCTCGACGTCAATCTCGCCTTCCGCATCCCGCAACGTCCGCGCCGAAGGACGCCGCAGCCCCAGCAGCAGGTTGTTGCGCACCGTGCTGTTCAAGAGATACGAGTTCTGCTGCACGACGCCGGTCTCGCGAGCCAGCGCACCCATGGATACATCCTCGATCTTAAGGTCGCGCAGCACCACTTCGCCACGCGAGGCCCGGCTGCCCTTGAACAGCAGCCGGATGGCGGTGGACTTGCCGCAGCCGGCGGGACCGACAAAGGCGACGTGCTCGCCTTCCCGGATTTCCATTGTAATCTGATTTAGGATACGGACTCCGGAGGCGGAAACCAGTTCCGCGGCGCGATAGGCGATGCCCTTTCGCGGCTCGAACGGCCTGCCGCCCGCCTCGGTCTCGGCGAACGCCACCGGCAGGTTCTCATATTCCTGGACGCCATCGATGGTGATGCTATTCATGCGCCAGTCGAGGATCAAGGCGCTCAAGTCCGAGACCGGCTTCTTGAACAGGCCGGCGGCGAGCATGAATTTCATCACGTCGCCCCAGCTGACCGGCCCGAACGGGCTCGCTGATTTCAGCGTCAACAGGCACAGGGCTGCGCCGATCCAGTACAGCGCGCTGTCCTGGATCGTAAGAATGATCGGATCGCCGACGTTGAACAGGCAGCGCAGCCGCGACACCCGGTCCATCTTCTCGTGATAGCCGTCGAAGGCCCGGTCCAGCAGGCGCAAGCCATAGCCGAAGGCGTTATTGGGCCGGATCTCCTCAATGCTCCCGACATATTCCTTGGCCTGCAACCGGACGCCGTCCCAAGCCTTCTTGCTGCCGCGGTTCACCGCCTGGATCCGCTTGTCGAAAAGCATGAAGTAGCCGCTCAGACAACACAGCGGAATCAGGCAAACCGCAAAGAACCAGTTCGTGTGAACCATGAATGCGCCAAATACCAGGAGCGAACCGATCGTCAGCGGCATCCTAAGCAGGAGGTCGAACCAGAAGGTCACGACGGTGCGGGTATCTTCGAGCGCCCGCGAATTGATCAATTCCGCATCGTGGTCCCGGAAAAATTCCGGATCGAAGCGGATCACGCGGCGGTACATTTGCATGGTCGACTCGCGGATCAGTCGCTGGCGCGTGCGATCCATGAGCCGGCCTCGAAAAAAGTTGAGCCCGGCTATGCCGATCTGGGCTCCGACCAGCCAGGCAATCGCCCAGTTGATCACCGCCCAGCTTGCCGCCTGAACCGGAGCAGCGAAAAGGTTGGTCAAGCGGCCCACCTGCTGCGGCAGGACCAATTGCAGGACGGTCACCGTCAGGCCAAGCGCCCATAGGACCACGACGGTCCAGCGGACTGGTTTCACCTTGCTCCAGAATGCGTTCAGGCCGGTTAACACAGGCAAAGCGTTTCCCTAGCGATTAACACAATACAGCGGCGTCAGGCCAAAGCCCTTCGGCAACTGGGTCTGCCCCACGTAGTCGAAACGATAGGTGTCGCTGCCCCCAGCGACCTGCAGCGCAGCGAAGGCTTCGCTCGCGTACACCTCATTCGGCGGGGTGATTGGCTCAATGCGCGCCGCGCGATTCACATAGGCGCCGCAGACCTCGTCATGCCGGGTGACCGGATCAAGATACGCGTATACCGGACCGGCATCGAGCGAGATGCGGATTCCCAAGTGCGGGGGCAGACCATACTCGTCCCAACGGGTGTTCGCCACCAGGTCGCGAAGGTGCAACGCCACCGCCGCCGCAGCCTCCATGTCCGCGAAGATCAGGAACAACCCGTCGCCCGCGGTCCGCCTGGACAGAATCTGCGCGGCATGGTCCTCGAGCGTCTCGGCGATTCGCTTCATGAACCGGCTCGCAAAATTGAGGAGTTCCGGGTCGGACAGCTTGCTGTACCCCTTCACATCCCCGAACAGCATCGCCCGAATCGCGAAGGTCGCCTCGTGATCGGATCCGCTGGCGGGCTGCACCACTCGGGCCGCGCCGGGCTCGTCCTTGACCGTTTCATAAGGATACCGTCGGCCGTCCAGGGAGTGCCAGATCAGCGGGCAGCCCCGCCGCGCTCCGGACCACGGAATGGGCTGCATTGTCCAAGCGTGGAGTGCCGCATCCAGCCGGCGCGCGCGCAGGATTGAGGCGCCCAGCGCACGCAGACGCGCGAACGTCCGGTTGGCCGCTTCGTCCAGGCAGCTGGGTTGCGTGTCTTCGGTGACCGATTGGACCCGAGCCAGGAGGCGGTCAAAGCGCGCGGCCCACGCCGGTGCCGGCGTGAAGATCTGCCGACAGACCGAACGCGGACCGGGCAGGACGACATTGATTTCCCGCTCGGTCTCCAGCATCGCCTCGATGAACAGCAGATCGGCGGGGGACAGCGCGGAGGCATAGCCGCACACAATTCCCGCCTCCGTCAGCACCTGCTTCGTTTCGTTCTTTTGGCGTTCTTCCCATTCCGCCATCCGGGCGCCGTCGTCCACGCTCCCCAGGACCGGCGCCGAGAAGACGGCGACCGCAATCGGCGGAAATAGCTTTTCCACGAAGCCGGGAGCCAGGCCGAGGTGCGGCGCCAACAGCCGGGCTTGGCGCCGGGTCGAACTCAGTTCACGCCAATTGCCCCGGACCAGTCGGGCGGCCGCGCGGTAGGCTTTCTCCGCATCGACCAGGCGACCGGCAATAAGGTCCACTTCCGCAAGTGTGGCGGCCTGCCAGTAATCGGCGGTCCCGCCGGTCGCTTCGCTCCGCTGCAGTTGTTCGAGACTGATCTGCCTGACCCGCTCTGCCAACTCCCGGCCAGCCGCCGTTTCGCCGCGCAGCACCCGGACGGATCCGGCGTTGATCCCGCAATAGGTCGCGTCTCGTGCGTCGGCATCTTGGCCGTGAAGCTTGAACGCAGCGTCGGCCTGCGCAAAACCCGCGTAGTATCTTTCGAATGACTGCGCCAAACACTGACTCCGCGCCTCCGGTGATCCGGCCTTTTCTGCGAGATCCTTATAGACCCGCCCCAACAGGCCGAGCGTCTCCGGGGTCGCGCCGCCCTGGTCGCACAGATCGAGCAGGAGGTCCTTCGCCCGGCCGGTGGCGCCGCTCTGCGCGAGCGCCAAGGCCAGCAGTTGCGTCAACCGCCGCCGCCCGGGCGCATCGGCGCCCCTGCCCCCAGGATCCTGGGTCAACGCAGCCAGCCCCTGCATGAGTACGTCGTACGCCAAAATGGGTTCGCCTTGCCTCAGCATCCGCTCTCCCACCCCAAGTGGGATGGCGACGGGCCAGCGGAGCGGGCTGGAACGGCATTGGCTCCAAAGGTCCCGCAATTCCGACAGGGGAATGGTGGTCGTGCTCTCGAGGCGCCGCAGCACCGGGGCGAAGACGGTGCTCTCGGCGGCCACGCTTTGCGTCGGCGGCAGGACCTCGAAGCCGAGGCCCAGGAGCCCTTCGATCGCTGTCCGGGCGGTCCGGCGATCAACTTCCTTTTCGGATTCGGGCAACTGCTCGTACCCGACCAGGCAGGGGTGCTGCTTCAACGAGGCGTTGTGCACGGGGCCCCAGCTCCATCCCTCCGCCCGCCGCTGGCGCATCCACGCGTCGTGGACCGGGGCCGCCAACGACTCGATCATCTTCTCAATATCGGGCCGGCTCAACACCGGTCCGGCATCGGCCATGGCGAAAATTGGGTCCATCGTGATTGTGCTGGCTCAGTGCGCTCGGGTGGCGAGGCGCGACCGTTTCCCGGGCGGCGTGTTCGAATCGGAGAAAGCCATGAGCGCGGCCTTGGCCTCCACGGCGGTCAGGCCGGGGTAGACCTCCAGCAGCAAGGCCACCATGCCGCTGACATGCGGCGTCGCGAAGCTGGTGCCCGTCTGGATCGCGTAGCCCCCGCCGGGAGCCAGCACTTTGACCTGCGTCCCGCGGGCATCGAACTCAATGATCTCCTTGGGATGGTACCGGAGGCGGAGTTTCTCGACATAGTCCTCCCGGTCCACGCTGATCACGGAGGAAAAGATCGCCGGGCATCCCAGATCTCCGAAGTTCCGCTTGGCCGCGACAATGATCGAATTCTGCACATAGGCCCGCTCGCACAGTTCGTTCAATTTCGGGATGTAGGCGTGCTTGGACGTCGTCAGGCTCATGTTCAGCACGCGGATGTTGTGCTCGAGCGCCCACTGCACGCCGGCGATCAGCACATCGCCGGTGCAGGAATTGTACTCATCGAGCACCCGCACGCTGATCAGCCGGGCCGCCGGCGCCAGGTCGGAGATGATGCCGGCCACGGCGGTGCCGTGTCCGTAGTTGTCGCGATTCTTTTCGGCCGGGACATCGCGGATGACGATCTCGCCTCGCCGGTTCTTCGCGACCGTGCAGCCCCGGCTGATGTGCCCCGCCAACCGGGGATGCGTGGCGTCGATGCCGCTGTCAATGATCGCAACGTCGACCCCCTTGCCGCGAGCGTGGGAGGCCAGCCATTGCAAGCTCACCCTCGGATTGATCAACGGGACGTTCATGGGAGGCGCCGCCGGTCGAGGGAGAATTCAGGATGCGGCTCGCCCAAGGCCCGCGATGAGCTGCCGCGCGAGCGGCACCCATTCCGGATGATCGTTTCTCAGGCGCGTCATGCTTTCGAACAACGCCAGCAACTGGGCGTCCTCCGGGGCAAAGGCGAACGGCAGCCGTGCGGCTGACTTCCGGGCACCGGTCAGGCCGCGTCGCAGAATTTGCTCGCGGCAACGCTGGCGCACCACGACCGCCGCCAGGTCGGCGAACAACTTATAAGCCGCCATGTCCTCGGGACTGAAATGATCTGCGCCCTGCTTGTTCACCGCGCTGATCGTGCCCACGCCTTCGCCCGCCACGTGCATGGGCGCCACCAGCACATTGCGGAAATGCGCCTGCGCCGTTTTTTCCACTTTCGCGAACAACGGCGTGGCGCTCTGGACTTCGCCGGTGGCAAACGCCAGGCCGTGGCGCGAACCTTTGAGCGGCACCTCCTGCCCGATGATCCCTTGGGCGCCGTCACCCACCGCGGCGCGGAACACCAGCCGCTTTCGCTTCGGATCCAGCAGGGTCAAACCTGCCCCGCCGGCACCGACCACTCCCATCGCGCACCGCAGCAGCATATGCAATAGCGCATCCTCGTCCACCGCGGGCGTCAACGCGAGGTAGGCCAACACGGCATCGCGGGTGGGGTCTGCCCGCAGCCGGGAGACTCTGGCGGTGGGTCCGACCCCGGCGGATTGTTTGCGCAGGCGGGCGATCTCCGCGGCAAGAATTCCCAACTGTCGTTCCACCTTTCTCAGGGGTAGCGTCGCGTTCATGCTTGGATCAACTTGCGGCAATCCGGAAGATCATGGCAAGGCCCGAGTACGGACGTGAGGCGGGGCCGGCCAACCGGAGAGAACGATCCTGAATCGGCGGGCCGAGCAATGGCATGGCGCCGGCTGCATGTTCTTCCCGTGTTCTGAAACCATGGAAGTTGTGAGACACCTCGATTCGCCGGTGAATCCTCCCATAGAGTAAAATGCAAATAGGGCTTCACGAGCCGGGCTTCTCGGCATCATGATGGTTGACGTTCCGTCCGGAACGGTTGCACGCCAGGCTGGCAAATTCCCCCCGTCGAACTGCGAAAGGCCATCCGATATGTCCGATTCCCAGATAGCTGCTTCCCGTTCGCGGCTGGAAGTGACGATTGCCCACGATCCGCTGGCTTTCTTCTACGGGCTCTTCACTCCGACTGTTGCAATCAACGGAATCCGGGAGCGACGACCGTGGGGCACGCATCAGTTCGATCTGGATCCGGGTGAATATGAGGTGGCGATATCCTACCCGTGGATCTTTTCCGCTGAATGCGGCAAGAACACAATCCGTGTCCGATTGCTCCAGGGTGCAGTGACGCGAGTGCGGTATCGCGCCGGTCTCATCCGCTACCTTCCAGGATCGATCGCGGTGGTTTCGTGAGGAACCCGCATCGCGGAGGCAAAACCGATCGGAGCGCGTCAGTTGGTTCCGCCGGCGACGAATCGCCAGATCAGCGCGATGGCCACCACGTGCCAGACGTTGTCCACCACGATGAAGCTCCACGGAGCGGACGGCGGCGATGCGAATTGGGACTGCCGGACGACGCGCATCATCCAGAACGGGATGAATTGCGTTCGATCCTGGACGAAGTGCGTGGCGAAAAGGAGTGCGACGACGAGCGGCTTCCAGCAACCGGAGAACGCGCACACGGAGGCAGTCCAGAGCAGACAATGGACGGCGCAGGCAAGACTGTTCTGCTTCTTGTTGTTGGCCATCCAGTCACTTTGCAGTAGAAAGTCGCCAGCCAGATGTCCCACGATTGCCAGGGTCAGATTCATCAGTTGTCTCGTTGGTTTTGAGAAATCACAGGATAACTGGAACGTGTTCTTGGACCTCAGGGCACTTTGAACAATCACCTTTTTCAGAGGATCCAGGGAAGCAGGTGATACAACTGGCACGTCGGCTGCGGGGTAGCCGCCGGCGATCATCGCCGGATTCACGGGCCGGGTGTTCGATGCATCGTTCTCACCCGACGGGAAGCGCATCGTGACGGCCAACGCGGACGATACGGCGCGGGCAGGGGATGCCGATACCGGCCTCCTGCGAACGATACTCGGCGGGCAGTACGCCCGCGTGAACAATGCGGTTTTCTCAGCTGATGGGAGACTCATCGTCACAGCGAGCCAAGACAACACCGCGCGAATCTGGGACGCGGAGTCGGGCCTGCTGTTGGGCACCCTGGCCGGACACAACACCCAGATTTACTGGACCCGGTTCTCGCCCGACGGGAAGCTCATCGCCACCACCAGCGCTGACGGCACGGTTCAGATCCACATTGCCGATCTTCATCGCCTTTTGCATCGAGCTAGACAGCAACTCCTGATTGAATCCAGTCGATGATTCCCCGGCCGCCCGTCCGTATGGTTTGCCGACAGGATCGCGCCGCACCGGTGGCGGCGGACGGTCCCACATTCCGCGCGGTCAGATCCCCGCGGCGCACGCGAAATTAGCCGAGGAAACGAGTCTTCCATGGCAACGCTGACCACCCGCGCAAACGGACCGGGGCCCGCGATCCAATTGCCACACGCGCTGGCGATCGGATTTACGGGCCACCGTTCCCTCGGCGACGAGGCCAAATGCCGAAAGGCGATCCTCGGTTTTCTGGAGCGACGCAAGTCGTTGGCCTCGGGGCTCCTGTATGGGGTTTCGTCAATCGCAGCGGGAGGGGATCTCCTGTTCGCCGAGAGTTGTGTTCAACTGGGCCTGCCGCTTCGCGTCTTGTTGCCGCTCCAGGTGGAGGAATTTCAGAAGGATTTCGACGACGCAAACTGGGCGCGCGCGAAGGAAATCCTGGGGCAGGCGGCCTCGGTCGAGGTGACGGGGGAAAATCAGTCGCGCGAGGAGTGCTACTATGAATGCGGCATCGAGACCGTCCATCAAAGCCGGCTGTTGCTTGCGCTTTGGGATGGAAGACCCTCGCAAGGCTTGGGTGGCGCCGAAGATGTGGTCTCCTTCGCGCGGGGGACCGACAAGCCGGTGGTGTGGCTGCACAGCGCGACCGGAGACGTGCGCATTTTCAATGAGAAAGGCGACGCGGAGCTCCTGGCCGACCGGGAACTCGAATTCCTGAACCACCTGCCGGACCCGCATGCACCCGGGGAAACGAACCAACCTGAGGATCTCGCCCGGGAGTGGCTCCGCAAAGTGGACGCCAGTGCGACCCGGTTTGCGCCGCAGTTTCGTCGGCTGGCGGCGATTCCGATCATCTTTACCGCGACCGCCGCGCTGTTCAGCGGGGCTGGGTCGTGGGCGCACGGGGTGGAAACGTGGTTGCTGGTCGGAACGGCGCTCGGCCTCCTCGCGGCCGGCCTTCCGCTGGCATTGCGGCTAAGAAAGCGGCAAGTCCTGTGGGTGCGCACGCGAACCGCGGCGGAGGTGGGCCGTTCGGTCCTCGCTTTCTGGAGCGCGCCGACTCCCTGCGAGGCCATTGGACCGGAGGTTGTCCCGGAACTGTCCGGTGTATTGATGTCGCTGAATCTCCTCAAGATGCTCGACCGGGGGCGTCGCGAGGCATCTCTGGGAGAGTTCAAACAGCGCTATCGCCGGGAACGCGTGGCGAGCCAGATCCAGTATTTTTCCGAGCACGCCGCGCAGTCGGCCACCGAGGCGCGCTGGTATCGAAGCGTTTTCTGGACCTGTGCGGGTTTGGGGTCGTTAATCAATGTCTGGCTGGTCGCGAACGCCCACCTGTCCTGGAGCTTTGGTCCGGGACCATGGAAGCAGTGGCTGGCGCTCGGCACGTCAATTGCCTTTCAGGTCGCGACGGTCGCCGGAGCCCTGCTGGCGATCAATGACTGTGATCGACGCCGACAACGCTATCGGGAACTGCACCAGCAACTCGGGAAATGGGATGCCCAGCTTGAGGCGTCGCGAACCTGGCCCAGCGTCTTGCGCGTTGCCGGCCAGATGGAGCGCGCGCTGCTGGCGGAGCTGATTGAGTGGCGCTCCCTGATCCGAAATCCAAAACCGGTGGGGAAATAGATCGATGAAACACATTCTGTCGTTGGACGGAGGAGGCATCCGCGGCGTATTCACACTTGAGATACTGCTGCGGATCGAAACCCTGCTGCGCGAACACTTCAAGAAGCCGGATCTCGTCCTAGCCGACCATTTCGAGTTCGTGGCGGGAACCAGCACCGGCGCCATCATTGCCGCGGGCCTGAGCTGGGGGAAGACGGTGGATGAAATTCTCGACTTTTACGTCCAGCACGGAAGGACCATGTTTCAACAGGTGCCCTGGTACCGGCCGGTGCGACGCTATTTGGTGTCGCGTTACGAAGCGAAACCTCTGTCCGATCTGCTTCGTCGTGCGTTCTCGGAGGACGGAAAAGGCGAAGTCCCCGCTCTGCTCGATTCCAAACGGCTCAAGACCCTGTTGCTGGTCGTCATGAGAAACCACACAACCGGCTCGGCCTGGCCGGTGACCAACAATCCGCGGGCCATGTACAACAACGCCAGTCTGCCGGATTGTAATCTGAAAGTTCCGCTCTGGAAGTTGGTCAGGGCCAGCGCTGCGGCGCCGGTGTTTTTTGATCCCGAGGAGATCACGCTGGGGGGGAGGCGGCACGTTTTTGTCGACGGGGCGATTACGCCGTACAACAACCCGGCGCTCATCGCGGCGTTGACGGCGATATTGCCTTGCTACCAGCTGGCGTGGGAAACCGGGCCGGACAAGATTCGGCTGATTTCCGTCGGCACGGTGCGCGTTTCCCTGGCCGCAGCGGACATCGCGGCCAGTCGCATGTGGGTCGGATATAATGCCCGGCAAATTCCCGCGGCGTTGATCCAGGGCATAGCGCTCGAGCAGGACTACCTGTGCCGGTGCCTTGGCCAGTGCATTCACGGGGAAGAACTGGATTCGGAGATCGGCACCTTGGAAGGGGCGCTTCCCGGCCGGAATTGGTTCAGCTACGTCCGTTATAACAAATCCTACATGGGAAGTGCGGCGGAGGAATTGCTGCTGAAGACCCCTCAACTCGCCGAGATCGACGCGATTCATGCCCTGCCTTTATTGCGGGAGGTCGGGCGCGCCTATGCGCAGGAACACGTGCGCCTTGAGCATTTGATATAGAGGCAATAGGTCAATGACCCCGGCTTCGGGATGCCAGATGACATCGCCAGATTTGCCAACCGCCGGCGCTTCAAGTTTACCCGGAACCCATGAAACCCACGCCGATCCCGGAAGCCATGAATCGCTGTATCTATCATGTCGGACCTTGGCGGCGCGCAATACCGTGGATGGTCTTCAGTCCGATGCTCGGGTTGGCAGCCGGCCTTTGGGGGTTTGCCGACAGCGTGGAAAATCGATCCGTCGGCGCGCTGATCTTCGCGGTCCTGACCCTGATGGTGCTCGGCCTGCACGCGTTGATTTCCTACGCGCGGCTCGAATTGACCGCGGAGGGCGTTCGACTGCGGCAGATCGGCCTGAATCTGGCCGCGCGCTGGATCGACGTGGCCGGACTGCGTCTCGACCAGGGACATGAGGGGTTCGTCACGCTCCACCCAATCGGTGGTCCCGGGGCCGCGAATCTCGCGGCGGTGCGCGGACTCGGCTGGTACTTCAATCCAATCTACAATGCGGAGCAACAGGCGGTGATGGCCGACCGCCGCTGGATTCCAATCGAGGCCTTTGCCTGGCATCTGCGGCGCGGGCGGTTGCGCGCGGACCTCGCGCGCCTCGCGCCCGCCGTGCAATCCCTGGCCCCGTTGCTCCCTCCGCCCGCCCGCCCGGCAAGTCCTGCGGTGCAGCGCCGCCAATTCGCAATTCTGCTTTGCGCGCTCGGAGCATTTCTGGCGGCCGTCGTCTTGCTCGGACTCGGACCTCCCAGTCGGAAAGCGCAGGTGTTTTCGGTCGTGATGGCGCTGCTCGCTCCCCTGCTCACATTCTCCGCCGGTTGGAGCGCGCGGAACGCACTTCGCAGCGGCGCGCGCTTGATGGTTGTCCTGTTCGCCATCCTGACCCTATTGGGAGTGTTGTGGTGTCTTCTGGAGTGGCGTGATCTCGCCATTCTCTTCAGCGGAGTCGGCTGATCCGGACGAAGCTGCGAAGCCTGCCCTTCGAGACGGCGATCATCGAGCGGCACTGGCGACGGGAGACCAGTGTGGAGGAAGCCTTGCTGGAGATGTGCTATGCGGGGGTCTGCACTTGGACGGGCCGCACCCCCGGCGTTGCCACCTCTGGCATACCTCAAATCTGGGAAAACGTGTCCCAAATCGGCAAAGCCCGGGGAAACTCTTTCTTCTGAAAGTGAGGCTGAGATCGTCGCAATGGACGACGGCAGAGCACCTTTGGGCAGGGCTGTCCCGAGTTGGGACAGAGACGAAATGGTGCCCAGGGGGGAGTCGAACCCCCATGCTTTCTGAGCTCAGGCTTCTGAGATCAGTGCTCATTATTACCCTCCAAAGACTTACGTGTAAGCAACCCACAATGTTGCGCAGAAGAAGCCCTAAAATTTTCGGGCCGGAGAGAGTCGATCGTTCCCTCCAGGCAGAGTTTCTTGGGGGCGAAGGTACCGTACGGCTCCAGGCACTCAACCTGCCCGCCTTCGCGTCGATCTTGCAGTTCCAGGCGAGTCTGGCGACCAGATGCCCCGGGATCTAGCTGCAAAGCTGCACCAGAACGGTGAGTTCGCCTCTGGCTGAGGTTGATCATGCTGGTGGCAGCGTCGCGAAATGACATCGAGACCCAAATCCAATCCTAGGTCGGCGGCTCTCGTTACCTGCATTATTTGCAGGACGTTCGTGTCACCGGGCAGAGCAGCACTCTCGGGCGTCTTCAGGCCGCGCTCTTTGGCGCGGAGTCGCTCAGCGGTGCGCAACTGGGCCAGCTCCAGCGGATATTGGACGCCAACCACATCAATCACATTTCTGACAAGGTCATGGCGGACGCCCAAGCGCAGGGCTTTCTCACTCTGGCCCAGATGAAACCCCTGCAGAATCTCTTTCAGGAACAGCAGGCCGGGCAGGCGCGACGCCGGGCGCCCGGGACTGCATGATTGCGAAGGTGCGTTGGGGGCGTGCTACCGAACACCGTGCCTGAGGATCTTGATCTCGGCCAGGTTGTGGTTCCCGTAGACCTTGACGCTGATCTCGTCGCGTTCCGCCACCTCGGTCTCGCCCAGCGTCGCGTCGGTAATATTCCAGTGTTCAAGCTCACGCCCCGAATGGACTGCCAGCACACGGTTGTGCACTTCCCGGACGACCCCGGTATGGCTGGTGGGGTGCTCCTCGAGCCGGAGCCAGGCGATATGGCTGCCCCGGCCCAGCTCAACTGATACCCAGTCGTACTTCGCGATGGATCCCTCGATTCTCGTATGGGAATCGATGGTCCAGCTGCCAGTCGAGTGTTTCGTCGTTCTCACCACGAGATGGCCTCTGTCAACGGACTCGACGACTCCGTAGTAGCGACCTTCGCCGGCTCCCGCGGCGGAACACAAAAGAGAGAGAAAAAGCAAGGCCCCGGCAACGAGGGACGCGCAACGGATTCGTTTCATGGTGCGATGGTGATATCTAGTCTGGGAGAGGATCAAGGGGTGACGGTTGGACCCAACCGCAAAGCGCGAGGGGTGTCAATCGGGGCGAACTCACGATAGTCGACCGTCCACGAAAAGTCTGTCGTGAGCTATCAGGTCAGCTTCGACAGGATCCATCTTAACCCAGCGTTGTTTTCTCGGTCACACTTGGCAATATACACGATCAAACGTGCGATCAGTTTGAACATCACTGACGTCCCCGAAAATTCCCCGGTCTCCGCCCAGCCGAAGCCCTGCGCGGCAGCTGAACATGCGATTCGCCGGGAGACTGCCCACCGCCTGGCACGCAGGGCGTTGTTCGGCTTCATTGTGACCTTCATCCTGGCTCGCGTGTTCGTGGTTCTGATCATGTCCAAGCAGATGCCGAACCTCTACTTCTTCCTAAGCGGAACCCACGTTCATCACCTGAACTACGGCATTTTCCTGCTGGCGGCGGTCGGTGGCTACAGTGTCTTCGTTCGGCCCGTCGGACGCGCGGCAGAGTTGACAGCGCTCGCGTACGGAGTGGCCACGGGGCTCACTTTTGACGAATTTGGAATGTGGCTTCACCTGGGCGGCAGCTACTGGCAGCGAACCAGCGTGGATGCGGTGATTATAGTGGCTGCGGTGTTCGGATTGGTGGCCTTCGCGCGGTCAGTCAAACGGTTTGAAGCACGTCACTTCTGGGCGTTCGTCGTCTTGACGATGGCACTTGCCGGTTTTGGGATCGCTCTCTACAGAGCTGGGGACCGCCTCGGCGATGTCATGGGACCGAGGCTTCACGATTTGGAGGCGGCATCGTCGCCCTGAGCCGGCCTGCGGATCCAACCCGGCTGGCCAGGCCCCGCCAGCTTCCCGAAGGTTCCCGCCCTCGCGACCCAACGGGTGCACCAAAATGCCCGAAACTAAGCGTCTGGTCGGCCGTCGTGAGCACAACTGCGAGTTCGGTCAGTGCAGAACCCAAGACCAATCGCTAGCCCCCTGCTGCGCGGGTTGACCAACAGCCGGGAAGACAAATGCACTTCGGCCCAAGCCCTGCGCTTCCCGACGTTCACGCGCATCGAGGCCCGATGGGCATAGCCTCGTTGCCGCCAAAAGCGCTTCCGGAACTTCAGCGATTCCCGGTATCGGGATAGGGTATTGGGATACCCTTTGAGGCGGGTGCTCCTTCTAGAAAAACTTCCGAGCCGTTGCCAAAAACCGCCGACCTCTCCGAGAGTGGTGCCCATTCCGCCCTTTGAGAAAGAATCGGGCTCGCCCCGCCTTCGTTGGCCCGTTAGATTGCCCGGATGCGTGCGCTCGTGGTCGATGACGACGCGAAGATCTCCTCATTTGTGGCGAAGGGGCTCCGTGAGGCCGGGTTCGCGGTCGACACCGTGCCCAATGGTCCCGACGCGCTCGCGGTTGTCCGGGTGACACCGTACGACGTCGCCGTGGTGGACGTGATGCTTCCGGGGTTCGACGGACTCGATTTGATCGAACGCATGCGCGCGGCCGGCCTGCGACTGCCGGTGTTGATCCTAAGCGCCCGCCGCAGCGTGGATGACCGCGTCGCGGGGCTGCGCCGCGGCGGCGACGATTATCTGACGAAGCCATTTTCCTTCACCGAACTCCTCGCCCGCGTGCAGGCTCTCGTTCGGCGCAGCACCGCCCAGCCCGAAACGACTCGCCTCGCGTACGCCGATGTCGAAGTCGATCTGCTCGCCCGCCGGGCGACCCGGGCGGGCAAGAAACTCGACCTGCAGCCGCGGGAATTCGCCCTGCTCGAATATTTCCTTCGCAACGCGGGCCGCGTGGTCTCGAAAACGGCGGTGCTCGAGCACGTCTACGACTACGGATTTGACCCGCAGACCAACGTGGTCGACGTACTCGTCTGCCGACTTCGCGCGAAGGTCGACCGCGACGCCGCGGTGAAACTGATCCACACCGAACGGCGATTCGGCTATGTCCTCCGCGAAGGGTGAGCGACGGGACTGGCGGTTCAGTCTGCGTCTGGCCCTCGGGGTCGGGGGCATGTTCGCCGTGGCGGTCGCCGCCCTCTATTTTGGCGCCGGGGCGTTGCTGGAACGCGCGCTGGCGCACGAGGAAGCCGCCCTCGTGATGGATCGACGAGAGGACGTTCGCCTGGCCTGGCAGGACGCCGGCGACAAAGGCCTCGCCGACCTGCTGACGAATCTCGAGGCGACGACCGGCGAGCAGCTTGCGGTCCGGGTCGAGCGCTCCGATCAATCGGTGATCTTCGACCGCGCGACGGCGAATGCCCCGGAAGTGCCATGGGCCGAACTCCGCGCGCCCGCCACGGGAGGAGGCAACGGGGTGAGCACCGCAGGAGGCTGGACAGCCACGGTTTTGCTAGCGAGCTCGGGGGACACTTTGCGGGTCGCTCGATTCTCCGATGTGCCCGGCGACGTCCGCACCGCCTATCGGGGGCTGTTCGCGAAGGCCGCCGCGCCGCTGTTGGTAGCGGGAATCATTGGCGGCGCACTTCTGGTCGTCACGGCGCTGCGTCCGCTGCGGCGTACGGTGACGGTGATGCGCCACATTGTGCGTACCGGGGACTGGGCGGCGCGCGTCTCCCCGCCGCGCGGGGCGGGCGAGATGCGCAACCTGGCGGAGGCGTTCAACGCGCTGCTCGAGCGCCAGCAACGCCTGGTGGAAGGTTTGCGGCAGTCGCTCGATTCGGTGGCGCATGATCTGCGCACTCCGCTCACCCGCCTCCAGGTGGCACTGGAGTCTGGCTTGGAGAAGACGGGTCCGGCGAGTGGGGCGCGCGAAGCCTTGATAGACTCCCTCGAAGAGGCCCAGCGGGTGCAGGCCACGCTCGACACCCTGCTCGATGTCGCCGAAGCCGAGGCGGGGGGAATGAAGCTACGGCGCGAGACGCTGAACGCCACAGCCCTGCTCGCCGAGGTGGCCGAGCTCTACGAATTTGCCGCTGAGGAAAAAGGCGCGGTCCTCGAGGTGCGCGCGGCACCGAGCGTGGAATTCGTCGGCGACCGCGCGCGACTTCGGCGTGCCCTCGCCAACCTGGTGGACAATGCCCTCAAATATCTGGGGGAGGGCCATACGGTCGTGCTCTCGGCCGAATTGACCCAACGCGAAATCCTCCTGCGGGTGGAGGACGACGGTCTTGGCATCGCCCCAGAGGACCTGCCGCGGATCTGGGAGCGGTTGTTCCGGGCGGATCGCAGCCGCTCCGCCCCCGGAATGGGTCTTGGCCTGAGCTTGGTGAAGGCCATCGCCGAGGCGCACGGCGGCCAAGCGGAGGCTCACTCTACGCTCGGGCGAGGCTCGACATTTCTGCTGCGCCTGCCGCGGAGTTAGCCGGCCTGGATTCGGCGCGGCCGGCGATATGGCTGGTGCGACTCGGTCCTAGGGTTCGCCCGGGAGCCGCCCGGCGTTCCCGTTTCGGCGCTCGCTCGGCATCAATCGGCCGGGTCGGGATTCGGCCGGGCGGTCGATGCCCGGGTGCCGCCGCAGGAATTCATGCAGTTCTGGATGGTGGCTGAGAAATTCCTGGTTGCGCAGCAGCTGCGGATGCAGGGCGAGCTGTCGTTCAAGTCCCGGATGCTGATCCAGGAGCCGGTCGAAGTCGGCAACCTGTGCGGCGGTGACCGGAGCGGCGGACTGTCGGACGAGTTCGCGGTGAATAAACCAGCGAGGCCGCGCGGCGAGTTCTGCGCGAATCCCGGGGTGTTGATCGAGAAATTCGGCGATCATCGGATGATTCCTCCGAAAGGCCGGGTCATTGAGCAGGCCGGGATTCTCCCGCAGGCGCGCCTCGATAAATGGATGCCGGTCAAGGAATACCTCGAACGGAGAAAGCTCCCCCCGCGGGAGCGGGCTGGCGTTCACCCGGGCAGACGGCTGATTTTGGGCGAGTCCGGGAAGCGGGGCAACCCAAAGGAGCGCCATGATGGCGCCAAGAGTGGAGCGGAGGTTTCGGCCGATGTGCATGGAGCGCCCGTTCGATGGCCCAGAATCTATCCCGCATCGATTGCGGTCACTTTGCGCGAACATTACAATTTGGCAATGTCCGCCCGCGTCCAACCATCGCGCGACGCCTCGGTCGGCATTCCGCGCCGTCGCTGGGTTCGACCCTGTGACCGGCAATGAGCCGACGTTACCAAAGGGTAATGTCGCCGCAAGGTGGAGGCAACTTGGCAGTGTGATCGTGGACGCGTTCAAAGGAAACACCATGAAATCCTCCACGATAACTCTCGTTCTGGCGACCGCCGTCGCGGTTGCCTTTTCAGCGAGCGCGCCGGCCGCTCCCGCCCGGCAGCCACGAACGCGCACCCGGACTGGAACCTATCAGGACAGCAAGGGCAACTCGGGCACGTTCAACTCCAGCACCACGCGCAGCCCCGGTTCCCGCCAGCATACCACAACTTGGACGAACCAGAACGGGCAGACTGGCGATCACACCAGCGATGCCACCTGGAATCGAACCACCGGAACCGGCACCTTTAGTGCGTCCACCACGCGGACAAATGGTCAGTCGGCCTCGCGCCAGGGAACCATCACCAAGACCGGGGATAACACCTACCAGATCCAGGCGACCCGGACCGGATTCAACGGCAAGACAAGCACGTCGAATCTGGATAAGACCGTGACAGCCACCGGCTCGACCACGACCGGCACCATCACCGGACCCAATGGCGAGATCAGCACTGTGAATTCCGCGACCACCAAGACCGGCAACGGCTACAACCGGGACGCCACCATAACCGGTCCCAATGGGGGCCAGACCAAGGTCGACACCACGCTCACCAAGTCGCCGGGTGAAACCGTCAGGAACACTGACGTGACCGGCCCCAACGGCCGAACCGACGACCGCGTCGTCGACACCCGGTACAACCCGGACGGCTCCGGCACCCGCACCATAGAGAACACCGGCCCCGACGGCAGGACCTACACCCGGACCGAGATCTTCTCCGCGCCGACCACCTTCCCGGCGTCCACACCCAACGGCTGACGCAAGACCCGGCTGGGTTTTCCCTCGCCGCCCCGATTTTGCCGGGGCGGCGTTAGCTCCCGCACTAACGCTGGGCAAGACCGAGAAACCCGATGTATCCCAATACCCATGGTCGGCTGGCAAGGTCCGGCGCTTCCGCCACTGGTCGGTGGACTGCCGTCTTCGCGGCGTTGGTGCATGCGAGTTCCCGCCTGGGATACAGCGCATCGCCGTCCACGACGCTGCTTTTGCTGATCGTGGATGCAGGCCGGAGACTCGCACGACCGACGCGGCCACCAGCGCCCCGTCCGGCCAGGCCCGACGAAACATCGCGGGATGAACGCACACGCGCCTAGCCCAAGAAGCACGAATCAAGATCAAACCCTCTCTCCAATCGACTTCAATCCATCCGCCGTGAATACGAAACTCGCCACCCTATCCTTTGTCCTGAGCACCGTCTTGACCGGATGCGTCGGCACCGGCCCCAACACCCAGCAGGGTGCGGTCGCGGGCGGCGCAGTCGGAGCGCTCACCGGCGCCATCATCGGCAACAATAGCGGCAGCCGAAACGGGGCTTCGGGCGCCCTGATCGGCGCCCTGGCCGGCGCCATCGCAGGCGGCACGATCGGCAACGCCGTCGACCACGAAAACGGCACGATCTATGGGCAGCCCCTGACAGCCGTGCCGGCCTGCCCCGCCCGCGCCCCGGCTCCCGAAGTGGTCACCGTTCAACCCTCCCCTTACGCCATTTGGATCCCAGGATTCTGGAACTGGAACGGTTATCGCTATTACTGGATCGCCGGCTGTTGGGAGGTCCCCCCGCCTGGGTTCCGCGTCTATGTCCGCGGAGAATGGATCCTTCGACGTGGCGGATACTATTACCGCCGGCCCTATTGGCGACGTTGAGCAACGTGACGCGGCATTTGGATGCGCACGTCCACCACGAACCTGGCTAAACAACCGTCCCGATGGACTACTTGGAGGAGCTAAAGGCAAAGATCCGCATGTCGCATGGCTGCGAGTCCACGCACCGCCAAACGGTATCAGTCAAAGAGGTGTTTCAGGGTGAAGTCGTCTGGGACGGCGACGTTGAGGTTTTCGATCTGATCGACCACGCCAAAGCCAAACGCTGCTTCGCATGGGGATACCCAAACAAGAGGAATCCATACCGGTTGGACGCGGTTGCAGTGCTGGAAAGTCCACGTGTTGTTTCGCCGGAAACGGCAGTCAGGGCGGCGATCGCAGTCCAGTCAGAATCCCGAATAAACCGATAGGACCAAAACCCCGCCCGCGGCGGGCCGCTTGTTGCAGCAATGTCACTATGTTTCCTTCAGCAGAGCGCCGGCTTGTATCCCGATGGCGTACCACGCGTCTTCTGCTTAGTATGGTGCCCCGGCCCCCTGCTGGTGCGGTCAATGCGTTTTCGGCAGCCGGGCGTACGTTGCGGGGCGCGATCGCCGGGCTGACGCTGGGATTTGGGTGTGCCGGGTACCTGGCGGCCGGAGTCGCCGCCGCGGTGGTGTCGGACCCTTTTGTCGGCCGGACGGTACCGCAGCCCAAGGGACGGATTGATGAACTGGTCTTCGGACGGCTGCAGCAACTCGGAATCCCGCTGGCCGCGGACTGTTCCGACGCCGCATTCGTGCGCCGGGTGTTTCTCGACACTATCGGCACGCTGCCAACAGCGGCCGAGGCCCGCGGATTCCTGCAGGATAGCCGCCCCGACAAGCGTCGCGTGTTGATCGACCGACTGCTCGAGCGCGAGGAGTTTGCCGATTATTGGGCGATGAAATGGAGCGATCTGCTGCGCATCAAAGCGGAGTACCCCATCGATCTCTGGCCCGCGGCTGCGGAAGCCTATTACCATTGGGTTCGTGCCTCGCTCCGGGCGAACAAGCCCTACGACCAGTTCGCGCGCGAACTGCTGACCGCGCATGGCAGCAATTTCCGCGAAACGGAGGCACCGGTCAATTTCTACCGGGCGCTGCAGCACAAAGATCCTCAGACCATCGCCCGGACCGTGGCGTTGACGTTCATGGGCGTGCGCGCCGAGAAATGGCCCGAGGCGCAGTTGGCCGGGATGGCTGCGTTTTTCTCCCAGATCGGGTACAAGGCGACGTCGGAATGGAAGGAAGAGATCGTGTACTTTGACCCGGCCAAGGCTCCGGCCGCCGGCCCGATTACGGCGACCCTTCCGGACGGGATGATCATCGAGCTGCAGCCCGGCCGGGATCCACGGGAGGCCTTTGCCGACTGGCTCATCGATCCGAAGAATCCCTGGTTCACGCGCACTATCGCGAACCGGGTGTGGTCGTGGCTGCTCGGGCGCGGCATCATCCAGGAACCCGACGACATCCGGCCCGACAATCCGCCGGTCAATCCCGAGCTGCTCGCATTTCTCGAGCACGAGCTGGTCGGTGCCCATTACGACCTCAAACACCTGTTCCGCTTGATTCTAAATTCGCAGACCTACCAGCTTGCCTGTGAGCCCCGGTCCGACCGGCCGGAGGCCGCGGCCAATTTCGCGTACTATCCGCTTCGGCGGCTCGAGGCGGAGGTGCTTATTGACGCATTGAACCAGATAACGGGGGCAGCCGAGAGATACTCCAGCGCGATCCCGGAGCCGTACACCTTCATCCCCGATGACCAGCGTTCGATCGCGCTGCCCGACGGCAGTATCACGAGCTCCTTTCTCGAGATGTTCGGCCGGCCGCCGCGCGACACGGGACTGGAGTCGGAGCGCAACAATGGCGTCACGCCGGTCCAGTGTCTGCACCTGCTGAACTCGAGCCACATCCGCTACAAGCTCGAGCAGGGGCCGAGGCTGCAGGCGCTGCTGCGCACGCCTGGAGGTCCCCGCAAAGTGGTGGACGAACTCTACCTGACGGTTCTATCGCGCTTCCCGACCGAGGAGGAGCGCCGTGCCGTGGCGGCCTACACCGGGTCCGGCAATGTGACCCCGCGCGAGGCCGCGCGCGATGTCGCTTGGGCACTGATCAACAGCGACGAGTTTCTATTCCGACACTGAGCTCTCTCGCCGGCCCCTTCGGGCCCAAAGAAACCCATGAGCACCGAACACCCTTCGATCGACCCCGGCCGTGGCCCGACTTCCGCGCACGCGTTCGGAGGCCTGCTCGGGCGGCCGATCACGCGGAGGGCGGCGCTGCGCTCCGGGTTTCTCGGTGCCGCCGCAGTGTTGCTGGCCGACAGGCTGAGCCTGCGCGTTCTGGCGGCCGCCGGAACACCGCCCGTTCCAACGGCCTGCGCGAGAGCTAAGTCGGTCATACAGGTCTGGCTATGGGGCGGACCCTGCCACCTCGACACCTTCGATCCAAAGCCTGGGGCAGGTTACGACTACTGCGGCCCGCTGTCCCACCCGATCGAGACCAATGTGCCGGGCATCCGGATCTGTGAATTGCTGCCGTTGCTGGCGAAGCAGGCCGACAAGTACGCCCTCATCCGCAGCATGACGCACGGCGTCAACGCCCACGAGACGGCGGCCTACATGGTCCAGACCGGCCGTCCTGCCGGGGATCGCTACGTTTATCCGTCGGTCGGAGCCGTGGTGTCGCTGTTCAGAGGCTACGACGCCGGCTATCGCAGCCTGATTCCCCCCTACATCGTGCTGACCGAGTCGCAGGGACGATTCTCCGAGGCGGGTTTCTTGGGGGCGCGCTACAAACCCTTCGCCACGGGCGGCGATCCGGCGCGGGTGCCTTTTGCGGTGGAGGGCGTCGTCGCCCCCGGCCTCTCCGTGCAGCGTCAGGAGGGCCGGCGGGCGCTGCTATCCAATCTGAATACGCTGGCGCGCGTCCTGCCTGGCGACCCGCAGGTGACGGCGGCCGCCCGGAGTGAGGACCAGGCGTATGACCTCATCCTCGGGGACGCGGGCAAGGTGTTCGATCTCGCGCAGGAAAAGGACGAGTTGAAGGCGCAGTACGGGCGCGACACTTTCGGGCAGTCGTGCTTGGTGGCGCGCCGGCTGATCGAACGCGGCGTGCCGTTCGTGACCATCAACTACAAGGGCTGGGACACCCATAAACGGCACTTCCAGGAGATGCGCCGGTTGCTGCCCGAACTGGACAAGGGCCTGGCGACACTGCTGCAGGATTTGTCGGGACGCGGCCTCCTCGACAGCACGATCGTCTGGTGCTCCGGCGAATTCGGCCGGACACCGCGGGTCCAATGGGAACCGCCGTGGAATGGCGGGCGCGGCCACTACGGCAAGGTGTTTTCCGTCCTCGTCGCCGGCGGCGGCTTCAAGGGCGGATGCGTTGTGGGCGCTTCGGACGAACGGGGCGAGGAGGTGAAGGTGCGGCCGGTCTATCCCGCCGATCTCATTGCCAGCATGTATGAACTGCTGGGCATCGCTCCCGATGCCCGGCTGCCGCATCCGGAGGGTCTGGCGATCCGGGCTGTGCCCTCAGCCGAGGAGGGCGTGAGCCGCGCTGGCCGGCTCAGTGAAATCATGTGAACCGGACAGCGCCATGAGAACCGCGACGACCCCAACGCCTGCAACCATCGCTACCGCACGGCCAGCGGTCCTGGCCTTGGCGACCGGGCTGGCGCTGGCTTTGGCCGCACTTGCGCAGGCACAGCCGGCCTCGCGCCTTCCGCCGAGGATTGGATACGTCTATCCCGCGGGCGGCCGGCAGGGGACAACTTTCACGGTAACTGTCGGCGGTCAGAACCTGGCTGACGCAGGTGGTGTGGATCTTGACGGCGCCGGTATCACGGCGAAGGTGACGGGCTACCAGCGACCCCTCAACCAGAAGGAAGTCCAGGAACTGAAGGAGGAGGCCGACCAGCTCCGGGAGAAATTCAAAGCGACGCGTGGAGAGGGACTGGTCGTGGCGGGAGCGTCCATGGAGTCGAAGCCAGTCTGGACGCCCGACGACACAAGGCGCGCGGCGGAGTTGCGCAAGAAGCTCGCTTACCGCGTCAACCGGCAGGCGGCCCCGGCCATCGCCGAGGCCGTGACGCTCGAGGTAACCGTGGCGCCTGATGCCGAGCCGGGGGAACGCGAGATCCGGCTGAGAACGCCCCGCGGACTGTCAAATCCGCTCGTGTTTTGGGTTGGGCGCCTGCCGGAGCTTACGAAGCCGCCAGCCGACCCCAACACTGCGCCCGACGAGGGCAGGGACCGTGAACCACGCAACGCGCGCAAGTCCACCGAGCAACGAATCGCCCTGCCGGCTCTGGCAAACGGGCAAATCATGCCCGGCGAGGTGGATCGTTACCGGTTCACGGCCCGGCGCGGCCAGAGACTTGTCGTCGCCGTGAGCGCGCGCGCCCTGATTCCGTACCTGGCGGACGCCGTGCCTGGGTGGTTCCAGGCGGCGCTGGCGCTCTCCGACGCTCGGGGCCACGAGTTGGCTTCCGCCGGAGAATTCCGCTTCGACCCCGATCCGGTGCTCGCCTACGAGATTCCTTCCGATGGGGAATACGTGCTCACAATCCGCGATTCGATTTATCGCGGCCGGCAGGATTTCGTCTATCGTTTCTCCATTGGCGAGTTGCCGTTCGTGACGGGCATCTTTCCGCTCGGCGGTCCAGCCGGAACGCGAACCTCGGTCAGTGTCTGGGGCTGGAATCTGCCGACAGACAAGGCGGTGGCGGAAGGCCAGGGCAGGACGCCAGGCGTGTCGCTGCTTTCCATCCTCAGGGGGGAGCTACGGTCGAACGAAGTGCCCTTTGCGCTCGATACGGGGCCGGAGTCCGTCGAGGTGGAACCGAACGACGATGCGGAGCACGCGCAGAAGATCACGCCGCCGGTGATCGTGAACGGGCGCATCGACAGGCCGGGCGACTGGGATGTGTTCCGCTTTGAGGGCAGGGCTGGCGCTGAGATCGTCGCCGAGGTCTTCGCCCGCCGCCTGAACTCTCCGCTTGATTCGGTGCTCAAGCTCACCGATGCCGCCGGCAGGCAGCTCGCGTTCAACGACGACTATGAAGACAAGGGCGAGGGCCTGACCACTCACCACGCGGATTCACGGATCAGCTTCAGGCTGCCGGCCGATGGCATTTACTATCTCCACGTGGGCGACGCCCAGCAGCAGGGCGGACCGGAATTCGCGTACCGCCTGCACGTCGGTCCGCCTCGACCCGATTTTGCCCTTCGGGTCGTGCCGTCGACCATCAACGTTCGCAGCGGGACCGCGGTGCCCGTCACCGTGTATGTGCTGCGAAAGGACGGGTTCGATGGCGAGATCAACTTGGAGCTACAGGATGCCGCGCGGGCGTTCGGCCTGAGTGGCGCACGGATTCCGGCGGGACAGGATCGCGTGCGACTGACGATCTCGACGACGGCGGCGCCCCGGGACGAACCGTACAGCGTGCGCATGTTCGGACGGGCCACGATTCGGGGGCGCACAGAAGTCCATGAGGCCGTGCCCGCGGAAGACATGATGCAGGCATTCGCCTATCATCACCTCGTTCCTGCGAAGGAGCTCAAGGTGCTGATCTTCGGCGGCGGCGGTGCCGCGCGGGCGGCATTTCGGATCTTGGGAAGGACTCCCGTGAGGATTCCCGCAGGAGGGACCGCCCGTTTCACGGTGGAGGTAAGAGTGGGCCATTTCTTCGACAACATTCAAGTCGAGTTGAGCGAACCGCCCGACGGGATCACTCTCCGAGCCGCTCCGTCACCGGGCGGGGTGTTTGAAGTCGTTCTTGCTGCCGACGCTGCCAAGGTGAAGCCGGGCCTGCAGGGCAATCTTATCCTGATGACCTTGGGTGAACGAACAGGTGGCCCCACCGAGAAGACGAGACAGCAGCCGAAACTCCGTGTCCCGCTTAGCGCCCTGCCAGCCCTGCCGTTTGAAATTGTGGCGAGATGACAGCCCCGACTATCGGCCGCAGGGCACCGGCTTTCACTGCGTCAAGGAATTGCCATGAAAAGCACCGAGCTAGAACCAAGCGAGACGTCATCGGACGATCTTAGGCGGTCTGCGGTTCGGAGCGACGCGTCGCTTCGCCTCAGCCCTGAACCGGAGTGTCCTTTGGCCGTTCTGCAGGAAGGCTGCTGCGTCGAGGTGCGGGCGACCGAACGGGACTCCTTCACGGAGTATCATGTGACCGGAACTGTCGGCCGGGACAAGAACGAGGCCGACAAGCTGTTGGCGCAGGTTGCGGAAGCCGTAGCCGAACGTGGAATCCAGCAAATCCAGGAGAAGCTCTATGGCCTGTCGAGCGCCCGGAATGCCATATTGATGAAGCGCGAGGCGGCCTACCGCCGAGAGGAATTGGACCTCAGCGTGCCGATTACATGGATCCAGGGCGCGCCCTTGGAAGGAGGCGAATTCATTGGGCTGCAGATCTGGGGCATTGTGCCCCACGACACCAAGAGTGGCGTGACGACGGTCACGAACGCGGCGACAGGGTCCGGCCGACTCTGGACAGGTGACGGCTTTCGTATGTTGCACTTGCCGTCGATTCGAGGGCTGAAACCCGGAGGCGGGCTGGCCGGGGACGCCCATGCCCAGGCAGACCAGATGTTCACCAATGCGGGACTGGGACTGAGAGCCTATGGCATGGGGTACCGCAACGTCGTCCGGACGTGGATCTATCTGGCCCGGCTGCTCGAATGGTATGGCGACTTCAATCGCGTGCGCACTGCGCACTACCAATCCGCTGGGCTAGGGATGCCGAGCGGCACCGCATTCCCAGCGAGCACCGGAATACAGGGGCATTCGGCAGACGAGGAATGTCTGATGGATGTCCTGGCGCTCGAGGCCCACGAATCAGCGAGCGCCGTGGCGACACCCATCATCCATAGCTCGCGACAGGAGCAGTCGTTCAATTACGGATCTGCCTTTTCGCGGGGGATGATCCTGGAGATCGAAGGGCGCCGTACCGTGCACATCTCCGGCACGGCGAGCATCAACCCGGCGGGCGCCAGCATCCACGTCGGCAACGCCGAGCTGCAGAGCCTGGAGACCATGCTGTGCATTGCCGCGATCCTTGAGGAACAGGGAGGGGGTCTGGCGAACATCACTTCTGCCACGTTGTTTTGTCGGAACCGCGATGCGTGGGAAGCGTGGAATCGTGTCAGTCGGATGCTGCAGATGCCGGCGATCCCCAAAGTCTGCGTTCTAGCCGACGTCTGTCGGCACGACCTGCTCGTGGAGATGGAGGCAGTGGCAACCATCTGATGCCACAGTGCGCGGCGGGGCCCTGCGCATGCTGACTAATGTAATCGGCGGCGGCCAGCCGCGGCGGGATTCTCGTTCAAGGAATCGCCCGGTACCCCGGTCCGCCGCTGGCGCCCATTTGCGTAGCCTTGCCTGCTCAGTCATGTTGAGCCACGTTGCATCCGGGCATCCCGCGCCGATCCGGTCGACCGGAATGAGATAGGTCACCTCAATATCAACTCCAAACTCAGTATGAAACATCGATCCATCGTGGGCATGGTCATAGCTCTCGGTCTCAGCTCTTTCCTCCGAGCTGCTCCCATTCACAGCGCAGCCGAAACCGGCGATGTCTCCAAGCTTCGGGCAATCGTCGCGGCCAACCCGGCAGCGATCAACGCCAAGAACGACGACGGTCTCACGGCGCTATGGTTGGCAGCACAGAAAGGCAAGTTGGAGGCAGTTACCTTTCTGTTGGAAAATGGTGCGGACGTTGATCCGAAGTCCGACGACGGAGTCACACCTCTTTGGATCGCCGCGCAACAGGGATATGTTGAAGTCGTGAAGGCCCTTTTGGCGAAAAACGCCGATATCGAAGCGAAGAGGGCCGATGGGGTCACACCACTCTACATGGCTGCGGACAACGGACAGATTGAGGTCGTGAAAGTGCTGCTCGCGAAAGGAGCGAATCCCAATGTTGTCGCCGGCGGAGTGTCTGCGCGGCAGGCCGCTGAGAAAGACGGCAACAAAGACATCGTCGAATTGTTGCTAGCCGCCGAAAAGAAGTGATCAGTCGGCACACCGGAGCCTCACTGCGGTCACGCTTCACGCCCTGCTGCGATTCACTGCTGCAGGGCTTTTGGGTTTGGTAGGGCGCCCCTTCCGTTGCGCCAGGCGATTCGCGGAGCAGGGCGGCAGGTGGGGCAGGGGCCAAGCGGGCGCTCGGGGAATAGCTGGGCACAAACGCAGCGTCCCGTGCGCACCGTGATCCCCCTATTTGCAGCGCGAAGCGGGTCACTGTCGGCGAAACGCCGGATTCGTGAGCAGGGATTCGATCTCTTTTCGAAGAGATTTGGGAAACGCCGGATCATTCTGCCAAAAGAGCAGCCAGTCGGCTACGTGCGGATCGGTGCGCTGGAACGACCCGATCGACCAGCCGGCAATCTGGTAGGCGAGTCCTCGGGCCACCCGACTATTTAGCCCCTGTGCTCCGCCTTTTGCATCTGTCCACGCTTGAAAGGCCGGAAAGTCCTGCGCGTTGTCAAGGAGGCCCACCAGCTCGCGAAGGTACACTGGGTCACCGGAAGCCATCCACGCACCCCAGCACTGATCCATCGGATTGCCGATCCCCCGGACCGCCTGGACAGAAACGGGATCAGTGAACGTCAGTAGTTTGGGGGGATCCTCAAGCGGTCCGATTGAACGAAGCAAAGCCTGCGTTTCCGGCGGCAGTACCTGCAGCTGGCGCGTGATGTCAGTTCCTCCGAGACGCAGCACGAGCAGAGTGGCGTACTGCATATCCGGGCTGAACGACGGAAGCTGCGTCAACGCGGCGGCCGCGGCCGCGGGATTCCTTTTGAAGGAGATCGCAAAATACTCAGCCACCGGCGGGGCTCGGAGACTACCGGCAGCCGTGACCCCTTTGAGCATCGAAAAGAGAAGCCCGCCGGTCGCGTTGTCACGATATTGATTGAAATGCCCATTGAGGGTCGCCTGCTCGGTCGCGGGGTCGTTCGCCCAATCGGTCCACGGTCGCAGTTTGATCCGAACGGGCTCTAGAGTGGGTTCCGGCGTCGCCCCTCCCATAACCGTGACTTGAATTCGCACTTCCTGCGCCTGAGCGACATCCGGCGCGGTCCAGCTCGGCCGGAAAACGGCAAGAGAGACGACTGAAGTGGCCTGCTCCAAACGCGCCCGGTCGGATTCACCGATCCCGGAAGCCTTCAGCACCCATAAGGCCATATCGGCGCCTTGCGCCTTGATCCGCCGGATTGCGATAGGCTTCAGTCCCTGGTCTTCAGAAACGGTCCCGCCGCATTCGATACGGACGATCAAAGTGCGCCCCTCGAACAGTTTCTCCCGATCAGCTCCATCGGCTGCGAGGGCCAAGGAAATCCTGTCGCCCGGGCTCAACACCTCCATCTGCCCAGGGGCGTTCACCGCGCCTTGCGGCGGAATCTCTGAAGCCCAGTTCGCAGAAAGCACCCAGAGCTCCTTTCGAATTGCGGGCGGGGCATTGGAATCCTTCACAACCTGGACTTCCGCGAAGATCGAGGGCGCAAGGCAGGCAAACAGGAGGCAGCTGAGATGCGCCAAAGCGTTGTTCATGGCTCGATGGTGTGTTTAATGCGGTTTCGAGGCGTATGAACGCGTCTCGGATCGAGTTGCTCCCTCCTCGGTCGCCTGCTGCGCCAAACACAATTCGAAACGCCCGGGGACCGTCGACGTCGATTCGAATCGACAAGCCCGGTTGAGACTAACGGGCACCACTGTCGCGCCTCCCTGTGCTGCATCGTTCATCTCCTGTAAACAAACACCATTCCCTCGTTGTTCATGATGAAGGTGTCGCCCCGTATCGTTCCGACTGTTCTTCCGGCGCCTTTCCACTGCATGGTCAGTCTTGAACCGTCCCGGGTGTAGGTTGCGCCTACCTCACGCGCGACCTCAGTCCCCGACGGAGGAACAAAGACGGTTTTCGTGCTGCACGTTCCATCGCCATTGATGGTAAAAGTGCCCGAGCGTACCTGCAGTGCATTGCCTTCGTGGGAGATGTTCGCCGGTACGGGGATCCCATTGACGGAGACCAAGGCATATACGCCCACGGGGTCGGCCTCACTGAGAGCGGAGTCTTGCTGCGCGTAGGCAGACAGGACATGCCCAGCGACCATTGCGACGCAGATTCTGAGAACACCAGTCAGTCGTTTTTTCATTTCTGTGCCTTCGTTTCATTGTGGATGTGGAATGCGGTCCAACGCCTAAAGGTCTGGCAGGCGGCTGGCGCGAAGTTTCTTGGCAGTTCGCTGAGTGCCTCTGGCGCGATGACATCGAAGGAGGCGTCGGATTCCGCCGTTTGGCCTTTCACGCGGTCGTGTGCCACGACGCGCACCCGATGTTCACCAAGGGAGTGCTTTTCTTCTGCCACATGGCGGATGCCCATCTGCGCCGTTTGAACGGACCTCGGGTCGACCTTCCGGCGGGGAACTGCCACCAGGCTTTTGATTTCGATGGTCCGGCTAACCGGCCGATGGATCGCGATGTCATAGCTGACTTCGGCTAGGCTGGCGGAATCCAATGGTTCTCCGAACACCGTGACGGCCAGGTGCAGCGGCTTTGAGCGCACGAATCTTTCTGCAACGGCAAGTTTTGGCGTGTCGGTTCCATGGCGGCCATGCGTACGGAAGAAGCGCAAGATCCGATCTCGCGGTCCCAAAGCCGGGAATTGCAGGCGGTCCAGGAGGGTGCGGCCGGATCTCATCGTGGGCGCCTGTTTCCCGTTTCAGTGGAAGAGCTGTCGGCCGGCGAAGCGGTTACCGTGTCTCAGGGAGGGTGGCGGACTCGGCGAGCATCCGCTGGAGCACCTTCTCAACCGCCTTCCGTTCTGCCATGGAGAGGGCGGACTCGAAAGCCTCGAGCCGCCTTTCGTAATCGCGGTGGGCCGCCTGCCAGGCCTTCCGGCCCTTGGCGCTGAGGGCGACCACGTGCTGTCGCCGGTCATGAGCGTTTGCCAGTTCGGTCAGAAGGCCTTCAGCCTTCATCCGCTTGAGAAGGCCGGTGATGTTCGAGGGGTCAACCACGAGAGCCCGGGCAAGGTTGGAGGCACGCACGCCCTCCGGCTGGTCGGACAGGAGGTTGAGCACGTTGAACCGGGCGACCGTAAGGCCGTGTGGCCGGAAGAGCTGCTGGCCGGCTTTTTCGAGCGCCTGGGCGGTGGCGAGCACTTGCAGGACGAGGTACATGAGGCTTGAGTGTCTTCCAGTTGGTTGATATGTCAAGCAGTTATTTGACATATCAACTAACGAACGGACCCTCTGGGGAGACTCCTTTCCAAAACATGCTCCGCGTGGGGTGATACGATCAGCCGAAGCCCGCGCCTACCCACAGCGGTCTCGGTCTTGGCATGGCCAATAGAGAAATTCGCCCCGCGGTTTTCACAACCCATTAATCGGTTGATTCATACGAAAAACGAGCGTACACGCTCCGCGGCATAACCACCTATTCGATGAGAAGAAACAACAATGGAGGCAAAGTGACAAAGACTCTGGTGTTTGTTGTGTGCTCGCTGTTAATCGCTTGTTCAATCGCGCGGGCGGATGGACCCTCTGTGAAAAGCCTTCCTCCCTCGGTCATTAGGACCGTGCCGGAGTGTGGGGATCTGGGCGTGGACGCTACCGCGACGACGCAAGTCGAAGTGACTTTCAGCAAAGAAATGGCGGACAATTCCTATTCGTGGGTTCAAGCGTCCAGTGAAACATTTCCACAGATCGTCGGGAAGCCGAGATTCCTCGCCGACAAAAGGACCTGTGTTGTAAATATCAGGCTGCAGCCAAAGAAGACATATGTGATTTGGGTGAACTCCGAGAAATTCAGAAACTTCAAGGACGCTGATGGCGAATCGGCAGTGCCCTACCTTCTGGTGTTTCAAACAAAGTGACAGAAGAACGATGGCATTGACCCAGTTGTCAGAGCCAATGTCGGGTATTGTCACGCCTCGTGCTGGCGCACCTGTCGCGCCACGATCCGCCATGGCTCACCGCTAACGTTCAGCATATTGATGAAACTGGTTGGACAGCGAGTATCACCAGTTCCGCTGCTGCTTGAGCACGCAGCGGACTTTCTGCGCTACAGCGCCGATGCGGACCTCTGGCGTTGGTGGCTTCGGTGCCCGCCCATGGATGCGGAGGGCATGCGACGCGAAGTGGAGCTCGCTTTGGCACAGCGAGATTCCGGCGTTAGGATGCCATTCTCAATCTTCCACCATGAGAAGGCCGAGCACATCGGTAGGACCTCGATTTGGCATGTCGATCCCACGAATCGAAGCTTCGAGATCGGCTCGACTTGATTAGGCAAGCCGCATGAAACTGCCTGTGAGAAATATCCCACTTTGCCGTTTTGCTGCGCTGGCTAATGTGGCGCTCGGCTTCTTTTTCTTGCTGGTCTTCTATTCGACGGTCGGCCGCAGTGTCCGGGTGCGGGGACCGCTCGACTTGATGTCGCTCTCAAACTATCTCTTGGGTATGCCGTCGTGTGCGGTGATCGTATGCGCCGGCGGTCTGATGTTTCGGAGGGAATGGGGTAGGTTGGGGTCGGTCTTCTCCGTCCTCGCGCTGCTTTTCCTGATACTGTTCGCCGGCATCCACTCAATCGCTCGCCACGAGCACACTCCTTTTGGAGCGGTGCAGACCGCATTTCTGCTCACCTGTATCGTGGTTGGGCTGTTCGCCGATGTTCTGTTCCTGATCAACAAACCCCTCGTCGATGAAGTCCGAATCGCCCAATCAGCCTAACAAAACGGTTCACCGAATGGCGGTCTCGCGACGGCAAGCGCGCCATCGGGCGCCGGGCCAGAGCCGCCATCGGTGAACTCCGAGGATGTGGGCGTCACCTTTCATTACAGGAGAGCATTCTTGAAGACAATTGGCCTAATCGGCGGCATGAGTTGGGAGTCAACTGTTCCTTACTACCGGCAGATCAACGAAACGATCAAAGATCGCTTGGGTGGTCTGCATTCGGCAAAGATCGTTCTGTACAGCGTCGACTTCCATGACATCGAACGACTGCAGCATGTCGGCGACTGGGAAGCAGCTGGAGCCATGTTGGCCGAAGCTGCAAGCTCGCTCGAGAAGGCGGGTTCGGATTTCTTGGTCTTGTGCACGAATACCATGCACAAGGTAGTCCCTAGCATCGAAGCTGCCGTTACCATTCCACTACTTCACATTGCTGATCCGACTGCTGTGAAAATCAAGCAGGCTGGGTACAAATCCGTAGGACTGCTCGGCACGCGGTTCACCATGGAACAGGCCTTCTACCGCGACCGATTGAGCAAACGCCATGGGCTTCAAGTGATCGTTCCGAACGCCGAAGACCGCGATACTATTCACCGCGTTATTTATGAAGAACTGTGCCGAGGAATTATCGTGCCTGAGTCTCGTAGAGCGTATAGACGAATCATAGAAAGCCTGTCATCACAAGGGGCAGAGGCTATTATTCTCGGGTGTACAGAGATATCCCTTCTTGTCAGCCAGCAAGACTCCAATGTTCTATTGTTTGACACCACGGCCATTCACGCGAGAGCGGCTGCGGAAATGGCCCTTGCCCAATGACGCCCAACTGACGTGACTCGCCTTTATTGGACCGGGTGATGAGTTGGTCTGGGGCTAAAACGAAAGAAGCCCAGACCATGAAAGGGAAACGATTCACCACGGAGGAGAAGATCAGGATCCTCCGGGGCTTCAACACCCGCCGACCTCACAGCAAACTGCGCTACCAAAGCCCGGTCGGCTTCGCCGCCCAACTTACTCCATCCTTGGCTCCGGTCGGGCTTCGCCCTCCCTCGGCCAAGGATGGACAACCCACCACCGACATCCCAACCTCATTACTTCCAGACCAACTCTGGCCCTGGTCCAAAAAGGTGAGTCCGGTCAGATCTTTTGCCTTCCATCCGTCAGCAACGATGGAGCTCTTCTGCCCCCGGCGGAGACGGGCGGGTCTCTTCCATCCAAGCTAATGTCTCTTCTGCATCGGCTGTGCCGCCGTGCCCACGGAAAGTTCTCGGGGTGAGTTCCGGTCACTCCGCGTCGTTCAGGGCGTGAAAGTCTGGTATTGCGTGACGCCATTCACGAACACCGGCTGGTAATAGATGCCGTTGAACTGATAGGCAGCGTTGCCACTGACCGACACCTGCACCGCCCCCGGTGGAAGTTCCGGCACTATCACGCCGATGGGCGTTGGGGCGATGACGAATCCGTTATCTTGCTGCACGTAAAACGCGCCGCCCGCGTAATAGTACGTTAGGTTCCCGGCCTCGATGGCAATCGCCCCGTTCGGCGGCTCCATCACATCCGCTCCAACGGGCGGGTACACTTCCTCATAAGAACCAGCTTGTGGTTGGTAGTAGATGCCGTCGTCGTAGTAGTAGGGCGCCCCGTTCACGACCAAGGAGACGTATCCTGCCGGCAGGACCGACAACCGTTGGCCGCGGGCAAAACCGTCCCAGAACCGCGGGCGGCGGACGTCTGCATCCACGTCACGGTGGACAATGACCTCACGGCGGGCCTCAAAGGTCGGACGCTCTGCCACCGGCCGCTGTGCGACGTGGGTGTCGACATGGCGGATGCTCCCATGACTGACGCGGTCCGCGACAACCGGCCGCGGTTGCACGGCCACATGCGCCGGTGCGCGGACTCCTCCCCGCGCGGGCTGAGCTGCGGGCGCCGGTCCATGGCCTCCTCCCCGAGCTTGGTCCTGCCGTTGACCGTAAGCCGACGACAGGATCGCCACGAACCCCGCCACACCGACCCCAATCCATCTCAGTGAAGTGGAACTAGCTAGGTTCATGGTTACGGTCCCTCCTTGGTGTGCGCGTCGCTGTGGGCTTTGATCTCGGTCACTTTGATCCTGGACGCCCCCGCGGGTGGCTCGAAGGTGAACAGGGAGTCGGCCAGTTTGGTCTCAAAATCCCAGTTGGACAAAATCGCCGTGAATTGCGGCGAACCCTCCTCGTCCCGGTAGGTGATCACGATCTTTCGAGGCACCGGTTTGGCACCAGTCTCAATCCATACCTGCCAATCGACCGCCCCGAGTGAAAAGGCCAGATGCTCGCAGGGCTCTCCGAGGACCGTAACCGGACCGAGATCGGATCCGGAAACCACCTTCTCGATCAGATCCCGATAAGGATCGCTGACGATCAGGTCGTCCAGGGGCAGGGTGATGCCGAAGCGCTCGCAGGCTAGGTCCAGCGCGGCGTCCAGCGAATCCGGCGCGGGCAGGCTCCCGTAGAAATTGTGCAAGCGATTGAGCAGCGTGATCGACTTGCCGTCGTAAAACAGCCCGCGACTGTGGCGGCTGGAACGCACCTCGGCGTGGAAACGATCGGGACGCCGCACCTGCAGCTCAATGGTTCTGCCCGCCTGGATTCTTTGTCCGGAGGACAGCTGGATGTCCTGCCACACCTCCGCATTGACCGAAAACGATCGCGCGTGCGCCAGATAATCACCCATCCGTTTGAGGAACTCGTTGGCATGCGGGTCAATCGCCGGCTTCGCATCAGCCGCCATGGTCGGCCTGCTGCAGAGGCCTGCCAAGGCTCCCACGGCGACGATCAGGCGCAGCTCTCGCCCTGAGCGGCAGATGGTTCGGATGATTCCATTCATAATAACCTCCATTTCCTGATACGCGTGACTGGGTGACGCGCTGTGACCGAGATGCTCAATGGCTTTTTTGCCGTCGCCGGCCGGGGACTGGTCTTTCGAAACAACATCCAAACATATCGCCTTTGACAATGCCGACAATCCGATTCTCGGCCGAGGCTCGCCTTGGAGCGGCGATGGTACGGTGGCGCGCATTTTGGGGCGGCAAGGAAAGGGCGGCGGCAATCGAAGAGCGTTCAGTCAGTTCCTGGAGCACCCACCTTGGCAATAGCAGGGGCCTAGGATGCGTAAACAAGTTCTGCCCCTGTCCCCCTTGGCAGCCGGATCGCCCCAAGGCGCGGGCGAGCCGCCTCGAACGACGCTTGAAAACGAACGGCTCCGGCGTGACAATCCCGCTCTGGCCACAGGCCGCTGAACCTTGCGATCATCTGGGCCCGTCATCCTGAAAGAGCTGCATGCAGCAGGCCGACATGGAGGCGATCTACGCGAAGACGCCAATACGGGACATCCCGTGGGACGTGGCCGCGCCGCCAGAAGCCCTCGTCCAGCTGGTCGAGAGCGGGCGGATCCCGTGCGGCAAGGCCGTGGATTTCGGCTGCGGAGGCGGCAACTATTCCATCTACCTTGCGCGCCAGGGATTCGAGGTGACCGGCGTCGACATCTCGCCCACGGCCGTCGGCGTCGCCCGAGAGCGCGCCCGGCAACAGGGAGGGAAATGCCACTTCATCGTCGCCGACGTCCTGGGCGAGCTAAAGGAGCTGGGCGGGCCCTTTGACTTCGCCTTGGACTGGGAGCTGCTCCACCACCTCTTTCCCGACCAGCGAACGAGGTACGTGCGCATGGTGTAGGAGAAGCTCGCTCCCCGCGGCATCTATCTGTCGCTGTGCTTCAGCGAGCAAGACCCCCAGTTCGGGGGGTCGGGAAAATGTCGGGAAACCTCCCTGGGCACCCTGCTGTATTTTTCATCCGAGGCCGAACTGCGGGAGCTTTTCGAGCCCGCGTTTGAGATCCGGGATTTGCGGACGATCCAGGTCCAGGCGAAATACGCCCCCCATCTGGCGGTCTGCGTGTTCATGCAGAAGAGGCTCCCGGTCCCGCTGACCAAGGCCGCCACAATGAAGGCGTGAGACGCCCGCGGCCTGAGCGTTGGCCCTAAGGCTTCTGCTCCGAAGTTGGTGCCCAGGGGGGGACTCGAACCCCCATGCTGTTAAGCACAGGCTTCTGAGACCGGTGCTCAATGTTGTTCTCCAAAGACTTACGTGCAAGCGACCCACAATGTTGCGCAGAAACAGCCCTGAAATGTTCGGGCCGGGGAGACTCAACCGTTCCCTCTAGGCGGAGTTTATTCGGGCCTAGGGCACCGAGATGGCTGCGGTGCTGGACGTTTCGATTCCGACCGGTACCGTTTGGTCTCACGCTGCCCGCTCCGGTCGGTTCCCAGTCTGCGCCACAAGCGTCTTCCGAGACGGCAGGTCCATGTATTCATCGATGGAGCACGCACCCGGCGAGGGTGATTGCGCCACCACCGGAGAGAAGCGCCCGCCGGGGCTGACCACCGAGTCCCTGAATTGTGGCCCGCGGGATTAGACGTGACCGTTCCGCACCGTTGCTGCAAATGAGAGCCGCTTTTCGGCGGGGACTGCGATCGTACACCAGGTCGGTATCTGGAGTGGCTGAGATAGCTCGATATCTGTCTCTCCGTCGAACATCAGGTACGAGTGAGCTGCGAGCAACGCGCCAACCTTTTCTGCAATTTCGCTCCATACCTCCAAATGAAGAGCAGGTCGCACTTCACGCAGAAGTCGCTGCGATGAGGCGAGCGCAATGTACTCGATGCCTTCGATGTCCATCTTGATCAGGTCGGGAGAAAATGAGTGCTCCCACAACCACTCTAGAGTGACGCAGGGTACCTTGAACGAGAATCGCACACCGCCGGTCTGTGTGCACCCTGGCGACGAAAGCAGGTGATTGGAGGCTCTAGATCGATTGGGTACTCCGAAGTCGGCAAGGGTTACGCTGTCCGAGATGGCGCTCGTCACAATGTCCGGGATAGCGTCACCGACCGGAAGGCGACGCGACGACTTTATCAAAAGCTGCGATATGAATGGATCGGCTTCGATCGCGAGGACACGGCCCCCGTAGCCCACGGCTGCGGACGCCAGAAACGTGAACACACCGATATTGGCCCCCACATCCCATATTCTTTGGCCGGGACGCAGATAGCGACCCGCGAACTGACATAAAGGTCTGTCGTTGTTCAACGAGTTGGGTAGCCAGTAGCGCAACGATGCTTCAGGGGTCACCCAAAGACGTCTCGCCCCACGCGGGGTCTTCAGAGTCCGAACCATGCACCGGTTCCGGCTCAGGCGTTCCGCTAGCCTCCGGAAAAACGAAGGACGTGGTTGGTGCATGGGGATTGAGGCCGAAGTATCGGTAAACCGGCTGCGTGTGGCAAGCTACGGATTGCTGGGAAGATCCGATTCGTCATTTGAGGATGCGGAGGGAGCTCTTCGATGTCGTTGCAGGAGCGACAACCGGAAGCTCTGCTCGAGCCGCGCCGAATTTCAGGCAGCCGGA
>CAZKDK010000003.1:3860-41851 GCA_964551145.1 uncultured Opitutaceae bacterium | reverse complement strand
GAGAACCTGCGCGCCACCTTCTTCCGCCAGGCGATGTTCGCCGAGTTCGAGCTGGCCATCCATGAGCAGGTCGAGAAGGGCGGCTCCCTCTCCGGCGAGCAGATGAGCAAGATCTACGGCGACCTCCTGCGCCAGTACCACGGCGACGCCCAGGGCGTGCTCAAGATCGACGACCTCGTGACCATCGAATGGGCCTACATTCCCCATTTCTACCGCGACTTCTACGTCTACCAGTACGCGACCTCGATCGCCGCCTCGACGGCATTTGCCGACCACATCAAGCGCGGCGAACCGGGCGCGGTCGACACGTACCTCGCCATGCTCAAGGCGGGCGGCTCGGATCATCCCTATGACCTGGTCAAGCGCGCGGGCGTCGACCTCGCCACCCCCGCGCCCTACCGCGCCCTGGTCGCCCGCATGAACGCGATCATGGATCAGATCGAGGCGATCCTGGCGAAGGAGCACAAATAGCCGGCCGCTCTGAGCACTTCGGGTAGGGCGGGACCGCGAAGGCTGCGCACTTCGCGCCGCTGGGCCCGCCGCGATTGACTATCGGGGCTTAATCGCGGAGCGGCGCGCCCGGCGGTCGCGCCCTACCTCAAGCCTCAGCCCGTGAGCGCGCGTCCGCCTCGACCGCCGCCTTGAGGCGTTCGAGCTCCGCCTTCACCTGCGCCTTGACCGCCGGCAGTTCCGCGGCCGTCCCGGCCTTCGCCTGCGCGAAGAGGTAGAACTTCATCTTGGGCTCGGTCCCGCTGCCGCGGCCGGCGTAGCTGTAGCCGTTGGCCAGCGTGGCGAAGTAGAGGTCCTGCTTCGGCACCTCCTCGCCATCGGCGTCGCGGACCGTCTGGCGGCCGAAGTCCCGGAACTCCGTCACGGCGATGCCGCCGACCGCGGCGGGCGGACGCGTCCGGTACGACTCGAGAATGCGCCGGATCTTCTCCGCGCCCGTCGCCCCCTCGTAGTAGAGGTTGATCATCCCCTCGATGAAGTAGCCGTACCTGACGTAAAGCTCGTCCAGGTACTCGGGCACCGTCAGCCCGCGGCTCCGCACCCAGGCGCAGAGCTCAGCGAACATGAGGCACGCGGCGTTGCCGTCCTTGTCGCGCACGAAATCGTTCGGCAGGAAACCGTAGCTCTCCTCGGTGCCGAAGGCGTAGAACGTGCTGTACCGGCCGTGCAGCCGGGCGCGGCTGGCGAGCGGCAGGGCGTCGTAGTCGAGGGCCACGCCCTCCTCGGTCAGCATCGCGCCCTTGAGCTGCTCCTCGTAGCGGCGCAGCTTGGCGCCGATCCATTTGAATCCGGTCAGGGTACTGACGACCTTCACGCCGTGCCCGCGGCCGACGGCGTCCTGGAGCGGCGTGGTCACGAGGCTCTTGATGATGGCCACATGGGGCGAGCCCTCCCGGGGCACCCGGCCCAGCTCCTTCAGCTTGGTCAGGCGGTACTCGGCCAGCAGCGCGCCGATCTGGTTGCCGGTAAGAAGCTCCATCCGGCCCGCCCGGTTGCGCACCGCGCAGCCCATGCGGTCGGCGTCGGGATCCGTGGCCAGCACCACCTCCGCGCCGCTGGCCTCGGCCCGGGCGATGCCTAGCGTCAGCGCCTCGGCGTTCTCCGGGTTGGGCGACTTCACCGTGGGGAAGCGAGCATCGAAGGCCACCTGCTCGGGCACCTCCGAGACTGACACGCCCGCATGCGCCAGCAGCGGCACGGTCGCCACGCCGCCGGTGCCATGGATGTTGGTGTAGACCGCCTTGAATTTCGCCAGTTTGAAGATGGCCGGCTCCAGCGCCGCCTGCGACGCCACCGCGAGGTAGGCGTCGTCCGCCGGGCGGCCGAGGGTGATGACGCGGCCGAGGTCGATCTCCAGGTACGCGCCGAGATCCGCGAGCGGCACGGCGTTCACCTCCGCAATGATCCCCGCGTCGTCCGGCGGGACGACCTGGCCGCCATCCTCGGAGTAGGCCTTGAAGCCGTTGTCGTGCGGCGGATTGTGGCTGGCCGTTATGACCACGCCGCAATGGGCCCGCAGCCACCGGACGGAGAAGCTGAGCTGCGGCGTCGAGCGCGGCGCCTCGAAAATGAACGCCACCCCGCCGAGGCGGGACCACGTCGAGGCCGCCAGCTCGCAGAAGTGCCGCGAGAAATGCCGGACATCGTGCGCGATCACGAGCTTCGGCGCGTCGTAACGCTTGTCGCGCGCCAGCCGGCCGTGGACGTAGCGGTAGAGGCCGACGACGGCGCGGACCAGCGTGAAGTCGTTGAGCAGGTTGCTGCCGACGGCCGCGTGCTCGGGCGTTCCCAGCGGACCGGGCCGTCCCATCTCCGCCTGGGCCGTCATCACGCCGATCGTCCGGCCGCGCATGCCGCCGGTGCCGAACTCGAGGTACCGGTAGAAGCGGTCGTTCAGCTCGCCCCACGCTTCCCGGGCGACAAGCTCGCCGATGCTCGCCTCCGCCCAGGCCGGCAGGCGCGCATCGATCCAGGCGGAGAGGTTCCTGACGGCTTCGGGGAGGAGCCGGCCGGCGGCGCCGGCGGCTTGGATGTTTTCCAGGGGGGTCATGATCGAGGGACGGGGACGGTCGGGTCGTGCGAGGGAGGCCGTCCCGCTTCCAGCGCCGGCAGGCATCCGTCACCGCCGCCCGCAGGAGGCAGGCGCCTCATTCCAGATACAGACCGTCGGCCAAAACCGGTTTTGGCGAGAGTTTTTTCCACGCCGCCGCGCACGAATCCGCGTCGTCGCCGAACAGCGGGGAAATTTCGAGATTCGCCGCCGGCAGGCCCGCGGCATCGACGCCGACCGGGGCGCCCGCCGCCCGCAACCAGCGGGCGTACTGCCGGAGCAGATCGGCGCGGGCCGTGGCGGGCGAGTCGATCCCCTCGGCGTTCTTGATCGGCGAGAAGTCGTCCGCGCGGCGCGTCTCGACCACCAGCGCGTTCCGCGCGAACGGCAGCGCATCGAAGACGAACAGCTCGAACTTCACCCCGTTGGGCTTCTCCGGCCGCACCGGCCCGCCCGCGGCGTCGATCGTGGCGATCTTCTTGTCCGCCCGGTGAAAGGGCAGCGCCGATCCGCCGCCGGCGCCCTCGGCCATGCGCCGGGCGAACTCGCGGTCCAGGATGTGGATGGCGATGCTGCCCGCGGGATAGCGCAGCCGGCCGGTCACCGGGTCGACCTCGCGCTGCAGGGCCAGCGGCAGGTCGCTGTATTCGATGACGACCACGCGGCCGTGCTGGAGGCAGAAATGCCCCAGCTTCTCCTCGGGGTAGGCCTTGGGGATCATCTTGGCCGACATCTCCGCGCCGCGCAGCAGATGCCAGCCGATGAATTCCGGGTCGACGCAGCGCACGAGGGGATTGTCGACCTGGAAATAGCTGAGCGTGTCGACGCCCTCGCTCCGCATGAGGTCGAGCGCCCCGCTCCGGTGCAACGCGCGCAGCGAGCCGCCGTGGCCGTCGGGGCTCATCGCGATGACGCCCCCCGACTCGAGCAGGATCCGGCCGGCAAAGTCGACCGCCGGCATGCGGCCCTGGCGGAAGAAATGCACGCGCGCCCGGTCGAGCCCGAAAAAGCGATGCTCCGTGAAAAACGCCTCGGTGGCCGCGTGGTTCGCATGGCTGGTCATGACGAACCAGTGCAACGGTCGCCCGTAGCGCCGGCCCGCGACGGCGATTTTCTCCGCGAACACCTGGAACAACGGCTTCCGCCTCACCGGAGTCACGGGAAACGTCCCCTTCGGTCCGTCGAAGCCGAGACGCGTGCCCTGCCCTCCCGCGACGGTGAAGGCCGCCACCCGCCCGCCGCGCAGCGCCTCCTCCCCCGCCGCGCGCGCCCGCAGCCAGGCCTCCGCGTCGCCGCCGTTCTCGGGGCGCGCCACGTACGGCGCCGGCGCCAGATCCGTCAGGTCGACGCCCGCCGGGCCGTCCCGCCCGAGCAGGGTGCGCGTCAGCCGCGCGACCTCGGCCAGGTCGATCTCCCGCGCCTGCTCCAGCAGGCCGGTCCGGCCGGCGTCATCGAGCCGGTCCCAAAAGGCGAAGACCTGGCCCTGGCCGGCCTGCGCATATTCCTCGGGCAGCGGATGCGACGGTACGCGCGCGTTCATGCGGGTCAGAAAAGAGGCGCGGCCGGACGGCGTCGCAACGCTTTTCCCACCGTCAGTCCTCGAACCGGAAGATCAGCTCGGACGGCTTGGCGTAGCGCAGCTGTTGCCGGATGACCTTCTCCACGTAGGCCGGGTCGGAGCGGAGCCGCTCGAGCACCCGCTCCTGGACCTGCAGGCGCTGCGTGGCCTGGACCAGCCGCTGGCGGCTGTCGGCCTCGAGGCGCTGGTAACGGGCGTATTCCTGGTACGTGCGGAAGAAAAACACTCCGGACAGGAGCGCTGTCCCAACAAACAGCGTGGCATAGATCCAGGTGATGAAGCGGCGGGTCGTCACGTTGAACGACATTCGATAAGGGAGGGTCGGGATCGCCGGCAATCATTTTGCATCCACTGCGCCATTTGGCAAGCGACGGTAAATCTTGCCGCTGCGGGGGTTGTCCGCTTGCTTCGCCCGGCGGATCCCGCGCATAGTCGCGCCTTTCCCGTCCGTTCCGCAATACCCTCCCCCTCGATGTACCAGAGCTTCTACGGGCTCACGGAGATGCCGTTCAACATCACTCCGGACCCGAAGTTCCTTTACCTGAGTCCCACCCATCAGGAGGCCCTGCAACACCTTAAGTACGGCGTGCAGGAGAAGAAGGGGTTCATCCTGCTCATCGGCGAGGTCGGCTGCGGCAAGACCACCATCTGCCGGCGCTTTCTCAACGAACTTGATCCGGCGCACTACGATACCGCGCTCATCCTCAACACCCGGATCACCGAGGTCGAGATGCTGCGCGCCATCCTCACCGAGCTCGGCGAATCCCATCTGGCCCAGAGCCAGCACGACCTGGCCGCCCAGATCAATCGGGTGCTGCTGCAGCGGATCGAGCAGGGCCGCGACATCGTCCTCATCATCGACGAGGCCCAGAACCTGTCGTTCCGGGTGCTCGAGCAGATCCGCCTGCTCTCGAACCTCGAAACCGACAAGCAGAAGCTGCTCCAGATCGTGCTCATCGGCCAGCCCGAGCTGAAACAGCTGCTGGTGCAGGACCGCCTCCGGCAGCTCCGCCAGCGCATCCTCGTCAATTCCGAGCTCAAACCGCTCACGCTTCAGGACACGACCCACTACGTCCAGCACCGCCTCACGCTCGCGGGCGCCAGCGGCCGGCCGTATTTCACCCCGGCGTCGTTGCGGTCGGTCCACCGTTTCAGCAAGGGCGTCCCGCGCGTCATCAACAACGTTTGCGACAAGGCCCTCCTCTCTGCCTTCGTCCGCGACTCCGACGAGGTCAACTACTGGGACGTCCGGCGCGCGATCAAGGAAGTCTCCGCCCTGAAGTGAATGCGGGATTGCAGCCCCGGCGGCATTGACACAAAAAACCTCCGGCCCGCGCGCACCATCCAGCATGAGCCTGATCAACGACGCCCTGAAGAAGGCCCAGAAGCAGCAGGACCCCCAGTCCGCTGACGCGGCCGCCGCTCCGGGCGCTCCCGTCACCGCGCATGCCGGCCTGCGCCGGGGAAAATCGGTCGGGATCGAAAAGATGCTGCTCGGCGTCGTCGCGGCCGTCGTGGTCCTGGTCGGCGTCACGGTGCTCGGTGTCCTCATTTTCCGGAAAGAAGGCGGTACTCCCATCGCCGCCGCCCCGCGCGCGCCCGCCGTTGCTGTCGCCCCCGTGGCCGCGCCCCAGCCCGCGCCCGCAACCGTCGCGACCCAGCCGGCGCCGGTCGCGGTCGTCCCTGCCACCGCCAGCGCGCCGTCCGTGCCCGAGCCGGCTGCGCCAGCGGCTGCGACGGCTGTCCCGCCGCCCGCCGCCGTCGCCGCTCCGGTCACTGCTCCCGCTCCTGCGGTCGAGCAAGCGCCGACGCCCATTGCTTACCGGCCGTCTGCAGCCCCGGCTCCGGTCGTCGCCTCGCCGCCTCCGGTCCAGGAGGCCCCGACTGCCATCGCCCACCGGGCTACCCCGGCCTCCGCTCCTCCAGGTGCGACCGTCGCGACAGCCCCCGCGGCGACAGCGCCCGCGTCCGCTCCCGCTGCCATCCAGGTCGACCTGGCCCCGCCGCCCGCGGCTCCCGAGCCGGCACCCGCGCGCGTGGCCCCGGCCGCGACGGCGTCCCCGGTCGTGCCGGCGGATATCCTCTACCGCCGCCGGGTCATCGCCTTCATCGACACCCTCCACGTGACCGGCGTCCGCGCCGCCGGCGACGACAGCAAGGTGCTCATGAACGACCGCGTCTACCACCTCGGCGACGTCGTCGACCTCGATCTGGGCGTGAAGCTGACCGGCGTGAGCACGACCGTGCTGATGTTCACCGACGACAACGGCCGCGCCTACACCAAGGCGCTGCAGTGAGGGCCGACAGCGATAAGCTTTAAGCGATAAGCTGTAAGCTTTCCGACAGCCGCTTGGCACACAATGGAGGGCCCGCCGCCGCGCGGGCCAGGTCAGGACTCTGTCCCCTGTCCCCTGCACTCTGTCCCCTGTACTCTGTCCTCTGTCCTTTGACGGCCCCGCCGTGCGGGCCAGGCCGGAGTCATCGTTCTTGCGCCAGACGCCAAGGCCCCGCCCTGCCTACGGCTGGCGCGCCTCCTGCCCGGCAGGAGGCGGGGCGGACACAGGCGTTGGCACTGGCGCCTGCGGAGGCTCGCTTTGTTCCAGCGCTTCGATTCGTTCTTCCGCCTGATACGCGTAAATGCTCTCAGGATATGTCGCGACCAGGTACCGATAGCATCCGACTGCATCCGGCACACGCTTCAATCCCTCGTAGCTTTGTCCACGGAGAAACGCTATCTCCGCCTGAAGCGCCGGCGTCGGCGTCACGTACTTCTCAGCCTCTGACAGGCGGGCGATGGCGGCATCGTACCTGCCATCTTTGATCGCCTTGTAGGCGCGGCTCATCGCGCCCCGTTGGGCTGTTGCACAGCCGCCGGAGAGAATCGCCGCAAACGCCAGGATGATATGGAAGTATCGGATCATAATTCCTTTTGCCGAACGGCCCTCGATCAGACACGCCGAATTCCGGGCTCGAATTGCCGGACGGGCGATTTGGAGGCGCTGTTCTGTGGCATCTTGTCAGGTGTCCCGTGAGTAACTCGCCGACATGTCTAGAAGATATAGGGCACCATGCGCTTGGTGCGCGCCGCATAGGCGGCATACTCAGGATAGCGAGCGTGGAGCAGTCGTTCTTCGATGAGCATACGAGTCAGGGCACCGAGAAGGACCAGGAGCGCCGCGCCGGTTGCGGTCAACGTGGGATGTGCGCAAACACTGGCGAGAACGAAGAGCACGACCGCCGTGTAGATCGGGTGTCGCAAGAACCGGTACGGGCCCGAAGTGACCAGACCGCCTGCGGTTGGATCGGCGGTTGCGTGGAAACTTCGGCGACCGAAGGTAATGCGCGCCCACAGCATGAGTGCAACGGCAACGGCTTGGCACCCGATGACGAATGGCGAAATCGAGAACAGCGACTGAGTAGCAATGAGGCCGAGAAGCCCTGCAACCATGAGTACGAAGCTAAGGAGTGAGAGGGCTTTCATCGTGGTGGCTCTTTGTCGGTCTTCGGGCGCCTGACGATCAGAGGTGTGCCGCGCCGGAGGACGGGTTTGGATTTCCCGTTGGACGCTCGTCCGGCGTCGCCTCCAGCGGTTGGCCCGGCTCTTTCGCTTCGAGTTCTTTCAGACGCTCTTTGGCCTGAAAAGTATAGACACGATGGGGGAAGGTCGCGATGACGTGCTTGTAGCCGCCAATGGCCTCGGGGGTGCGCTGCAAACCGTCATAACTTCGGGCGCGGAGAAAACCGATTTCAGCATCAAGATCGGGTGTCAGCACTCCGTGCTTTTCGGCCTCGGACAGCCATGCCAGCGCGTCATGATACCTGCCTGCTTTCACTGCCGAGTAAGCGTACGTCATCGAGCCCCCCTGAATCGCAGTGGCACAACCGCTGAATAATATGAGAGCGGTGAACAGGCTGATATTGAGGTAACGCATGATATGCCTGCCTGACAGGGCAATTAGGCCGCAGGGAGATGTGCCGTTTCCAGATGCGTCGGGGACAATCCCTTCAAGCTGCGGCGACTGAAAGTCTCGAATCATCTCTCTGTCCGAAAATGCGTTGCGACTCAAGCCTGCAGTCCGGAAGGGTCGCGCCCGACTGAACCCACGGGCCGGCGGAACAACGCGCCGCCGCGATATGCCGGCGGGGCGGGCCGGCGGTCGCGATTGCACGGGGACGGGCCCCGGGCGGCATGAGGCCCAAGGCCGGAAACAGGAAAATTGCCGTTGATGTCCGGACCCCGATGGATACACTGAACGTGGTCTTTCGAAAGCCTGCGGCTTAACCGATGGCGTTGCCTGCCAACCCAAATCCATTCGCGTCATGCGCACGTTTCTAGTTCTGGTCGCATTTCTCCTGGCCGCCGCGTCCGGCGTCTGCGGGGGCCTGCTCAGTTTCCTGTTTCCCCTGGATGAGCTGCAAACGATCACGGTGACGGATGTCCCCGAGGACTCGCCGGCGGCCAGGGCTCCGACACCGGCCCAGCCCGTCTATTATCTGCCGGTTTGCGTCGGCTACCGGGACTTCGGCGGTGTGATCGCCGGCGACAAACCGCCCAAGAAGGAGGACATGATCCGGGTCATCGCCAAGGTCCTCGCCAAACAGGGCTTTCTGCCGGCCAACGCGCAGCACCCGGCCACCCAGATGATCCTTTTCGCCTGGGGAACGTTCTATCCCGACTCGCTCGAGATTCCACCGTATCCAGGGGTCCAGTTCAATTACGGCCAGGAGCTCGCCTTCCTCGGAGGCGCCAGGATCGGCATTCCGGAGGCGCAATCCCACCCGGCCTTTCCGGAGATCGAGGGCCTGACCTTCTCGACTCCGCAGCAGGAGCAGATCCGGACTGCGGCTCGCGACCTGTTCTACGTCGCGAAGATCGCTGCCTATGATCTCAGCCTGACCGCGGGGCGGAAGCCGCGGCTGCTCTGGAGCACCCGGATCAGCGGCTTTGCCCGCGGCCGGTACATGGTGGACGCCCTGCCGGCCATCGTCGTGATGGGCGGCCCCAACATCGGTCGCGACACGCCCAGCCCGGTGTGGACGCGGGCCAGCGATCGTTTCAAGGCGGAGGTCATACTCGGCCAGCCGAAGCTCGAGGAATTTCTGGGCTCGGGCGTACTGCCGGTCATCGACGCGAGCGCCGTCCGGTCGAAGGATGGCCGATAGGACGGCGGGGAACCGGTTAGCCCGGATTTTCCACACTCGCCAATGGCGGGGTCACACACCCCGTCGCTTCGCGCCACCCCTCTTCGTAGAGGGGATTCGATCAGCCGCATGCAGAATCCCCTCTGGGAGAGGGGTGCCCGACAGGGCGGGGTGTGTCTGTGCGGATCGGGAGGCGTGAACTATGCGGGTTGGCGGTCCCGGCCGCGGACAGCGACTCCCCACGGCGAAGGGCCCCGCCGTTGTGTTCCGCAAGGCCGCAGGCTGCCAGCGCTCGATGACCGCCGGGACCCGCGCGTGATTCTTGCCGGGATCTGAAGATTCTTCTGGAGGCGACTACGGCTTCACACCCCAGAGTGCGCGCGTCACGCACCGCAATCCCGCGGCGCGGACACCGACAAAACAGAAGGCACCTCCATGAAAACCATCACCAAAGACCAGTTCGTCGCCGTCCTCAACGAGGCCGGCATCACCGATGAACAGAAGCACCGGCTGCACGCCGTCTTCGAGGCCCGCTATCCGGAGGCCCATGAGTCGTTCCTCCAGTGGCTCAGCCTGCCGGTTGATGCCGTGCGGTCGATCCGCGAGAAATCGCGCCAGTCCGCCTGACCGGGGATCTCGTGGGGACGCGACGAGCCCGCGGCATCCAGGGGGCGTCGCGCCCCCAACCCGTCTGGAGCGGCGACGCCCTCGTCGCCGGATCGACGGCTGACAGAGGATCGGTCCGCACGGAGGCGGACCCTCCAGATCCCGGACGGACGGACAATCGAAAGCGAGGCACGCGACGGGGGCGTCGCGTCTCCATCGACGACTTGCGAGTCCGCCCGCACGGCGGCGGGCCCTCCAGATTTCGGATTGCTGGAGGGCGTCGTGTCTTCAGCGACCGCCACTTGGCGAACTCACTCCCCTGCCGTCGCCGCGTCCGTCACCTCTTCGAGCAGCAGCAATACCACGTCCCCCGTCTTCTGGGTGGAAAACCGGAACTGCACCGTCCGCCGTTCTCCGTCCCGCACGATCTCGTGCTGGGTGATCTGGCTGAAGCGCGGCTGGGCGTCGGCATGCGTGGCCATGAGATTGTGGCGCAGCTGACAACCCGGACAGCGGTCGGAATGTCCGCACCCGCCCGGCAGTCCGGCGTTGTAACAGGATATCGCCGGGCCCACCAAGGCACCCTTCACCTCCGGCAGCGACGTGCCCAGGATCCTGCCGGCGGATTCGTTCAGTTCGACCACCTTGTTTTCGCGATCGAGCACCAGGACCGGGATCTCCAGCGTCCGGAGGAACTCGCCCAACTCCTTGGCGCGCGCGCCGAGCACCCGGTGAATGCAATCCTGACAGATGCCGTGCGAAACGCGCAGGTCACCGGGCAGCGGTTCCTGCAAGGTCTTGTGGCACCAGGCGCAGACTACTTTCATCGTGTGAAACGCCGCGGAGGGATCGGCGGGAGTATAGGAGCAGAATCCCTGGGAATATCGAACGGCCAAAGGCGTTTGATACGATTTTGACCGCCTGCGGCCCCTCTTTCGGTCCTGGTGCGGCGCGCACAACGCAGCACGGTGATGACGTACGGCCGACAGCGGACAACACGACGAGGGCGTCGCGTCCCCAAAATCCGGCGATCCGACGCAGAACGTGCGTCCGTCTGGAGCGGCGAGGCCCTCCTCGCCGGGTCCGGCCTCAGATCACGCAAGGACGTCGCGTCCCCAACTGACGCGAGAGCGAACACTCCGGCCGGCCACGCCGTAGTGGGAACGGCGATTCGCCGTTGAAATCCCGCGATTAGCGCGCAGGATACCGGACCAACCTCATGCGACACGCGCTCATCATGGCAGGCGGCTCGGGAACGCGGTTGTGGCCCATGAGCCGGGAATCGCAGCCCAAGCAGCTGATTCCGCTGATCGGCCGCCGCAGTCTCCTCCAGCAGGCGTTCGACCGCCTGGATGGGCTCATTCCGGCCGCGAATCGCTACGTTTGCGCGGGCCGGCAGCACGCCGCGGCCTCGCGCGCCGCCCTCCCCGGCCTGGCCCGGGGCCATTTCCTCGGCGAACCCGTCGGGCGGGACACGCTCAACGCGATCGGTTTCGGCACCACGGTCATCGCCCGGCACGATCCCGACGCGGTCATCGCCGTGTTTACGGCCGATCACGTCATCGAGCCCGTCGACCGGTTCCAGCAGATTGTGGAGCACGGCTTCCGGCTGGCCGAGCAGCAGCCCAACGTCCTGGTGACCTTCGGCATCACGCCGACGACCCCCGCGACCTCCTACGGCTACCTCCAGCTGGGCGGGCTGATCGATGAATCCGCGCGCGTGGTGGAGGTCTTCATCGAGAAGCCCGACGCCGACAAGGCCCGCGCCTACCTGGAGGCCGGCGCCGAACGTTATCTCTGGAACAGCGGCATGTTCGTCTGGCGCGCCGCCACGCTGCTCGACTGCATCCGCCGCTACGAACCGGACACGGCCGCCGCGCTGGCGCGGATCGGCCAGGCCTGGGGCACCCGCAGCCGCGACGAGGTTCTCGACGAGGTGTTTCCCACGCTCAAGAAGGTCAGCGTCGACTATGCGGTGATGGAACCGGCCTCGCGCGACCCGGGTGTGCGCGTGGCGGCCGTGCCCATGCCGGTGAAGTGGATCGACGTCGGTTCCTGGCCGATGTTCGCCGAGACCTGCCCGAAGGACGAGCAGGGCAACGCCCTCGGTACCGATCGCGTGGTCCTGCTCAACACCCGGACATCGCTGGTCGCATCCAGCGATCCCCGGCACCTGGTCGCCGCCGTCGGCTGCGAGGACCTCATCATCATTCACACGCCGGATGCGACCCTGGTCTGCCACAAGGACTGCGCCGAGGCCATCAAGGAGGCGCACCGGCTGGTGGGAGAACGCTTCGGCCAGTCGCTACACTGAACGCAGGCCGGACTCGTCCGGCATTGGCGTGATGGTGGGCTTGGGTTTATCCCCGCCGAGTCCAGGATCCGACCGTCAAATTGGCGGGCCGAAAGCCCGCCCAACCAAGATTGAGACGGCGCGAAGGTCGTGGCGCAGCGCTTCAGCCTGCGCGAGAGATGAAAGCGCGAGCTAAAGCTCCGCGCTACGAGTCGGTCGCCGGGTCGAATGGTGGGGCGGGGTTCATCCCCGCCGAATCCAGGTTTCGACCGTCAAATGGGCGGGCGTAAAGCCCGCCCCACCGTAAAGCCCGCCCCACCCTTGGTCTCGTAGCAGCGATGTGAGGAGGCTGAATTGCCGTTCGTATCTTTCGTGCTGTTTTGAACCATCGCGGCGAGTCGTGCGTCTTGCTTTCGCCCCGGGGGCTTGCGTCGCATTCGGCCGGGGCGGCGCTTTTCAGACGCGCGGGATTGTCGTTTTGATGCCGCGCGAAACTTTTGAGAACAGTCGGGAACCGCCGGGCGGATTCAAGCGTCTACAGCGCCCATGGAGCACTCAGTTCCCCCAGAACGGCAGACCCTCGATGAGGACCTGCAGATCATCCGCGTGACGCTTGCCACGATCACTGATGACGTCCGCCATTTCTCCAAAGCGGCGGCCAAGGCCATGCAGGAAGCGCTGCAGAAGCTCGATCTGGCCCAGCGGGAGTTTTCCCACGCGGGCGACCGCCGCTGACGCGGCGCCGCCGGGCACGATCATCGCACAGCCGCGCCATCCGTGAGCAAGCCCGTTCCGCCCGGATCTGCCGGGCGGAGACGAGGGCCTGCGGCGGTCACCGCCAGGTGGACGCGAAGCCCCGGGCGCCGGACGCGCGCGGCGTGCGGTTGGAACGCCAGAATCCGAAGCCGGAGCGTCGGGGAGCCGCCGCCGGCGCAGGATTTCTGACCTCCAGCACCGGGCCGGCCGCTCCTTGTTTGAAAGGATGGTCGGCATCAACCCGGACCGTCTGGCGGATCAGCCGCTGGATGTCCCGGAACGAGGCCTGTTCCGTTGGATCACAAAATGACACGGCCAGGCCGGCGGCGCCCATCCGGGCCGTGCGGCCGATCCGGTGCACATACGCCTCGGGCTCCTCGGGAATGTCGAAATTGACGACGAGGGCGATGCCCTTGACGTCGATGCCGCGCGCGGCGATGTCGGTGGCGATGAGCACCCGCGTGCGGCCCGTGCGGAAGTCCTCGAGGGCGCGCTGGCGCGCCCCCTGCGATTTGTTGCCGTGGATGGCGGCCGCGGGAATGCCGTCGTGGCCGAGGCGGTCCGCGAGTCGGTTGGCGCCGTGCTTGGTCCGGGAGAACACCAGGACGAGGCCCTCCGGATGCCGGTGCAGGGTGTGCACGAGGAGCCGGTGCTTGTCGCTGCGCTGCACGTGGCAGACGCGCTGCTCGACGCTGTCAACGGTGGAGGCGACCGGCGCCACCGCGATGCGCACCGGATCGCGGAGGAACCGGCTGGCGAGCTGGAGAATCTCCTCCGGCATGGTCGCGGAAAAGAGGAGCGACTGTCGCTGGGCCGGCAGGCGCGCGATGATGCGCTTCACGTCCGGCGCGAAACCCATGTCCAGCATCCGGTCGGCCTCGTCGAGGACGAAGATCTCGACGCGATCGAGCACGGCGTGGCCCTGCTCCATCAGGTCGAGCAGCCGGCCCGGGGTGGCGGTGATGATCTCGACGCCGGACGCCAGGGCGCGAATCTGCGGCTGCTCGCCGACGCCGCCGAATATGACGGCGTGGCGCACCGGGAGGTGGCGGCCGTAGGCGGCGATGCTCTCGTCGATCTGGGCGGCCAGCTCCCGGGTCGGCGTGAGGATCAGTGCCCGCGGGCGGCGGGCGTCGCGGGGCAGCGGATGGGTGGACAGCCGCTGCAGGATCGGCAGCGCGAAGGCCGCGGTCTTGCCGGTGCCGGTCTGGGCGGAGCCGATCAGATCGCGGCCATCCAGCAGGGCGGGAATGGCCTGCGCCTGGATCGGCGAAGGATGCGTGTAGGCCTTGTCGGCCAGCGCGCGCAGGATCGGCGCAGCCAGGCTCAACGAGGCGAAGGTGACGGGGGGATTGACTTGATTCATGTGGGATGCGCAGGACGCGCAAGCGTGTCCGGCGCGGACCGCCCGGGTTGGGCGGAGGATGGCGTGGGTGTTGGGCCCGACCGGCCGGCGGGTGGCGCCCCGCGGCTGCCCGGCGCAGGTGTGCGCGGACGGCGCGGGATCAGGCCACGGCTGGCCGGTCTGGCAACGTTCGATGAGCTGTGGAGACCTCTGAACGGTCTCTCATCGAAGAAACGCCCGAAGGGTTGCCGGCAAACTGCGGGTCACGTAACTCGCGACCTCCCGTCCGCCTGGCGCGGCTGACCATGCCGGGGGCGTCCGGCGTGGCAAGGGAAATATTTCCTGTAGCGCCGGCGACTTGCCGGAGGCCTCGAGCGGGTCGAGGGGCGCCGGCCGAGGTTCGTGGTCGCGGCACGGCGCCCGCGAGACGGGCGTCCCACACCAGTCCAGTGAGTTCGGCTATCCGGCCGGAACCCGCTGCGCCCAGTGGACGAGCGCCTGGCCGGTGAGCGACCGCGGCTCCCGGTCGATGCCCGCGCGCGTCCCGGCATACACCACCTCCCCGCCCGCGTCGCCGCCGCCCGGGCCGAGGTCGACGACCCAGTCCGCGAGGTTGATCACGTCGAGGTTGTGCTCGATCACGACAATCGTGTTGCCCGCGTCGCGCAGCTGGAACAGCAGGTCCATCAGCCGCTGGATGTCGACCCAGTGCAGCCCGGTCGTGGGCTCGTCGAGGACGTAGAGGGTCTGCCCCTGCTGGCGCCGGCTGAGCTCGAGCGACAGCTTGAGGCGCTGGGCCTCGCCGCCCGACAGGGTCACCGCCGACTGCCCGAGCTGCAGGTAGCCGAGGCCCACGGCCTCGAGGGTGCCGAGCTTTTCCATGATCCGCGGCAGGTGCCGGAAGAGTTCCATCGCCTCGCGCACGGTCAGCGCGAGCACGTCGGCGATGTTCCGGCCGCGGAAGCGCACGTCGAGGGTCTCGCGGTTGTACCGGCGGCCGCCGCAGCTCGGGCACTCGGTGTAGGCGTCGGGGAGGAACTGCATGTCGAGGCGGATCTGCCCGTCGCCCTGGCAGCGTTCGCAGCGCCCGCCCCGGACGTTGAAGCTGAACCGGCTCGGCCGGTAGCCGCGCACGCGCGCCAGCGGACATTTGGCGAACAGCTCGCGCAGCAGGTCGAGCAGCTTGGTGTAGGTGGCGGGGTTGGAGCGGGGGCTGCGGCCGATCGGCTCCTGGTCCACCTGCACGGTCTTCTCGAAGAACTCGAGCCCCTCGAGCCCGCGGTGGCGGCCCGGCAGCGTCTTGGCGCCGTTGAGGCGCCGCGCGGCGGCCGCGGCCAGGATGTCGTTCACGAGCGTGCTCTTGCCCGAGCCGGAGACCCCGGCGACGCAGGTGAGCAGGCCGACCGGAAACGCGGCGTCGATGTCCTTGAGGTTGTGCTCGCGCGCGCCGCGGACGGTCAGCCAGCGGCCGTCCGGCGGCCGGGGATCGGTTTCCCGCGTGACGCGGAACTTCCGCGCCAGGTACGGGCCGGTGCGGGAGGCCGAGGCGGGCTGGCGCGCGCAACCGTCCGGCGTGCCCTGGAACAGCAGTTCGCCGCCCTCGGTGCCGGCGCCGGGGCCAAGCTCGATCAGTTCGTCGGCGGCGCGCATGGTCTCCTCGTCGTGCTCGACGACGATGACGGTGTTGCCGCGGTCGCGCAGCTCGCCCAGCGTGTCGATCAGCTTCCGGTTGTCGTGCGCGTGCAGCCCGATGCTGGGCTCGTCGAGCACGTAGATCACCCCGACCAGTCCCATGCCGAGCTGCGTGGCGAGGCGGACCCGCTGGGCCTCGCCGCCGCTGAGGGTCGAGTACTCGCGGTCGAGGGTCAGGTAGCCGAGTCCGGTCTCCAGGAGGAAGTGGAGGCGCTGTTCGATGCCGGGGAGCACGTCGCGCACGGCGTCCACCCCGGCCAGCCCGCGGCCAAGCTCGAGCGCGAAGGCGTGGGCCCGGGCGATGTCGAGCGCCATGAATTCGGGAAACGACCGCCCCGCGGACGCGTCGCCGCCGGCGGATAGGCGCACGGCGGCCGCGCGGGGATTGAGCCGGGTGCCGCGGCAGACCGGGCACTCCGCGCTTACCTGGAACGCGGTTAGCCGTGCGCGAAACCCGTCGCTGCGCGTCTCGCGCCAGCTCTGGTCCAGCATCGCGAGCACGCCGGAGAACGGCATGAGCTTGGGTTGCCTCATGCGCCGCAGCCGGAAGCTGAAGAGGCGGTCGCCGGTCCCGTGCAACAGGGCGCGGCGCACGTCGGCCGGCAGCTCCGCCCAGGGCTTCTCGGGGTCGAAGGGCAGCTGCCCCGCCAGTTGTCTGAGGAGGGCGTTGTGCCGGATGATGAGGTTCTTGCCGCCGATCCGCCACGGCTTGAGCGCGCCCCCGCGCACCGATTTCTGCGGGTCGGGTACGACCAGGTCGGCGCTGAAGGTCATCTGGCGCCCGAGGCCGCCGCAGGCCGGACAGGCGCCCTCCTGGTGGTTGAAGGAGAAATGCCGCGGCGTCAGCCGGTCGTAGACCTGCCCGCAGACCGCGCAGCTCAGGTTCTGGCTCAGGGCGATCTCGCGCCACGGGGCGTCGGGCGACTTCTGGACGCAGGCGACCGCGCGATCCTGACCCTCGCGGAAAGCCAGCTCGAGCGAATCGGCGAGCCGGCTGCGCTGGTCGGGAGCGGCGTTCAGCCGGTCGATCACCAGGTCGACCGACAGTTCGCGCGACCCCGGAGGGAGGAGCTGGGGGTCGTCGAGCGCCTTGAACTCGCCGTCGATCCGCACCCGCTGGAATCCGCGCTGGCGCAACCCCGCCAGCTCGTCGCGGAGCACGGCCGGCTTGGCCCGCATCCATGGGGCCACCAGCACCACGCGCTCGCCGGGCGCCTCGCGCAGCACCCGCTCCACGCAGTCGTCGAGGGTTCGCGGCTCGATGCGCCCGCCATCCTTGGGGCAGAACTGATCGCCCCGGAGCGCCCAGAGCAGGCGGGCATAATCGGCGATCTCGGTCACGGTCGCCACGGTGGTGCGGGGGGAGCCCCCACCCCGGCGCTGCTCGATCGCCAGAACCGGGGACAGCCCGTGGATGAAGTCGACGTCGGGCCGCCGGAGCTGCTCCAGCACCTGGCGCGCCTCGGTGGACAGGCTCTCCATGTACTTGCGGTGTCCTTCCGCATACAGGGTGTCGAAGACGAGCGAGGACTTGCCCGAGCCGCTCGGCCCGGTGATGACCAGAAGCTTCCCGCGCGGCAGCCGCAGCTCGAGGTTCTTCAGATTGTGCTCCCGAGCGCCCTTGATGTGGATGTGCGACGCCGCCTCCATGGCCTCATCACGTCACCATTTTGGCCGCCGGGTCAAAGCGGGAATCGGGCGTCTGGAGCGGCGACGCCATCGTCGCCGGCCCAGCCGTCGAACGCGACGGGCCTCCTTCGCCAGGCCTACGAAGGCCGAGGGGCGTCGCGTCTCCAGAAAAATGGACCGGAAACCCCGTCTGCCGGCACCCGCGATCTGTATCCGGACCATTGCACGCGATGCACCCAATTTGGGGGGCTTTCTCCCTGTTTTAGGTCTTGCCGTTGCGAGGGAAAACTTCCTTCATGACGCCTCGTCCCGCCAGGAATCCGGGCCGACCCCAGGCTTACCCTAACCCTCAAACCTCCCCGCGCGGAGGTTTAGTCGTTTCTATCCCCCCAGCTATGAAATACCGATACGCCCTTGCCGTCTCCGCCCGCGGGCGGGGCGGTGTCGCCGTGCTTTTCGTCGCGAGCTTGTTCCTGTCCCTCGCGGCTGCCTCCTACGGCTTCGTGTTCACCGCGGGTGAGTTGAGCGGTAGTTTCGACTCCACCTTGTCCATCGGCACCCTTTACCGGCTGCAGTCGCCCAGCTCCAACCTGTATGGCACCACGAACACGTTCAATGGGATCGCGGGCCGGGCCAACTCCGTGAACGGCGACGACGGCGACCTGAACTATGACCGGGGCGTCTCCTCCCTTTTGCTCAAGGGCACGCATGACCTCGAACTGAAGTGGCACAACTGGAAGTTCTTCGCGCGGGGTTACTATTTCTACGACCTGCATAACGAACACACGACGTTTCCGCACCGCGAGCTCTCCGCTCTGGCCATGGACCGGGTCGGTTCGGGGGCCGTCTTGCTCGATCACTACATTGCCGGGCAGTTCGATCTGAACTCGATGCCCGTCACGGTTCGCGCCGGCCGCCAGGTGATCAGCTGGGGCGAAAGCACCTTCATCCCGAACGGCATCAACGTCATCAATCCCTATGACGTGACGCGCCTGCGGACTCCCGGCTCGGAACTGCGCGAGGCGCTGCTCCCCGTCTATTCCATCGACGCATCCATCCAGCTGACCGACAAGCTGTCGCTCGAAGCCCTGTGGATGCTTGAATTCCGCCGCACCGAGATCGACCCCGCGGGCACCTATTTCAGCACGAACGACTTTGCCAGCCGCGGCGGCAACTCCGTCTACCTGGGGTTCGGGGCCCTTTCGGACCTGCAGCCGCTTGGAGCGATTCCGCGCGCCCCTGACCGCACACCCCACGGTCTCGACCAATGGGGGCTGGCTGTGCACTACCTTGCGACCAGCCTCAACCAGACCGACTTCGGATTCTACTATCTGCACTACGACAGCCGCCTGCCGGTCATCAGCGCAACCACGCCGACCGGTCCGATCAGCTCCGCCTTTGTAGTCTCCACGGCCCAGACTCTCGCGGCGCCGCTCGGTGCCGCCATGGTGCAGGCCGGTTATCCGCAGGCCGGCGTTCCCGCCGCCCTGCAGACCCTTCTCGGCGCCGCGTTCACCAACGTGCCCGCTGGTGCCCTGCCGACTTCGCTGCAGCCGTTCTATCCGTCGGCCATCGCCATCGTCGCCGGCGCCAAGAAGATCGGCCTGCTGACCGCGGCCGCCACGGGGCGGTACTTCGTCGAGTATCCGGAAGGCATCAACATGTTCGGCGCCAGCTTCAACACCTCCCTGGGATCGTCGGGCATCGCCCTGCAGGGCGAGGTTTCCTACAAGACCGACGTGCCGCTGCAGGTTGACGACGTTGAACTGCTGTTCGCCACGCTGTCGGCGCTCGATTCCCCCGGCGGCTCGGTCTTCGGCACCAACAACCAGCTCGGCAACTACGCCGGCCGGTATGGCACCGAGGTGTCCGGCTACCGGCGTCTCGATGTCTGGCAGGCGCAGGCGACCGCCACGAAGGTCTTCGGACCGATGCTCGGCGCGAGCCAGTTCACCCTCGTCGGAGAGTTCGGCGTCACCGTCGTGCCGGATCTGCCGGCCAAGCGCGTGCTCCGCTTCGACGGATCGGCCACCTACACGGCCGGAAACGCCAGCGAGATGTTATTCACCGGCAACGGCGCGTTTCCGGCCACTCCCTCCAACTACTTCCCGGACAAGATGTCGTGGGGCTACCAGGTCGCCGCCAAGCTCGACTTCAACAACGCCTTCGCCGGCGTGAACGTGTCCCCCACGATCGGCTTTGCCCACGATATCGGTGGCAACACGCCGCTGCCGCTGGGCAACTTCATCCGGAACCGCAAGACCCTGACGTTGGGCGTGGAATTCGCGTACCAGAACCAGTGGGCGTTGGAGCTGCGCTACGTCAATTATTTCGGCGGCGGAGTGGCCAATTTGCTCGGCGACCGCGACTACGTGACCGCAACCATCAAGTACTCCTTCTAAACCCGCCCGCGGGCCGCGCGCCCGTCCGATCCCGCTCCGACCCTCGAGCCGATCGCCGGGCCGCACGACCGAACAACCCATGAAACCTCGTCTTCTTCCCTCCATGCGCCTCACAAGACTGATTCCCGCAATCCTCCTGGCGTCGGCCGCGTCCGTTTGGGCGGCGGTTAGCGCCGAACAGGCCGCCCGGCTTGGTCAGGACCTGACTCCCTTGGGCGCCGAGCGGGCCGGCAATGCCGCCGGCACGATTCCCGAGTGGACGGGCGGCATCACGCAGCCGCCCGCCGGCTACACCGTCGGCATGCACCACCCCGATCCCTTCGCGTCCGACCAGCCGCTCTACGTGATCACCCCCGCCAACCTGGCCGAGTACCGCGACAAGCTCACAGCCGGGGCGATCGCCCTGCTGCAGGCCTACCAAGACTACAAGATGCCCGTCTATCCGACCCGGCGCAGCGCATCCTGTCCCGAGCGCATCTACGAGGCGACCAAGGCGAACGCGACCCGCGCGCAGCTCGTGCACGACGGCGCCGGCGTCGAGGGAGCCATCGGCGGCGTCCCCTTCCCCATTCCGCAGAGCGCCGTGGAGGTCATGTGGAATCATCTGCTCCGCTTCCGCGGCGTGGTCGCCTCGCGCCAGGTCGCCCAGGCCGCCCCGACCCGCGGCGGCTCCTACACCCTGGTGCAGTTCGACGAGGAGTACCTGTTCAACTACTACCTCGAGGGCATGACCCCGGAGAAGCTCGGCAACACCCTCTTCTACTTCAAGCAGACCGTGAAGGCCCCTCCGAAGTACGCCGGCTCCATCCTGCTCGTGCGCGAGACGATGGATCAGGTGAAGGAGCTGCGCAACGCGTGGGTCTACAATCCCGGCCAGCGGCGCGTCCGCCGGGCACCCGACGTCGCCTACGACAATCCCGGCACCGCTTCCGACGGGATGCGCACCAGCGACCAGCTCGACATGTTCAACGGCGCCCTCGACCGCTACACTTGGGAACTGGTCGGCAAGCGCGAGATGATCGTGCCGTACAATTCGTACCGGCTCCACTCCGACAAGGTGAAGTACTCCGAAATCCTCAAGCCCCTGCACATCAACCAGGACCTCACCCGCTACGAGCTGCACCGCGTCTGGGTCGTCGAGGCCAAGGTCAAGCCGGGCATGCGGCACCAGTACGCGCGCCGGACGTTCTATATCGATGAGGACTCCTGGCAGGTCCTCGCCGTGGATCAGTACGATTCGCGCGGCCAGCTCTGGCGCGTGTCCGAGTCGCACTGCATCAACTACTATGAGGTCCCAACGTTCTGGAGCACCCTCGACGTGCATACGGACCTGCTGGCCGGGCGCTACCTCGCCTTCGGCCTGCAGAACGAGGGGCCGACCTACAACTTCTCGCTCAAGCGCACGATCTCCGACTACAACAACCCTGAGAGCCTCCGCCGCGAGGGCATGCGGTAGCTGCGCGGAGCTGTCGAGGCCCGCCGCCAGGCGATCGTTGCCCCATGTCCCGCCTTTCCTCGTCGTTTCGCGCCGGTGCGCTCGCGTTGGCTCTGACGCCCTGCCTGACCCACGCCGCACCGCCCGCGAATCCGGCGGCTGAGGTGGCCGTCCGTTCGCTGCTGCTCGACGGCCAGACGATCGGGCGGACCGTCGTCGCGGTCGGGTCCAACGGGCACATCCTGCGCTCCGGCGACAATGGCGCCACCTGGGAGCTGGTCGCGGCGCCCGTCGCCGCCACCCTCACCGGCGTCTGCTTGATCGACGCGCGGCGCGGGTGGGCCGTGGGCCACGACGCCGTCATCCTCCACACGGAGGACGGCGGCGGCGCCTGGACCGTCCAATACCAGGGCGCCGACCTGCAGGCCTCGTTCCTCGACGTCGGATTCCTCGACGCGCAAACCGGGTTTGCCATCGGCGCCTACGGCCTGTTCCTGACCACCGCCGACGGCGGACACACCTGGACGCAGCGCCAGGTGATCGCCGACGACTATTTCCTCAACCGGATCACCATCGGGCCCACCGGCACCCTATACATCGCCGGCGAACACGGCACGCTCCTCCGGTCCGCCGACCGGGGTGCGACCTGGACCCCCATCCCGACGGAGTATGACGGATCGTTCTACGGCATCCTGCCGCTCGGCGAGCGCACCCTGCTGGCGTACGGCCTGCGCGGGCGCATCTACCGGTCCGAGGACGATGGTGCGACCTGGCAGCTCGTGCCCAATGACGTCCGCACACTCGTGATGACGGCCGTGCGCCTGCGCACCGGCGTCATCGTATTCGCCGGCCAGGCGCGGATGTTCTTCCTGAGCCGGGACGGCGGGCGCACCGTGGCGCCCTGGTCGCCCGGCCTCACGACCGGCGTGGCCGAACTGGTGGAGGCCCCCGACGGCACGCTGCTCGCGCTGGGCGAGGCCGGCGCGACGCCCCTGCCCGCACCCTGAGATGAGAGCCACCATCGAGCGCTTCTCCCACTGGGTTTTCAGCCATCGCCTGATCCTCGTGATCGGGTTCGGCCTGCTCACGGTGGTGATGGGCTGGTTTGCGAGCCACCTGCACGTTGATGCCAGCTTCAACAAGGACCTGCCGCTGGATCACCCGTACATCCGGACGTTCACGAAGTACCAGAGCGAGTTCGGAGGCGCCAACCGCGTCATGATCGCCCTCATGGTCCGGGAGGGCGACATCTTCACGCCGGAATTCTTCCAGCAGCTCAAGCAGGTCACCGACGACGTCTTCTTCCTGCCCGGCGTCGACCGCGCCCAGGTGCAGTCGCTCTTCACGCCCAACGTGCGTTACACCGAGGTGGTCGAGGACGGCTTCTCCGGCGGCAACGTCATTCCGAACGATTTTCAGCCCACGCCCGAAGGCCTCGCGCGCGTGCGGCAGAATGTGATCAAATCGGGCAAGATCGGCCAGCTCGTGGCGAACGACTTCACCGGCGCAATGGTCAGCGCCCAACTGCTGGAAATCGATCCGCGCACCGGCCAGAAACTGGACTATCTCCGGGTGGCGAGGGAACTCGAGGCGATCCGCACGCGCGTCGAAAAGTCGACCGGCGGCGCGGTGCGCGTGCACATCATTGGGTTCGCCAAGGCGATGGGCGACGTGGGCGACGGCGCCCGCGGCGTGCTCCTGCTGTTCGGGATCTCGATCATCGTCACTGCCCTGCTGGTTTGGAAATACGCCGGCCGCTGGAAGATCTCCGGCGCGCCCGTGCTCTGTTCGTTCATCGCCGTCATCTGGCAGCTGGGGATGCTCACGGCGCTGGGCTACGGCATCGATCCGCTGTCCATCCTCGTGCCGTTCCTGATCTTCGCCATCGGCGTCAGCCACGGCGTGCAGATGATGCGGGCCTTCCGCTCGGCCGTGTTCTCCGGGTGCGACAACAGCCTGGATGCGGCCAAGAACGCCTTCAATCAGCTGCTGATCCCCGGCGCCGTCGCCCTGATCGCCGACACGATCGGCTTCCTCACGATCCTGGAGATCAAGATCCAATCGATCCGGGAACTCGCCATCTCGGCCAGTCTCGGCGTCTGCGTCATCATCATCACCAATCTGTTCCTGCTGCCGATCATCCTGTCCTCGCTGCGCCTGCCGCGCGCCTACGGAGAATGGGTCACGGCCCGGCGGGCCGGCACGGACCGCATCTGGGCGCGCCTCAGCACCGCGTTGAAGCCCGGCCCGTCGCTGCTCGTCATCGCCGCATGGTTCGCGCTCGGCCTGTGGGGCTGGCACAAGGCGCAGCAGATCAGGATCGGCGACCTGTTCGCGGGCGTGCCGGAGCTGCGGCAGGACTCCCGCTACAACCGCGACACCCGGGTCATCACCACCAAGTTCAGCATCGGCGTGGACATCATCTCGGTGCTGGTGGAGGCCCCGCCCAACTCCTGCGTCGACCACGACGTGGTGGCGCTCATGGACGAGTTCGAGATGCAGATGCGCGCCGTGCCCGGCGTCCAGTCGGTGCTCTCGCTCTCGAGCGTGGCCAAGATCGTCAATGCCGGCTGGAACGAGGGTTCGCTCAAGTGGCGCATCCTGCCGCGCAACCAGCAGGCGATGTCCCAGGCGGTGACTCCCATCGACACGGCCACCGGCCTGCTCAACGCCGACTCCAGCGTCATGCCGGTGATGATCTTTCTGAAGGATCACAAGGCCGGCACGCTGCGCGCGGTCACCGACGCAGTGAAGGCGTTCGGCGCCGCGCATCCCTCGCCCAAGGCGCGGTTCCTGCTGGCCAGCGGCACCGCCGGCGTGATGGCCGCCACCAACGAGGTCGTGGAGGCGGCGCAGTTCCCGATCGTGGCCTGGGTGTTCGGCGCCGTCATCGTCCTGTGCCTGGTCGCCTTCCGCTCGCTGCGGGCCACTCTTTGCATCGTGCTGCCGCTGGCCATCGTCAGCTGCCTCGGCTACGCCCTCATGGTCTACCTGCAGATCGGCCTCAAGACCTCGACGCTGCCCGTCATTGCGCTGGGCGTCGGCATCGGCGTCGACTACGGCATCTACCTGTTCGCCCGGCTGCAGAAGGCCCTCCGCGAGGGCGGCTATTTCGAGGATGCCATGTTCATCGCCTTCAAGGAGACCGGCAGTTCCATCCTGTTCACCGGCTTCACCCTCGCCATCGGCGTCAGTCTCTGGGTCTTCTCCGAGCTCAAGTTCCAGGCCGACATGGGCCTGCTCCTGACGTTCATGTTCCTGGTCAACATGCTCGGCGCCCTCCTCCTCCTGCCCGCGATGGCCCGGTGGCTCTACCACCACCATACCCGGAAGGATCCCGCCGCGTCCGCGCCGTCGCCGGTCTGACCGCGCGGCCTCCGCCCTTGCCTGGAGCCCGCAGGACGTTTATCCTGCGGGCATGAACGCTGGCCCGATCTTGTATATCAAGCGCGGGTGCCCGTACTGCCGTCAGGCCGCCGCCTTCTTCTCCACCCACGGGGTTCCGGTCGAGATCCGTGACGTCTCGAAAAGCCGGGCCGATCTGAAACGGCTCATCGAGGCAAGCGACCAGAGCAACGTCCCGACCTTCGTCCTGGGCGACTTCGTGGTGTCGGACTTCAGCGTGGACGAATTGCTCGACGAACTCGCGGAACGGCCCGACATCCGCCTGTGGCTCGGCCTCGGCGACAACGACGACGAACTGTGATGCGGGACGGCGAATCCCTTCTCAGCGCGCCGCCTCGTAGCGCGGGGCTTTAGCCCGCGCCTCTGTTTCCCGCGCAAGCTGAAGCGCTGCGCTACCGCCAGTGCGCCGGCTCCGGCTTTGGTAGGGCGCGACCGCCGGGCGCGCCGGAAGACCCCTACCGCAGCCGGCCCCGCAATTTCCGCTGGCCTCGATCCGGCCGGTGCTGTCAGCTGACGGCATGGACCAGGAGAGACGCCTGCTGACGGACGGCCAGCGCAAGGTCATCGGGTTCACCCTCACCCTGCTGGCGCTCCTCGCGGCCGTGGCGCTGCTCGCGCTGGTTGTCTGGGTCCTCGGCTGGCTGGTGGGGCGGTTCTCCAGCGTGCTCTGGCCGCTGGCCGTGGCCGGCATTCTCGCGCTGGTCCTGCGGCCGGTCATCGGAGTGTTTGAAACCCGGTTGGGGCTGCGGCGCCTTCCGGCCGTGATCTTGCTCTTCGGGCTGGTTCTCCTTGCCGCCGGAGGCTTCGCACTGGTCGTCATTCCGCCCATTGCCCGGCAGCTGCTCGATTTCATCGCCTTCCTGCCTGTGCTGTGGGAACGCGCGTTCATCTACGTCCAGCAGAACTACCCCGACTGGAAGGAAGTGGGCCAGCGCTATCTGAATCATCCCACCGTGCAGAGTCTGCTCACGTCCCTCAAGGACCAGGCCGGCGCGCTGGCGGCCCAGCTGATTCCGTCCCTGCAGGCCGCCGGGTCCGGCGTGCTCAGCGCGTTCGGCTTCCTCACCGCTGCGGCCATCGTCCCGATCTATCTCTTCTTCTTCCTGCTCTCCCGTGCCGAGCCCGCGGATCGGCTGGCCGGCCACCTGACGTTTCTGAGCCCCGGGGTGCGCGCCGACCTCGTCTTTCTGACCCGCGAGTTCATCGCGATCGTGGTGGCGTTCTTCCGCGGGCAGTTGCTCATCGGGCTGCTCATGGGCATCCTGTACGCGGCGGGCTTCTCCCTGGTGGGCCTGAGGTTCGGCCTCTTCATCGGCCTGGCGCTTGGGATCCTGAACATCGTGCCCTACCTCGGATCGATCATCGGCCTCTCCGTCGCGCTGCCGCTCGCCCTGTTCCAACCGGAAGGCGGCTGGCTGACGGTCGTGCTGGTCGTGGCGGTCTTCGTGGTCGTGCAGGCCATCGAGGCCTGGTTTCTCACGCCCCGCATCATGGGCCGTCAGACGGGTCTGCATCCGGTGGCCATCATCGTCGCGATCTTCTTCTGGGGCTCGGCTCTCGGTGGCATCCTGGGCATGGTCCTTGCCGTCCCGCTGACGGCGTTCTTCGTGACCGCCTGGCGGCTGGTGAAACAGAAGTACCTCGCGGCCTGAGCCGGCCGCGCGTCCCCGCCCGTGTCCACTCCGCCGCCCCCCGAAACCTGCGCCAACTGCGGCGCCGACATCCCGCCGCGGGCGCGCGCCTGCCCGGCATGCGGCGCGGACGAGGGCACCGGATGGCGCGAGGCCTCGGTGTATGACGGCCTCAACCTGCCCGACGCGGCCAGGGGTGACGACGGTCCGGCGCAAACCTGGACCGCCCGCCGGTCGCCCGTCCCCTGGTATTGGATCCTCACCGGCTGCTTCCTGCTGGCCGGATTGATTCTCGGGGCGCTCGCCCTGGGGTGACGCGGCGGTATGGCGTGGGATGTCCAGTACCGCAGGGGCGTGTGGCTGCCGCAGCTCGGCTGGTGGCTGGACGCGCAGGCCGCGGTCGACCGGTCATTCGTCTCGCACGCCCATTCGGACCACATCGCGCGGCATCGTGAGATCCTCTGCTCCCCCGCCACCGCCCGCCTGATGGAGGCGCGCCTTTCGGCCCGGCCCCGGAGACACCTGTTGCCGTTCGGCCAGACCGAGGCGCTGACCCCGGACGCCGCCGTCACGCTGTATCCGGCGGGCCACATCCTGGGCTCGGCCCAATGCCTGCTCGCCCATGACCGCGAGGGCACCCTGCTCTATACCGGCGACTGCAAGCTGCAGCGCGGGCTGGCCGCGGAGGAATGCGTGGTTCCGCGCGCCGAGGTGCTGATCATGGAAACCACCTTCGGCCTGCCCCGATACGTTTTTCCCCCGGCCGACCGGGTCCAGGCGGAAATCGTGGCGTTTTGCCGCGAAGCCCTGGACGCCGGCATCACGCCGGTCCTCATGGCCTACAGCCTCGGCAAGAGCCAGGAACTGCTGCAGGTCGTCGCCGGGGCGCAGCTGCCGGCCATGCTCCATCCCCAGGCGTATCGGCTGACCCGGATCTACGAGGAACTGGGCATGAAGTTCCCGCCCTTCCGGATCTTCGCGGCCGGCGCGGTCGCCGGTCACGTCGTCATCTGCCCGCCGGAAACGGGCCGGTCGGCCCTCCTGGAGGCCGTCCCGCGGCGGCGCACGGCCATGGTGAGCGGCTGGGCGCTCGATCCCGGCGCCATCTACCGGTATCAGTGCGATGCGGCGTTTCCCCTCTCCGACCACGCGGGATTTCCGGACCTTCTCGCCCTGGTGGAGCGGGTCCAGCCGCGCCTGGTGTACACCCTGCACGGTTTCGCCGCGGAATTCGCGCAGACGCTCCGGGCCCGCGGGTGCGAGGCGTGGGCCCTCGGAGCCGACAACCAGCTCGAATTGGGCCTGCGGGACTGACCGGCCGCCGGATCAATCCAGATTAGTCCGGGAATATTTGCCGATTTGTCCGACTTCTTTCCCCGCGAAATCGCTTGTCAGGAGGGCACTTTGGTGCGTTTTCGCGATCAATCATCGCAATCCCCATGCGATCGGCGTCATTATCCATCATCAACCCGCGTCTCCTGATCCTCTCCCTGGCCCTCCTCGGGGCCTGTCCGCTGGCGGCCGCGCCATTCGTGGCATTTGCCGACGGCGAGACGTTCACCTACCGGGTGTCGTGGGGCATCTTCTCCAAGGCGGGCGAGATCGTCATCCGTGCCCACGAGGAGAAGGATGCAAAGGGTCTGACGGTTCTCCGCATCACCACGGACACCACGACCAAGGGCTTCATCCGCGCCTTCTATTCCTATCGCAACCGGGCCGAGGCGGTCATCGACCGGGACAGCGGGCGGCTGCTTTTCATGAAGGAGAATGGCTCGGACGGCCGGCGCTCCACCGACAATGACACCACGTTCGACTACGCCGCCATGCTCGCGCGTTACGTCGACCGCGCCCATCCCGACCGCACGCAGGATGTGCCGATCCCGCCGGGCAACCCGATCGACCTGATCAGCGCCCTGGTGCAGACCCGCGAATGGAACCTGCAGCCCGGGCAGAAGCGGGACGTGCTGGCCAACTTCGGCAACGAGTTCTTTCCCCTCTCGATCTACGCCGATCACTTCGAGGAGGTGCGGACATCCCTCGGGACTTACCAGACGCTCGTGCTGATCCCGCGCATGGAGCAGAACCCGAAGGGGATCTTCAAACGGGGCGGCGAATTCAAGGTGTGGATCTCGCAAAAAGGCCAGCCGCTCCCGGTCAAGATGCAGCTCAAGCTGCCGTTCGGATCGGCCACCCTGCTGCTGTCGGACTACAAGCCGGGCAAGGCGCCCGTGCCCAAACCCTGAGGGTCCCGCGGCGCCGGGAAGCGCATTCCGCCCCGGGGAACGGCGCGTGAGCCCGATTCTCCCTGCTTCGACGGCCGAATCCACTAGAGTCCGACCATGCGGATCCTCGTCCTACGCGGCGGCGCGATCGGGGATTTCATCGTCACGCTGCCGATGCTCGGCCTCCTGCGCACCCGGTGGCCCGATGCCGATATCGAGCTGGTCGGCAACGCGCGGGCGGCCGAACTCGGGCGCCGCGGCGGCTATCTCAATGCCGTCCATTCCCAGGACGAGGGCCGCTGGGGCGCCCTGATGCGGGACGGCCCCCTTTCCCAGGAGTCGACCCGCTGGCTCGCGGCTTTCGAGCTCATCGTCAGCTTCTGGCCCGATCCCGATGCCGCGCTCGCCCGCCGGTTTCCCCTGCATCCCGGTCAGCGCTATCTGTCGGCGGACGCATCGCCGACGCTCGCGCCGGCCGCGCGGCATTTCTGCGAGGTGCTGCGGCCGCTGGGCTTGTCCACGGCCGACTTTCGCAGCCGGCTGCCGGCGGGAGACACGGCGTTGTCGCTGCGGCCGGCGGGCGTCGGCAACGCCCCCGGGGGGGCGCGCGGCCCGATTGCGATCCATCCGGGATCGGGATCCGCGCGGAAGAACTGGCCGCTCGCCCGCTGGCGCGACCTCATCGCCCGGCTGGGGGACCCGATCCTCATCGTGCTCGGCGAGGCCGAGCGCGAATGGCGCGACTGCGAGTCCTGGCTCCGCGCCGACGGGGCGGCCGGCCGCCCCATCGAAGTCTCCCGCGACCTGCCCCTGCCCGAGCTGGCCGCCACGCTGCGCGGCTGCCGGTTGTTCGTCGGGCACGACAGCGGTCTGAGCCACCTGGCCGCCGCGGTCCGCACGCCCTGCGTCCTGCTGTTCGGCCCAACCGACCCGGCGCTCTGGGCCCCGCCCGGCGAACAGGTGCGGGTGATCCGGCGCGGCGACAACCTGGAGGCGATCGGTGTCGACGAGGTCGCGGCGGCGGTGAACGCGTGACCCGCCGCGGACGCTTGCCCCCTTTTCGCTGCGCCTGCATATTCCCTGAAGTGACCTGCGTCCCTCCGGTGTTTCTGACTCCTATGATCCGTCGTGCCGCGGTTGTCGCGTTGGCCAGCGCCATTCTTCTGCTGCCTGGGCGTTCCGAACCGGCCGCGCCTCCGGACCGGCCGCCGGCTGGCCGGACCGGGCCCGAGCCGTCGGGCGCCGGCACGTCGTTGGCCGCCCTGCGCAAAGGCATGACGGCGGCCGAGGTCCGGGCCATCCTGGGCGAGCCGGACGGTATCAAGCCGTTCAAGTCTCCTGACATCGGCGTGTACGTGTGGACCTACAACCGCATCGTTCGAGGGCCGGAGCGCCAGGTGATCACCGGCACGCGCGAGATCCCTGCGGTCAACCCCATCACGGGACTGCCGATCACCCAGCAGGAGCCGATCTACGCCCAGGAGATCACGTATCTTCACGAGACGATCGAGCTGCTGATGCAGGGGGATATCCTGCTGGCGTGGAAACGGCAGGTCACTGAAGAGCGGCGGATCATCTGACGCCGCGCGGCGCCGCCGTTGCGGAATGCCGTGACGGCGCCCTTTGCCGGGCGCCGCCGTCACCAGCCGGCCGTCTCACTCCGCCGGCGGCAGCCGCAGATTCCGTGCGTGGAACTGCAGCGCGTCGCGCACGTGCTGGTCCCAATAGTCCCAGTCATGGTCCCCGGGAAACTCGCGATACTGATGCGGCACCCGCATGGCCTGGAAATCCCGGTGCAGGTCCCGGTTGCACTCCAGCAGCGAATCCTCCAGGCCGCAGTCGACCAGGATCGCCGGCAGTCTCCGGTGGCGCCGCCGCGCCCGGCGGATGAGCGCCAGCAGATCGTGCCGCGTGCCCATCGGGCGCCGCCCGAAAATCCGCCGCATCTCGGCGAAAAACGCCGGCGGATGTTTCCGAAAGATCCGGTCCTTCCGCGCGGCCCGGGGGCCAAGGTCGAGATTAAACCGCATCAGTGCGCCCGAGTGGCTGTTGGCCGAGCAGAACCGTTCCGGGTAGCCGAGGGCGACGCGGAGCGCGCCGTACCCTCCCATGGAGAGTCCGCCGATCGCCCGCGCGCCGCGGGCCGGCCGGGCTGGGAACGTGCGTTCCACGAAGTCCGGGATCTCCATTCCGAAGTGCCGGGCAAACGCGGGGCCCTCGGCGTTGTCGGTGTAGAACCCCCGATAGCCGTCGGGCATCACCACGATGAGCGGCAGCGCGCGGACATACACTTCGATCCGGGTGCGACGCATCCAGATCGTCGAATCGTCGCCCAAGCCGTGCAGCAGGTAGAACGTTGCATACGGCGGCCGGCCCACCGAGGGCAGGATCACCTGCATGGTCGTCTGTTTGGAAAGAATCTCGCTCCGCCAATGAACCTCGGCCCAGGGCATGATGCCCCGGAGTATCAGCCAGCCGTCCGGCCGGGGGCAACTGCAACGATTCCCCGGTCCCCAACCCGCCGCTCCCCGCTCAGCAACTGCCGCCGGCAGGGATCCGGGACGCCGCGGTGTTGGTGTTTACACCGGCCGCGCCGGGCCCAGACTCGCGTCAGGGTCGCGCGCCGCCGGCGCGCCTCCCCGCCCACCTCAACCCCATCCGTTGCCCCGCCATGAACGAGATCATCCCCCGTCGCGAATTCCTCCGCCGCTCCGCCTGTCTGGGCGCCGCGCTGACCGGCGCCGCAGTGCTGCCCCGCCTCGCGGCCGCCGCCGGGGCCGTCGAATTCGCGGACCTGGCCATCGTCGAAGGTGCCGACTATTTCGCCGCCACCCTCAAGGCGGTCGAACTGCTCGGCGGCATGCGCCGGTACGTGCCGGCCGGGGCGCGCGTGGGCATCCTGCTCAACGCACCGCGCTGGTGGACCCGCCCGGGATCGTTCACCTCCCCAGCCGTCGCGCTCGCCGTGGTGGAACTCTGCGCGGAGGCGGGGGCACGCGAAGTCGTGACGATCATCGATCCGCCTCACGGCTACTGGGAGCGCACCCCTCTTTCGGCCGTTCACGCCAAGGCGCTGGCGCTCGTCAAGGCCAACCCGGGGAAGTGGACGGAGGTCGACATCCCCAAGGGCCGCGTGCTCAAGCGCGCCGAGGTGAACCAGGCCCTGCTCGACTGCGACGTGTTCATCAACGTTCCCATCTCCAAGAACCACGAGGGCACCGGCTTCTCCGGCTGTTTGAAGAACATGATGGGCGCCTGCGCGGGCAAGACGAACCGGTTCTTCCACAACGGCTCCGGCGCCGCCGGCGAATACGCCGATGTGACTCATCTGTCGCAGTGCATCGCCGACGTGAACCTGGTCCGGAAACCCGGCCTCTGTGTCTGCGACTCGACCGAATTTCTTCTCACCAACGGCCCCGCCGGTCCCGGCGAAATCCGCCGGGCGCGCCAGGTGATCGCCGGCGCCGACCCCGTCGCCGTGGATGCCTATGGCTGCACCCTGCTCGGGCTCCGGCCCGCCGATGTGGCGATGATCACGATGGCCGCCGCCCACGGCCTCGGGCAGATCGACGTGGCCAGGCTCGCTGTGCGGAAGGCAACGGTCTGATCCCGCGATGACTCCCACCCGCCTTTCCGTGAGTCTTCTGGTGGCTGGCTCGATCGCGCTGATCGCGGCCGCCACCCCGCCCGCCGCGCCGGCGCCCGCGGATCTTTCCGGTTTCCTCCCCGCGCCCGACGGGATCCCCGGCTGGCGAGTCGCCGATCCGCCGCGGCTTTTCCAGGGCGAGGAGCTCTTCGACCTGATCGACGGCGGAGCCATGCTCTACCAGGAATACGGCTTCGTGCGGGCGCTGTCCTGCCGCTACGCGGGACCCGCCACCGCCTCGCTGCAGATCGAGATCTACGAGATGAGCAGCGACGGGGCCGCCTACGGCATCTACTCGATGATGCAGTCGGCCCGGGGCGCCGCGGTCGACGCGGGTCAGGAAGCCCGGCTCTTCGACGACTACATCGCGGTCTGGAAGGGGCCCTATTACATCAGTGTGACCGCGCTGGGCCCGCGCGAGGCCGTTGGCGCGGCGCTGCCCAAGATGGGCCGCCTGATCGCGTCCCGCATCCCGGTCACCGGGAACCGGCCGGCCATCGTCGGCCGCCTGCCGCCGGACGGTCTGCTGGATCGGAAATACCTCCGGGGCAGTCTGGCGCTCTCCAATGTCCGCGTCTTCGGACCGGGCGATCCGTTCCGGGTGAGGGAGGGGGCGTGCGGACTGTACGCCGATCGCCAGGTTTTCCTTCTCCAATACGCGGATGCCGCCCGGGCCGCCGCCCAGCTCGCCGCAGCCCGCCAGTCACTGGCCCAGGAAGGGCGCCACGAGATCGCTCCGGCGGGCGCCGGCGGTTTCGACGCCGTCGACGCCACCGGCAATCGCATCCGGGTCCGGCTCGCGGGCGACACCATCGAGGTGCGTGCCGACCTGCCGCCGGCGCCGTCGGTCGCGACGCCATAGAGCGGATGCCGTCCACGGGCCCTCGATCACCGCTGCAGACCGGTCAGTCGACCTCCAGCACGAAGCCGCGCAGATACTCGCTTTCGGGCATCGTCACCAGCACCGGGTGATCCGGCGGCTGGTGCGCGAATTCCAGCACCCGCACGCGCCGTTTCGCGTCCGCGGCGGCCTCCGCGAGCATCGCGCGGAAATCGGCGTCCTGCACGTGGTGCGAGCAGCTGTAGGTGGCCAGCACCCCGCCCGGCGTGAGCTGGTGCAGGGCCCGCAGATTGATCTCCTTGTAGCCGCGCATCGCTCCGGCGAGCGCCCCCTTCGACTTCGCAAACGGCGGCGGGTCGAGAATGATCAGATCCCAGGTTTCATCGCGCCGGTCGCCCAGATAGTCAAAGACGTTGACCGGCATGAACTCGACCTTCAATCCGTTGCGCTCGGCATTGCGGCGTCCCTGGGCGATGGCCTCTTCCGCGCTGTCGAGGGCACGCACCGCCGCGGCTCCGGCGCGCGCACAATGCAGGGCAAAGGGTCCCTGGTTGCAGAAAGCGTCGAGCACCCGCCGGCCCCGGGCATATCGGGAGATCGCCCCGTGCTGCCGCCGCTGGTCCAGATAAAACCCGGTCTTCTGGCCGCCCTGGAGATCGAGCCAGTACTCGATCCCGTCGATCGCCGCCCACCGCGGCTCCCATGGCCGGCCGGAACGGGTCGACACCGCCAGCGGCAGTCCCTCCAGCCGCCGGATCGGCGCATCGTTGCGCACGATGATCTCGGCGGGCCTGACCAGCTCGTCGAGAAGCGCGATCAGCGTCGCCTGCCGCCGGTCCATTGCCAGCGTCTGGGTCTGGAGCACCAGGGCGTCGCCAAACTGGTCCACCACCACGCCGGGCAGGTCGTCGGATTCCGACCAGACGAGGCGCCGGAACTGCGGGGCGAGTTCGCCCGATCCCCCCGACACTGGGGACGACGATCCCGGCAGCCTTGCCGCCGCGTCGCGCCGCGCCACCGCGGCGGCCAGCGCCCCTCGCAGAAAGGCCTCGTCCAGCGCCACCCGGCCCCGGCTCAGGCTCCGCCAGACGATCTGCGACCGGCTGTTGTAGATTCCCGTGCCCAGCAGCCGGCCGTGCCCATCCCGGCACTCCACGACTTCGCCGTCATGCTCGGCCGGCAGCAACGCGGTCACCTCGTTGGCGAAAACCCATGGATGCCCGCGCAACACGCGCGCGTTGGCGTTGGGTTTCAATCGCAGCGATGCCGGCACAGCGGGCGATCATCCGGGAAAAGTCCGCGCTTAGAAGCCAAAAAGCGCCGCCGGCTCCGTTGCCGCGTTCGCCCGGCCGGCGACAGTCCCCGCGCCCCCATCTGACCGGGAACGGAAACCGCCGGCCTGCGCGGCTAGTCGCGCCGCGCCGCGCCCACGCGGGTGTCCGTTTCCACCGGCACCGGCTGCAAGACGTAGTCGCCGCAATCGGGCGACCGTGGATCGGGCCCAAAATGAAAGCCCTGCTCGTCCTCGTAACCCTCGGAAGCGTGTCTGCACTGCACGTAAGCAAACCCCCAAGCGAAGAGCAGAGTCGACCCCGCGAAGACGAGCAGGTAAGTGATCATCGTTCGAGCGACAGAATAACTGCCGCCTCGCCGCTCTGCCATGGGGACAATCCCCTGTTTTTGCCCGGCCGGACCAACGAAACTCCATGCCGCTCGCCGCCGACAGGGAACCCAGGCCTCATCAAGACGGCCTTCACGGGCGCCAGCTCCGCTAAATCCAAAGGCAAGAACATCGTGTTCTTGAACCCCGATGGTGGCGGAATCCCCGCGTTTCGACTCCGCATTTATTGGCGAAATGCCCGCAAGGAATCACCAGAAGTCACCGGACTGGCGGTAGATGCACATTATTGGCGACGCCCGGCCGGTTCCGCGCCCGCCCGCCGGCGCCGAAAAATAATGCTTCCCCTCCGGGGCGTCCGCCTGTTGCGTCGTCCCTTTTGCCATGTCCGCCGCCGCTGAAATCGCCCGCCGCCGCACGTTCGCGATCATATCGCACCCGGATGCGGGCAAGACCACGCTCACCGAGAAGTTCCTCCTCTACGGCAACGCCGTGCATCTCGCCGGCGCGGTCAAGGATCGCAAGAACCAGCGCGCCACCCGTTCCGACTGGATGGAACTCGAGCGCCAGCGCGGCATCTCGATCTCCACGACCGTCCTGCAGTTCGCCTACGAGGGCTGCGCGGTCAACCTGCTGGATACCCCCGGCCACAAGGATTTCTCCGAGGACACGTACCGCGTGCTCACCGCGGTCGACGCCGCGGTCATGGTCATCGACGCGGCCAAGGGCATCGAGGCGCAGACCCGCAAGCTTTTCGAGGTCTGCCGGCATCGCGGCGTGCCCATCTTCACGTTCATGAACAAGTGCGACCGGCCGATCCGCGATCCGCTGGCCCTGCTCGACGAGCTCGAGCATGTCCTCGGCCTGCAGGCTTCCGCGATCACCTGGCCGCTCGGCGACGGTCCCTCGTTCCGCGGCGTCTACGACCGGATCGGCCGCCGCGTGCACCTGTTCGAACGGGTTCCGGGCGGCGCCTACCGCGCGCCCGAGCAGGTCGCGGATTTCGGCGACCCCGTTGTGCGCAGCCGCCTCGACGAGCCCACCCACCGGGCGGCCGCCGAGCAGCTCGCCATGCTCGAGGGCGCCGGACACGCGTTCGACCTCGCCGCCGTCCACGCCGGCCGGCAGACCCCCGTCTATTTCGGCAGCGCCGTCAACAATTTCGGCGTCGCGCTCCTGCTCGACGGCTTCCTGCGCGACGCGGTGCCCCCGCAGCCGCGCCGCAACGCCGCCGCGGCCGATGGCGCCGCGACGGGCGCAACCGCCGCCCCCGTCCTGATTCCGCCCGAGGACCCCCGCTTCTCCGGGTTCATCTTCAAGATCCAGGCCAACATGGACCCGAAGCACCGCGACCGCATCGCCTTCGCGCGGGTGTGCTCCGGCCACTTCGAGCGCGACATGACCGTGCTGCACCAGCAATCCGGCCGCCGCGTGCGCCTCTCGTCCTCGCACAAGCTTTTCGGCAAGGAGCGCGAGACGGTCGACGAGGCCTGGCCCGGCGATATCGTCGGCCTCGTCGGTTACGACCTGTTCGGCATCGGCGACACCCTCACGGAGGATCCCGGCATCCGCTACGACGAGATCCCCCGCTTCCCGCCCGAGGTGTTCACGTTCATCAGCAACCCGAATCCCTCCGACTCCAAGAAATTCCGCGCGGGCCTCGATCAGCTGCTGCAGGAGCACATCGTCCAGGCGTTCACCCTGCGCCACGGTCCGTCCGGAATCACCCTGCTCGCCGCGGTCGGACCGCTGCAGTTCGAGGTCGTGCAATACCGCCTGCAGACCGAATACAACGCGGAGGTCCGGCTCGACGCCGCGCCCTGGCAGTTTCTTCGGTGGCTCGAGCCCCACCCCGCCCTCGAACAGCCGTCCCGCCTCATCACGGCCAGCGGCGTCGCCTGGGGGAACGACGGCGACGGCCGGCCGGTCATCCTGTTCCCGAACGACTGGACGATGCGTTATTTCGAGGAGAAGAATCCCGAGCTGAAGCTCCGGGAACTGGCGCCGTCCACGGTGTGACGTTTGCGACCTGCCGAAATGTCGGGCGCCAGCTTGCTGGCCGCCGACCCGGCTTGCCGGCCCGCGGCCCGACGCGCGGAGGTCCGAGGCTCACGGAGGGTTTGCCACCGCGCCCGGCGTCGACATGTTTTCCTCGCACCCATGAAACCATCTCTGCCCTTCCGCTCCTTGCTCCCGGCCGCATTCCTGCTCTTTGCCGCGGCGACGGGCGCGCGCTCCGATCCCGGGCCCTTCGCCGACTGGCCGGCCGGAGCGGCGCCGCAGGACGTGGGCCGGCGGGTCTCCGTCAATTTCGTGGCGCGAAAGCTCAAATATGAGAACCCCGACCCGAACGATAAGTACCAGGAGGGGACGGTCCATTATCCGGAGGTTTGCGCCTGGTACGGCGCGCTGTCCGTCGCGGAGCTGACCGGCGACCGCGACCTGCAGGCCGGCCTGATCAAGAAGTTCGATCCCCTGCTCCTCCCCGACAACGCACGGCATCTCCCCGAGCGCGAACACGTCGACGACCGCGTCTTCGGCGCCGTCCCGTTCGAACTCGCCCGGGTGACGAGGGAACCCAAATACCTTGCGCTCGGACGGAGGTTCGCCGACGCGCAGTGGGCGACAACCACGCCCGACGGCATCACCGCCGAAGCCCGGTATTGGATCGACGACATGTACATGATCACGCTGCTGCAGACCCAGGCCTTCCGCGCGACCGGCGATGCCGTGTACCTCGACCGCGCCGCCAGGACCATGGCGGCATATCTCGACCGCCTCCAGCAGCCGAACGGGCTGTTCTTCCATGCACCCGACTCGCCTTTTTTCTGGGGCCGCGGCAACGGCTGGGTCGCCGCCGGCATGACGGAGCTGCTGCGCTCGCTGCCGCGCACGCACCCGCAGTGGGGCCGGATCATGGACGGTTATCACAAGATGATGGCCGCGCTGCTCAAGTACCAGGGCGATGACGGCCTGTGGCGCCAGCTCATCGATCACCCCGAGGCCTGGCCCGAAACTTCGGGCACGGGCATGTTCGCGTTCGCGATGGTCACCGGCGTGAAGAACGGCTGGCTCGACGCCGCCATGTACGGACCGGCGGCGCGCCGGGCATGGCTCGGGCTGGTCGGCCATCTCGACGCGAACGCCGACGTCACCGAGGTCTGCGTGGGCACAGGCAAGGGCCCCAGC
>CAZKDK010000003.1:0-3760 GCA_964551145.1 uncultured Opitutaceae bacterium | reverse complement strand
CGACGCGAACGCCGACGTCACCGAGGTCTGCGTGGGCACAGGCAAGGGCCCCAGCATCGCCTACTACCTCGCCCGCGCGCGCCAGACCGGCAACCTGCATGGCCAGGCCCCGGTCCTCTGGACCGCCGCCGCCCTCCTGCGCCCGCCGGAAGCTCAGCCGGCACGATAGCCCCGCCGTCGCCGCCGCCGCGCCCGGCGCGTCCGCCGCCAAGGCCGGATTTTCTGCTGCGCTCGCAGCGACGTTTTCTGCTCGCGTGGGCGCGCAAAATTCCCCTCGCTCGGCCCATGATTTTCCGTCGGCCGTTTCGAGTCTTCTCGTGCCTCCTTCTGTCCGCCGGGCTGACCGGCGCGCTCCACGCCGCCCACCACACCGCCCGATCCACCCAGCCGACCGACGAGATCAACCCCGAGGCCTACCGCAGCGCCATCGTGGTCGACGCCGCCACCGGACGCATCCTTTTCGAGGACAAGGCGGACGTCCAGAACCCGCCCGCCAGCGTGACCAAGCTCATGACCTTCCTCATCGTGGCGGAGAGGATCAAACAGGGTGAGCTGAAACTCGACACGCCCGTGACGGTCACGGCCGAAGCCGCCCGCACCGGCGGCTCCCAGGTGTACCTTGTCGACAAGGAACACATCACCGTCGACGACATGCTCTATGCGCTGATGGTGCAGTCAGCCAACGACGCCGCGACCGCGCTCGCAATCCAGGTTGCGGGCTCGAAGGAGGCCTTCGTCGAACTGATGAACGCCAAGGCCCGGGAACTCGGCATGACGCGCACGGTGTTCCAGTCCCCGCATGGACTGCCTCCCGGCCGGGGCCAGGAGGCCGACCTGACGACCGCGCGCGATCTCGCGATCCTCGCCCGCCGGCTCATGACCGAGACCGACATTCTCCGCTACTCGTCGGTGCGCGAGCGCGATTTCCGGCACCAGAACGGCAAGGTCATGCAGATGAGGACGCACAATCACCTGCTCGCGCTCGTCCCGGGCTGCGATGGCCTCAAGACCGGCTATTACCGGCAGGCGGGATTTTCGCTCGTCGCCACCGTCCAGCGCAACGGCCGGCGCATCATCGCAGTGATTTTGGGCAGCCCCGAATCGAAGCTCCGCGACATCACAACCACGCGACTCATCGCGCGCGGGTTTATCGCCCTCGGGCCGTTGCCGGGCGCCGCAGCCGCGGCGTCCGTGACTCCGCCGTCTAGCGCAGGCCCGGTCGCCTCACCGGCTCCGGCGACCGGAGGGCCTCAACCGCAGCCTGCGACCGGACCCTCCGCCGGGCCCGTCGCGACGCCTACGAACGGCGGAAACGCCCCGGGCATCCGGGCAATGCCGCTCCGCCCTGAAGACATGCTTCCCGCCGCCGACGAGACTCCCGGTCCCGAGGTCCACGTCGACACCTCCGGCGCGAAACACTGACCGGCTGGTCCTGCGACCAGCCATATCGCACTTTGGCGCTGGGCTGCCCTAATCGGCCGGATCTGGCGTCCTGCAATCCTGTCCTCTGTCGCCTGACCTCTGTGCCTCTGTCAGGGGTGGCCGCGCCGCCTCAGCGCTCCAACAGTACCACGAGCACGCCGAGGATGCAGAATGCGCCGCCGATCAGGCCCGCCTCCCGGCGCTCCAACGGCTGGATGCGGATCCGGTCCAGCCCCCGCAGCGTCAGCCACGTGAACAAGGTCATCCCAGCCAGCGCCGCCACGGCAAGGATGAGGGTGAGCCAGGCAAACCCGCGCCATCCGAATCGCACCGCCGAAAGGTAGATCGGCAGGAAGCCCTCGCAGGGCGAGAAGGTCAGCATCAGGAAAAGCCCGCTGATCGCCGTCCAGTCGCCGGTCCCGGACGACAGCAGCCGGCTGTCCTTCAGCTCCTCGTCCCAATGGCTGTGATCGTCCTCGTGGCCGCACTCGTCGCTCGGCTGGTGGCTGCCCCCCGCGGCATGGTGGTGGCACACTCCCCGCCCCTGTACCTGGCGCCGGATATAGTACGCCCCCACGAGCACCAGGAACGCCCCGCTCACCCAGGGGAAAAGCCGGCCCACCCGCTCGTCGATCTGGAATCCAAACCAGGCAATGGCGACGCCGAGCAGGCTCGTCACCGTCACGTGACCCAGTCCGGCCGACAGCGTCACGAGGATCGTCTTCACCCGGCTCCAGCCGCGCGACCGGCCGACCAGCACGAACGCCAGCCAGTGGGTCGGCAGGGCCGCGTGCAGGAACGCCACCGCGAAACCGGTGGCGGCGATGGTCGGGAGAACGGCGGGATTCATGGCGCGGAGCGGGCGGCCCCACCGGGGCGGACGCGGTGCGACGGGCACGCTGGCGCAAGGGCCGGTCCACTCCAACCCTTTTCGCGGCTCCGCGAATCCGGAATCGCGACCCGGTCTCTGACCGGCGGCGACGGCGCGCCGCCCTCCAGGATTCCTGGAGTCCCGGACAACTGCATGCGACCGATGCGCGACCCGGTGCGATCCGGCTTGCGCCGGAGGCGCGTCTTTGCGCCACTGCGTCTGCGCCATGACTTCGCGCGAACGGATGCTTGCCGCCTGCGCCGGCCGGCCGCTCGACCGGCCCCCGGTCTGGATCATGCGGCAGGCGGGCCGCTACCTGCCCGAATACCGCGCGCTGAAGGCGCGCCATTCCTTCGCCGGCCTCGTGCGCACTCCGGCGCTGGCCGCGCAGGTCACCCTGCAGCCGCTGCGGCGCTTCGGCTTCGACGCCGCCATCCTGTTCTCCGACATCCTCGTCGTCCCCGAGGCGCTGGGCCAGGGCTACCGGTTCCAGGACGAGGGCGGGATCGCGATGGACTTCCGCCTCGAGACGCCCGCGCAGCTTGCGGGCCTCTCGGTCGACGGCCTGCCGGAGCGCCTCGCCTACGTGGGCGAGGCCTTGCGCCTCGTCCGCCGCGAGCTCGGCGACGCCACCGCGCTGCTCGGATTCGGCGGTTCCCCCTGGACCCTCGCCTGCTACATGGTCGAGGGCGGCGGCTCCGACGCGTTCACCCGCGCCCGGGAGCTCTTCCGGACCGACCGCCCGTTCTTCGACGCCCTGCTCGAAAAGCTCACCGCCGCCCTCATCGGCTATTTCCGGCTGCAGATCGCGGCCGGCGCGGACGCCATCCAGATTTTCGACTCGTGGGGCGGGCTGGTCGCCGGCCCCGACTACGAGCCGGCCTCCCTGCAGTGGATCCGCCGCATCATCGCCGCCCTGCCGGCGGATTTTCCCGTGATCCTCTTCGCCACCGGCACCGGTCGCCACCTGGCCGCACAGGCGGCCAGCGGCGCGCGCGTCCTCGGCGTCGATGCGACCGTCGATCTCGCCGCCGCGCACGACGCGCTGCTGCAGGATCCGGAACTCCAGCGCCGCAAGATCCGCGTCGGCCTGCAGGGCAACCTGGATCCCGCGCTCCCGAGCACCACGCCCGAAATCGTACGCCGGGAGACGCTCCGGCTGCTCGAGTCGATGCGCGGACGCCCCGGCCACATCGTCAATCTCGGTCACGGCATCCGCCCCGACGCCAAACCCGAGTGCGTCGCCGCCCTCGTCGACACGGTTGTGGGCTGGAAGTAGACTGGCGGATCGCCGGGAGCCGGGGCGTCTTGTTTCACCACAAGGACGCGAAGCCACAAAGGAGCGGGAGCCCTCGGGCACCCGTGGCGTCCGGGCGCGCGCGATGCCTGCCGTTGTCCTCCTGGGCGCCTTTCCGTCCGACGATTCCCGCTCCTGGTGTCTCCGTGCCTTTGTGGTTCCTTCCGGTC
>CAZKDK010000002.1:0-43886 GCA_964551145.1 uncultured Opitutaceae bacterium | reverse complement strand
CCGCCGTCATCAGCAGCACCGCGTTGGCGACGTAGTAGTAACCATGCCAGGCGTAAAGGATCGGAAACCTGACCTGCACGGCCATGAACAGGCCGACGCACCAGGCGATCCACCGTCGCCAGCGCCCGGCGAACAGCAGGCCGAGCGCGACAATCACGGCCAGCACCGTCGCGGAGATCACCTCGCTGAAGACAATCTCCCCGTGCTGGCGCCAGATGACGGAAGCGAACCGCGTGTCCCACGTGCCGAAATTATAGGCGTTCGTCGCGGCCGAGGTGAGGTTGCGGCTGGACGGGTTGAGCATCTTGACCGCGTCGGCGAAACGGATCCATCCATAGGTGGCGGCAAAGGGGATGGCCGTGGCGGCCGAGATCCAGACGGCGGTCCGCCGCAACGGCGACCAGCCGCCGGCTGTCCACCGCAGCGGCGACCAGCCGCCGCCCGGCCCGCCGGGCCGCGGGCGCGCCTGCCAGAGCCAGGCGAGCGACCATGCGCCCGCCGGTATCAGGTAGAGCATGAACGTCGTCACCTTGACCAGCCCCGCCCCGAGTCCCGCCACGTTCGCCACCACCAGCCAGCCCCAGCTGCGCCGCTCCACCGTCGCCACGTACGCCTGCAGGAACCAGAGGCTGAACATCAGCGCCATGGTCTCGATGAGGAACGCGCGCGCATAGAAGACGTAGAGCGGACAGGTCAGGACCGCCGCCAGCACCAGCATGCGGCGGGTGGGCGCCAGGCCCAGCCGGCCGAGCAGGAGCCAGATCGCCGGCAGCGCCAGGTAGAAGCAGGCGATGCTCACCGCGCGCCCGGCGTGCATCAGCGAAAGCCCCGTGACGTCGCTCACGACCACCACCGTCCATTGGTAGAGCGGAAACTCGAACGGGATCGACCAGGGCTTGCCGAGCACCGGCGTCGGATAAGCCAGTGAGAAATCGCGGTCGCGCTGGACGAAGAGCGCCGTGATCGCCGTCTGGGTCTGGCGGAATTCGTTGCCGGGCAGGCTCGCATTGTGCCAGCCCACCGACACTCCCCACGCATGGAATCCCAGCGCCAGGACGCCGATGGCGATCGCGATCGCCCGCTCGAGCCGGTCGGGGGTAGCGGCAGGGGAAGCCAGCATGGTATTCTCCCAAATAGACAATCCCAAGACTGCCAACCTCTATTTTGCCCGGGTTCGCGGGGCCCACCCTCGCGTGCGCGCCCGGCCGCGGGCCGTCCGGGGCATGTCACGACAGCGGGCGTTCCGGAAGAGGCTTTACTGTCCGCCATCCGGCGAGTTATGCACATCGGTCTCGATGACCGCGCCGGCCCCCTTCGCCTTCCACGTCGACCACCCCCTCGACTGGAGGCCCGCGTCGCCGGATATGGAGATCACCGGCTGGTTCTATCCGGGCGCCGGCCGGGAATGCCTCGACCTCCGCGCGCGGGTCGACGGCGTCGTCTTCCTCGGCCTCTACGGACTCGACCGGCCGGACATCCAGCCGCTGTTCGCCGGCGATCCTGCGGCGCGGCGCAACGGATTCCGCCAGCAGGTGCGCATCTGGTCGGGCGCCCGCGAGCTGGCCCTCGACACCCTCGAGGCCGGCGGCGGATGGCGGGAGTTCTTCCGAACCCCGCTCGCCACCGCGGCGCTGCCCCCCACCCCGCGCCCCCTTCGCCGGCTGCGCACCGAGCTTGTCTTCGAGACCCTCCAGTATCTCTACCGGCATTTCCACCGCGCCTCTTTCGTCCGCCTCTGCGCCGAGACCGATCGCGTGCTGGACGAGGTCCTGCTTTTCAACAGCGACGTTCCCTGCAGCCGGGGATTCCACGGCAACGTCGAGAACCCCGGCTACTGGCTCAAGGCCCAGTATGACAAGTTCCGCGTCACCGGCTGGGCCTTCGGCATCGGCACCGACATCCTGCGGCTGCACGCCACGGCCGGCACCGCCACGGAAAGCCGGCTGATCTACCCGAAGGACCGCGCCGACGTCGCCGCCGAACACCGCGAGCACGCCAACGCTGTCCGCTCGGGCTACTACGGGCTGGTCGACATCCGCGCCGACGCCCCCAGTCCGGTCAACCTGAGGATCTTCGCCGAACGGGCCGGCGGCATCCGCGAGCTGGTCGCCGCCCGCCGGCTCCACCTCGACCGGCACGACGAGCACGCCGGGCCCATCCCCGTCTACCGGCCGCGCCTCTTCCTCAAGTGCGAACTGGCCCTGCTGCGCGGCGTGCTGCTCCGGCGGTTCCGGCTCGAGGACCGGGGGCGCTTCCGCAGCGAGGTCCGGCGGCTGCGGAGCCATCTCGCCTCCACCCTCGGCCGGGACGCCCCCGCCCGCCTGCCGCCGGCCGTCGTGCGCCGCCGCGACGAGGATCCCTACGCCCGCTGGGTCTGGCACAACCGGCTCACCCCCCGGCTGACGGCGGCGCTGCAGGCCGAGGCCCGGGAACTGGCCGCGGACGCCGGACCCCTGGTCAGCCTGCTCGTCCCCGTCCATGACACCTCGGAGCGCCACCTCCGCGAGCTGCTCGACTCGGTCCGCGCTCAGTTCTACCCGCGGTGGGAGCTGTGCATCGCCGACGACGCCTCGCCGCACGCCCACGTGCGCCGCATCCTCGAACATGCGGCCCGCGACGACCCGCGCATCAAGCCCGTGTTCCGCGCGGAAAACGGCCATATCGCCCGCGCCACCAACTCGGCGCTCGACGTCGCCACCGGCAGCCATGTCGGCCTCGTCGATCACGACGACCTGCTCCCGCCCGACGCGCTGCTGCACGTCGCCCGCGCAATCCGGCGCCGGCCGGACGCGGGCTACTTCTACACGGACGAGGACAAGATCGACGAATCCGGCCGCCGGTTCGATCCGCAGTTCAAGGGCGGCTGGAGCCCCGAGATGGCGCTCACGCACAATTTCACGCACCACCTCAGCGTCATCCGCCGCGAGCTCGTGGAGCGCGCCGGCCGCCTGCGCCCCGACTTCACCGGCGCCCAGGACATCGACCTCTTCCTGCGCTGCTTCGAGCTCCTCGGCCCGGACGGCGTCGTCCACGTGCCGTTCATCGCCTACCACTGGCGCGCGCATCCCGCCAGCACCGCCTCGCGCGGCGACCAGAAGGGCTACCTCTTCGACGCGGCGCGCCGCGCCGTCGCCGAGGCCCTGGCCCGCCGCGGGCTGCGCGCCGCGCCGTTCCTGCCGGACTTCGCGCGCCGCCATGCGCTCTGCCTGCACCAGCTGCGCTGGGATCCCGCGATCCTGCGGGAGAACCCGGTCACCGTCGTCATCCCCACGAAGAACCGCTCCGACCTCCTCGGCAAATGCCTCGATGCGCTCGCCCGCACCGTGCCGCGCGAAAGCGTCCGGGTGGTCGTCGTCGACGACGCCTCCGACGACCCCGCCACGATCGCCCTGCTGCGGGCGCTGCCGGCGCGCTCCGATCTCGCCTGCGAGGTCGTGACCGCTCCGCCCGCGCCCGGGGGCTTCAGCTATTCGCGCCTCGTCAACCTCGGCTCGGCCCGGGCCGCCACTCCCCTGCTGCTGCACCTGAACAACGACGTCGAGGCCCTCGCGCCCGGCTGGCTCGAGGACATGGCCGGCTGGCTTTCCGTGCCGGGGGTCGACGTCGTCGGGGCGCGCCTGCTCTATCCCGACGGGCGGATCAACCACGCCGGCATCAGCCTCGGCACCGAGGACGGCCTGCCCCATGTGCTGTTCGAGCACGAGCCGGCCGACGATCTCGGCTACCTGTTCCTGCCGCATGCCGCGCGCAACGTCGCGGCGGTCACCGGCGCCTGCCTGCTCACCCGCACCGCCCGTTACCGGGAGCTCGGCGGATTCGACGAGGGCGGGCTGCGGGTCGCCTACAACGACGTCGACTACTGCCTGCGCGTCCAGCAGCGCGGCGGGCGCGTCGTCTACACGCCGCAGGCGACGCTCCAGCACGCCGGCAGCGCCTCGCGCGGCGCCCGCTACACCGAGAAGGAACACGTCGCCTTCCTCGCGCGGCACGGCGGCTGGCGCGATCCCTACCTGAGCGGGGGCATGGAGTTCCCGCCGGCGGCGCCGCGACTCAATCCGCACCACCACCGCCAGGCGGGGGTCGAGCGCCCGCTCCGCCTCCTGTTCGTCACGCACAACCTGAAGTTCGAGGGCGCCCCGATCCTGATGTTCGAGCAGGCCCGCCACCACGCGCGCCAGGCGGGCGTCACCGTCCGCGTGGCCAGCCTGGAGGAGGGCCCGCTGCGCGCCCGGTACGAGGCGCTCGGCATCCCCGTCGAGATCTGGGACGCCGCGCCGCTGCTCCGGGCGGAGGATCCCGCCCCGTTCGCCGCCGCCCTGTCCGCCTTCGCGGCCGGCCACCGCCTCGACGACGCCGACCTCGTCGTGGCCAACACCCTGCTGTGCTTCTGGGCGGTGCCCCTCGCCCGGCTCGCGGGCAAGCCGTCGCTGCTGTACGTGTACGAGAGCAGCCCGGTCGAGAAGCTGTTTGCCCGGGCCGCCGTCCCGCCGCGGCTGCGCGGGCCGGCCGAGGAGGCGCTGCGCACCGCCACGCGGGTCGCCTTCAGCGCCCGGGCCACGCTGGCCGTGTTCGAGGAGCACAACGGCAACGACAACTTCCGGATCGTGCGGAGCTCGGTCGACGTCGCCGGACTCCGGCGCCGGCGCGAGGCGGCCGACCGCGCCGCCCTGCGGCGCCAGTACGGGATCCCGCCCGACGCGCCCCTGGCGATCAACGTCGGCTCGGTCTGCGAGCGCAAGGGCCAGCATATCTACATCCGCGCGATCGATCTGCTCCGCAAACGCTACGCCGCGGACTTTCCCGGCCGGCCCGCCCCGCGGTTCCTCATCGTCGGCGCCCGCGAGGGCCTCTACCTGGAGACCGTGCAGCAGGACATCGCGCTCCTCGGCCTCGACGCGGTGCAGGTCGTCCCCGAGACCGGCGCCATCGACGACTACTTCCGGATGGCCGACCTCCTCGTGTGCACCAGCTTCGAGGAATCGTTCCCGCGCGTCCTGCTCGAGGCCATGGCCTTCGGGGTGCGCATCGTCAGCACCGACGTGTTCGGCATTCCCGAGATGCTGACCGGCAACGACGAGGCGCTGTTCGTGCCCGCCGGCGACCCGTTCAAGCTGTGCGCCGCCCTGGAGCAGGCGCTCGCCGCGCATTTCGCCGGCGATGACGCGATGCCGTCGATGGCCTACGCGCGCGTGCTCCGCAGCTTCGACGCCGACCGCCTGCTTCCCCGGCACCTCGCGCTGTGCCGCGAGGCCGCCCTCGGGTAGCCGCCCCGCATGCACGAAACCGCCATCAGCCGCTTCTTTCTCGAGCACCCGGCGGCGGGCGAGTCGCTCGCCGCCGGCCGGCAGCTGCTGCGCGGCTGGCTGGCCCCGAAGCCGGGACACCATTTCGTCGATCTTCGCGCGCGCGCGCCGGATGGCGTGCACGCCGCCGTCCTCGGGCATCCGCGCCGGGACCTGGCGGCGGCGTTCGGCTGGCCGACGCCGTATCTGCCCGGCGGATTCGAGCTCGCCCTCGACCTCGCGCCGGGGGGAACGCGCCTCGAGTTCGAGGCCGCCGACCTCGCCGGGGCCTGGACGGCCGTGGCCACGGTGACCGTGACCGCCGCGCCGGCCGGGCCCCCGGCGGCGCCCGCGCCGCCGCCCGCGCCGCTTTTGGCCCACGAGTTCGCCCGGGCGCTCCGGCGCCTCCTGCGCCGGATCCGGGCGGAGCCGGCCCTGCCGCTGCGGGAGCTGGCCGCGGAAATCGCGGGGGCCACGCCCTGGCCGTGCGCGGCCCGCTTCCCGCACCGGCCCTTCCACGGGCATCTCGACGAGCCCGCGGCGCTGGCCCGCGCCGGATTCGGCCGGCTCAACGTGCTGGGCTGGCTTTTCCACGAGACCGAGTCGATCCGCCGCGTCCTCGCCTCCTTCGACCTGCAGGTCTGGCAGGCCCTCCGCCACGGGGGCCCGTTCGCCGGCGTGAAGATGCGCCATCCCGAAAGCGCGCGCGCCGACGACTGCGCCCTCGAGGGCTTCATCGACGTGCCCGCCCAGCTGCCGCAGCCGCGCTGCCTGCGGATCTGCGCCGAGCTGGCGGACGGCAGCTGGCACCTCGCGCAGGTCCAGCGCACCTGGACGGAGGATCGCGAGCACGAGAAGCGCCCCTACCCGCCCTACTCGCCGTGGACGTTCTGGCGGGCGCTCCGCGCCCTCCGCGCGGCCTATGCGTCCGCCGGCGTGCCCCTGGCGCCGGGCCCGGCCCGGCGCGCCGAGACCCGGGGCCTGCGGCGGGACTACCGCCTCCGGGCCCCCGCACGCCGGGCGTCCGCGCCGCCGCCGTCGGCGCCGACCGCGGCCTCGGCCGACGCGGGGCCGCCGCGCCGCGTGCTGCTCGTCACGCACAACCTCAACCGGGAGGGCGCGCCGCTGTTCCTGGCCGAATATGCGCAGGCCCTCGCCGCCGGCGGAACCCGGCTCGACGTCGTGTCCGGCCGCGACGGCCCGCTGCGCCCCCGGTTCGAGCAGCTCGGGGCCACCGTGCGCGTGCTCGATCTGTCGCCGCTGGCGGCCGCGGGCTCCGCCCGCGCCCTGCGCCGCGAGATCCGGGCGATCGGCGCCCACGCGGACTGGTCCGGCGCCCAGCTGGTCGTCGCGAACACCCTGGCCTCCGCCTGGGCCGTGCTGGCCGCCGAAGCCGCCGGGCGGCCCTCGCTCCTCTATATCCACGAGAGCACCCCGCCCGCCGGCTTTTTCCCGGAGGCGCAGGCGGCCGCCGCGCTGCCGGTCGTGGCCGAGGCGTTCGCCCGCGCCACCCGGGTTTCGTTCCTGACCGCCGCGACCCGTCGCTATTACGACGACCTCGCGGTGCGGCCGAACTTCTGCCTCAACCCCGGCTGGATCGACCTCGCCGGCATCGACGCCTTCCGCGCCGCCCACCCCCGCGCCGGGCTGCGCGCCCGGGCCGCCGCGGCGGACGGCGAATGGCTGGTGGTCAACATCGGCTCCGTCTGCGAGCGCAAGGGGCAGACCCTCTTCGCGCGCGCCGTCGACCTGCTCTGGCGGCGCGATCCGGCGCTCGCCGCACGCGCCCGGTTCCTGATGGTCGGCGGGCGCGACACCCCCTACGACCGCGACCTCGCGGACCTCGTGCGCGATCTCGGGCACGCCAACCTCCGGGTCCTGCCGGAATCCCCGGACGTTTACGCCGCGTACGGCGCGGCCGACCTCTTCGTCTGCACGAGCTACGAGGAGTCATTCCCGCGCGTCGTCCTCGAGGCGATGGCCTTCGAGCTGCCCATCGTGTCCACCGGCGTGCATGGCGTCCCGGAGATCGTGCGCGACGGCCAGGAGGCCGTGCTCCTGCCGCCGGGCGACACCCATGCGCTGGCCGCGGCGCTGCAGCGGACGCTGGCCGACCCGGCGGGCGCGCGGGAGATGGCCGCGCGCGCCCGCCACCGCGTGGAAACCACCTTCTCGATCGAACGCATCCTCCCGCAGCACCTCGCGCTGGCCCGCGCCCTCGCGGCCGGGCAGGAATGACCGCCACCATGCTCATCGCGGTCTTCCGGTGGTTCGACGCGCATCCGGCCACGTACTGGTGGATCCTCGCCGGGCCGCCGCGCCCTGACGCGGGGCGAAGCCGCCGGCGGCCAACGCCGCACCGGCCGGGCCGCGCCCGGAATCCGGCCTACACGCCCGCTGCGCGGCAGGCCTGCTGGAACCAGTCTCGGCACTGCGCGTAGATCCGGCAGGAATCCGGGTTGAGTCCCGCGATCTCGGCGGCCTCGGCCGCGGGCAGCGGCGCGGGCGCCAGGGGACGCGCGTTGCGCCGGTAGTCTTCAAAGACCGGCACCGCCGTGACCTGCAGGCGGCGCAGGAGGAGCTCGACGGACCGCGGAAACTCCTCCATCAGCCCGACGAACGCGAAGTCCGCCGGCCGGAGATCCCCGCAGAATCGCGCCATCTCGTTGCGCGCCCCGGGCTGGCGGGCAAACTCCAGCAACGACCACTGCTGCCGGTGCAGCGCCTCGCAGAGCGGGTTCCGCCAGTCCGGCTCCCGCTGCCAGTATCGGTACTGCGCCGCCACGCGCTGGACCGGATCCATGACCCAGGTGACCAGGAGCGCGCCGGGGTACCGCGCCCGCAGCCGCAGGAGCGGGATGTGGCCGTGGATGCAGCGGGCCGCCGGCGGGAACTCCGGCACGGCGCGGCCGCGACAATCCGTGATCTCGTGATAGCTCGCGAAGAACCCCTCGCCGAAGACGCCGGCGAGCAGCTCCCGGAATCCGGGCGGCGTCGCCAGCGGCACGTGCAGGCTCAGGATCATGGTCTCCTGCTGCAGCAGCGCCGTCTCCAGGCTCCCGCGCAGATCGCGGCACCAGCGCGCCGCGGCGCCGGGGGCCGGCGCGCCCGCGCCCGCCGGGGTCTCGCAGGACTCCAGAAAATCCCGCAGCGCCCGGGCAAGGCCGCGGGAAAGGCCCGGGGAGCGGGCGCGATCCGCCGGCGGCGCGGCGCGGGGCGATGCCGCCGACCGGGCCTGCAAGTCGGGGAATCCTGCCGTCATGGTCGCGTCAATACAATCACGCCGCGCGTTCCCGCGCAAACCGGCGCGCGCACGCCTCGTAAAGCCGGACGTCCTCCTCGTTGAGCCCGGCGATCTCGGCCCGGTCCTCGGCCGGGAGCGCGTAGCCGCCGGCTCCCCGGTCGGGATTCCGGTGACCGTGGGCGACCGGCATCCGGGGCAGCCCGAATCTGCGGAAGAAGACGTCCATCGACTCCGCCAGCTGCTCGAACAGGCCGATGAAGTGGAAGTCGGGCGGCCCGAAGCCGCCGAAGAAGCGGGTCATCTCGTTCCGGGCCGGCTCCTGGCGGGCAAACGCGAGCAGCGAGAGGTTCTCCTGGTGCAGCTTCCGGCACAGCGAATGCCTCCAGTCCGGCTCCCGCCGCCAGTAATGATAGAGGGAGGCCACCCGCTGGACGGGATCGCGCACCCAGGTGACGAGGGTCGCGTCCGGATACGCCGGCACCAGCCGGCCCAGATCAATGTGCCCGTGGATGCAGCGGGCGTTGCCGGGAAAGTCCGGCACCACCCTTCCCTGGCAGTCCGTGATCTCCCAGTAGCTGCGGTAGAGATCCCGCCGGAACACCTCCGCCAGCACCAGGCTGAAGGTCAGGCCGGCCGTCTTGGGAATGTGCACGCTCAGCCACATCCGCGCCTGCGGACGCAGCTCGTCCGCCAGCCGCCGCCGGAGCCCGTCGCGGGCCTCGCGCCGCGCCCCCGGGCCCGATCCCGTCCGGGCGAGGAACCGCCGCAGATCGCCCACGATCCGCCCCGGCACGGCCACGCTGTCCCTTGGCATGAGTATCGGCACCATGGATTCAGACAATCGGGAACGGCCAAACCGCCATTCCCCGGACGGAGGCGCGCGGCCGCCGTCGCCCCGGGGACGGCCCGTCCCGTCCGGCATGCCCGGGCGCGGCCGGGGCGACGCCGCAGGCCCGCTCAGTTTCGGCTCCCCTGCGCGCGTCCTTTCCTGCAAGCTGCGTTCTTCATGTCCGACCCCGGCGACTGGCAGTTCGCAATCGACATCCACCCGGAGGGCTGGCGGTTCCCGGCCGGCCGGTCGTGGATCGCCGGCTGGCTGCACGCGCGCTCGGGTCGCGCCGCGGCCGACGTGCGGGCCTGGATCGACGACCGTCCCGTTCTCGGCCTGTGCGGCCTGCCGCGGCCCGAGATCGAGCGGCAATTCCCCGGCGGGGAGGGCCTGCCGCACGCCGGGTTCTCCTTCCTGCTCGCGCCCCACCGCGGCGCGCGCCGGCTGCGGATCGAGGTGTGCGACGAGACGGGGACGTGGGAGGAGGTCCACCGCCAGGAAATTGCGGTGGCGCCCGACGCGGGGCCGCCGCCGGCCGATCCGCCCCTGGGGCGCCGGATCGGCGGACTGCTCGTCGCCCTGCTGCGGGCGCGCCAGGCGCGGCCCGCCGGGTCGTGGTCCGGGCTGGCGGACGCCGTCCTGGCCGCCCATCGCGCCGAACCGCTCGACACGCTGCCCAACCCGCCCTTCCACGGCGCCCTCGAGGAGCCCACCGCCACGGGCCGGGTCAAGTACGGACGGCTCACCGTCACCGGCTGGCTCGCGCACCGCGAACGGAAGATTGTCCGCCTGATGGCGTTCACCGAGCCCAGGCAGGCCGTGCCGCTGCTCCACGGCCAGCCGCGGCGGGACGTCGGCGGACTGTTCGCCGGACTCCGCGACCCCGAACGCTCGGCCTTCTCGGGCCAGGTGGACGTGCCCTCCGGCTTTCCGCTGCCCGCCAGCCTGCGCATCTTCGCCGAACTGGACGACGGGCATCGCGAGCTGGTCTTCAACCGGCGGTTCCAGCCGCGGGATGTGGCCGGCGCCGCGGCGCCCCTGCCGCCATTGTCCGCGCGCACCTTCCTGCGCGCCGCCACCGCCCTGCACCTGGCCGCGCATCGTCACCATCTGCCTTCCGGTCCATGGCTGGAGCGGATCGGCGCGCTGCGCGCCGCATGGGCCACGTACCGCGCCGAGGCTCCCCTTCTCCAGCCGGTGCGCGAAGCCGTCCGCGCCGTGCCGCGACCGGCGGCCGGGGGGCCGCTGAACGTCGTTCTGGTCACCCACAACCTGAACCTGGAGGGCGCGCCGCTGTTCGCGCTCGAATACGCCCGCCACCTGGCGGCCCAGCCGGGCTGGAACGTGCGGATCGTCTCGCCGCAGGACGGACCGCTGCGGGCCGACTATGAACGGGCCGGCCTGCCGGTCACGATCAGGGACGCGCGGGGGCTGGTCGGAGTGCCCGCGCCGGCGGATTTCGACCGGGCCGTGGCGGCGTTGGCGGCGGATCCGGCGTGGGCCGGAGCCGACCTCATCGTCGCCAACACGCTGCAGGCGTTCTGGGCGGTGCCCCTCGCGCGACACCGGGGGACGCCATCGGTGCTTTATGTGCATGAAAGCGCCCCGGTCCGGCGCTTCTTCGACCCCCTGCTGCCGCCGGCGCTGATCCCGCGCGCCGAGGCGGCCCTGGGCCAGGCCGGCCGCGTCGTGTTCATCGCCGCCGCCACCCGCGCCGTGCACGCGCGACTCGAGCGGCACGGGAACTTCCGGCTGCTGCCGAGCTGGATCGACACCGCCGCCATCGGCCGGTTCGCGGCCGCGCACGACCGCGCGGACCTGCGCCGCCGGCACGGGGTGGCGGCCGGCGCCGTCGTCTTTGCCAACGTCGGCTCGGTCTGCGAACGCAAGGGCCAGCATGTCTTCGTGCGGGCGATCGCGCTGCTCGAGCGCGATCTGGCGGCGGCGGGCGGGTCCCTGCCGCCGCGCGAGTACCTGATGGTCGGGGCGCGCCCGGGGGCGTATCTGGACTCCCTGCGGCAGGAAATCGCGCTGCGCGGCCTGTCGGGCGTGCGGCTCATCGACGAGACCCCGGAGGCCTACGATTTCTATCACCTGAGCGACATCTGCGTCTGCTCGAGCTTCGAGGAATCGTTTCCCCGGGTGCTCATGGAAGCGGCGGCTTTCGGCCGCCCGATTGTCTCTACCCATGTGAACGGCGTGATCGAGCTGCTCGGTCCGGACGACGCCTGGCTCGTGCCGCCCGGCGACGCGGCGCGGCTGGCGGGCGCCCTTCGCGCCGCCCTCGATGCCCGACTGGCCGGCGACGACACCCGCGCCCGCCGCGCCGGGCGGATCGTGGCGGAGCAATTCAGCGCGGAGCACGTGCTGCCACTCCACGCCGCGCTCGCCGCCGAAGCCGCAGTCCGGCGGTGAATTCCACCCGCCGGTGAACGATCCGCTATTGAAATCGATGGATGACGCCGTGTGACCTATTCCCCTGTTCGGCACGCAGATGAAGACGGCTGATCGCTTTTTGCAGGCCTGGCGGTTGCGCGCGGGAATGCCGTGGCTGGGCACCGATATCCGGCTGGTCGACGTCGGCGCCCACCAGGGCGAACTCTTCGAAGCCTTGGGGCGGCGCCTCCGCATCGGTTTTGGCATCGAGGCGCTCCCGCATTGCGAGCGCCAAACCACGAGGTATTCGATTCATCGCGGTTACTTTCCCGCGGTAAAGCCCGAGACGAAGGAGTGGGACGCACTCTCGATGTTCGCGGTCCTGGAGCACATCCCACGCGCTCAACACGTCGCATTGGCTGATGCCTGCTTTGACCTGCTCCGGCCCGGCGGTCGCGTCGTCATCACGGTCCCGTCCAAGTGGGTTGACCATATCTTGGTCGTCCTGCGGTCGGTCCGGCTGATCGACGGCATGTCCCTGGAAGAGCACTTCGGTTTCGACGTGGCGAACACGCAAGCGATCTTCTCACCACCGCGTTTCAAACTACGGCGGCATCGGCGGTTTCAGCTTGGGCTCAATCACCTGTTCGTTTTCGAGAAACAGCCGCTGCCGCCGCTCGAGCCGCCGCCCGGGTCCGTCACACCCGCTGCCGGCGCACCGGCCGCGCCGGCCCCCGGCGCTTGACGCCGATTTCCGTGACACTCACGGCGCATTCATGAAGAGCCAGCTGGCCACGACGGTGAACCGGCGGGCGCCGGAGATCTACGGAGCGATGATTGAATCAACCGGCGTTGCAGGCGGCGCTTGTCCGGGCGCATGGAATCGGCTACAAGCCTCGCCACCCCCACTCCCTCCCCGCGCGGCATGAACGAAAACAGCGCCTACCTCTTCGACGTCGAGACGCCGAAGGAATGGATTTTCACCGGGGAGCCGACGTGGATCAGCGGCTGGTTCCTGACCAAGGTCGGCGCAGTCTTTTCCGACATCCGCGCCGTCATTGACGACGTGCCGTACCTGGGCTTGTTCGGCATGCCGCGCGAGCACGTCGAGCTCAAGCACCGGGGATACGCCGGCCTGCCGCATGCCGGATTCATCCTCCAGATCACGCCGCCGCTGGGCGCGCGGATGCTGCGCCTCGAACTGCTCGACGCCGGCAACCAGTGGGTGGAGATCTGGCGGACGCCCATCAAGGTGCGGCACGGCCCGCGCCCGGGGGCCGCGCTCGACGGGGACCTGGTTGCGCCGATCCTGGAACAGATCCTGCAGGCCCAGCGGGCCGATCCGGGCGCGGACCTGGCGGCGCGGGCCGGCCCGCTCGTGGCCGCCGCCGCTGCCGTGCCCCTGGACACCCTGCCGAACCCGCCGTTCTACGGGGCCCTCGAGAACCCGCGGCGCGTCGGCGGGACCCAGTTCGGCAAGTTGAAGCTCGAGGGATGGATCATCCACCTGGAGCAGCGGATCACGCGCCTGATCGCCACCACCCATCCGCTCGTCGAGAACGTGATGGCTTACGGCGACCGCCCCCGGCCGGAGGCGGGCGAGATGTTCCCGAATCACCCCTACGCCGCCCGGTCGCAGTTCTTCGGCATGGCGGACGTCGACGAGCGGGTGCCCAATCCGGTCGCCTTAAAGATCTTTGCCGAGATCGAGGACGGCAGCCGCCACCTGGTCTTCGCCCATCGCTTCTATCAACGGACCTGCGCCGATCAGGAACGGCCGCTGCCCGCCCTGGACAAGATGTGCCTGGTGCGGGCGGTGCGGGCGCTGCGCCGCGCCGGGCGCGGCCAGAGCATCCGCCACGGGTCGCTGCGGGAGTTCTGGCGCGGAGTGCGGACCGCCTGGAGCGAATACCAGCGCAAGGCGCCGGCCAGCCTGGGACACCTCGCGCGGGTGTCGGCGGAGCCCTACGACGCCTGGCAGCAGGCGAACCGGCTGACGCCGCGCCTGCGCCAGGCCATGGAGGCATCGGCCGCGGCGCTGGGGGCCGCCGGGCCGCGCTTCACCCTGCTGGTCGATGCCGTCGACGGCCCGGCCGGGCTCGACGGATTGCTGGCCTCGCTTCACGCGCAGCTGTACCCGCTCTGGGAAGCCTGGATCGTCGGCCCCGGCGACGCGCCGGCGGCCGGCGCGGGTAACGCCCGCGTCCGCCACGAGGTCTGCGCCGGACCCGCCGACCGGGTGCGCGCACTCAACGCCGCCACCCACCAGTCCACCGGCACCCAGCTCGCGCTCCTCGCAGCCGGCGCGCGCCTCCCGCCCGACGCGCTCCTGCACGTGGCGGAGCGCCTGGCGTCCGCGCCCGGCCTCGAGCTGGTCTACACCGACGGGGACCGCATGGACGACGCCGGCGCCCGGTCCGAACCCGCATTCAGGCCCGAGTGGAGCCCCGCGCTGGCGCTCTCCGGCCTGTTTCCCGGCGACCTGTGTGTCGTGCGGCGCGACCGCTTCGTCGAGCTGGGTTCCTTCCGCGCGGCGTTCGCGGCCGTGCCCTGGTACGACCTGCTCCTGCGCCTCGGCGACCGGCTCGGCGCCGACCAGGTGGCGCACGTTCCGTTCGTCTGCCATCACGCGCGCGCCGGGGCGCCGCGCGGCGTGGAGCCGGCCGATCCTTCGGTCGAGCAGGCGCGCCTGGCCCTGGCCGACGCCCTGCGGCGCCGGGCCGCGGCGGCCGATCCGTTCCTGCCGGAGGCGGCCCACCAGCGGAAGCTCCGCTGCCACCAGCTCCAGTGGGACCCGAAGATCCTTTCGCGCCTCCAGGTGACCATCGTCATCCCCACGCGCGACCGGCTGCACCTCCTGCAGGAATGCATCGAGCTGCTCGACGAGACCGTCGACTGGCGGTACGTCAAGCTCCTCATCGTGGACGACACCTCGCGGGACCCCGACGCCGTCCGCTACCTCGAGGCGATCGCGCGCCGCACGGACCTGATGTGCTCGGTGGTCCGCCCCGAGGATCCGCGCGCGCCCTTCAACTATTCGCACCTGGTCAACCGGGCCATGGCGGCGGTCGACACGCCGCTGGCGCTGCACCTCAACAACGACGTCAACGCCCTCGCCCGCGGCTGGCTCGAGGAACTGACCGGCTGGTTCACGCTGCCCGACGTGGGCGTCGCCGGCGCCCAGCTGCTCTATCCCGACAAGACCCTCAACCACACCGGCATCATCCTCGGTCCGCACGGGGGGCTCGCCGACACGGCCTTTCTGCGGCGGCACCCGCGGGACGTGGCGGCCGTGGAGTGGCACGCCCTGGCCCGGGAGGTGTCCGCCGTGACCGGCGCGTGCCTGATGACGCGCACCCGGCTGTTCCGGGAGCTCGGCGGGTTCGACGAGCGGGATTTCGGGGTGGCCTACAACGACGTGGACTATTGCCAGCGCGTGCGCGCGGCCGGCCACCGGGTGATCTACACGCCGCAGGCCCGGCTGATGCACTGGGGCAGCGCCACGCGGGGGGTGACGTTCGACGAGGCGGAGCACATCGCGTTCGTGCGCAAGTACCCCCGCCCCCGCGACCCGTTCTGCAGCCCCCACCTCGAACTGGTCGACCACGCCGTGCGCTGCCGCGGCGCGGTCTGCGGCCACACTGCGCGCGTGGGCGCGCTCCGCCTGCTGCTGATCACGCACAACCTCAATCTCGAGGGCTCGCCGCTCTTCCTGCTCGAATACGCCACCTGGCTGGTGCGCGAGGCGGGCTGGCGGATCGAGGTGGTCGCGTGCGAGGATGGCCCCCTGCGCGGCGCCTTCGAGGCGCTGGGCGCCCCCATCACGCTGGTGGACCGCCACCGGCTCTGCTCCGCCGGGTCGGAGGCGCAGTTCGCCGAGCGCGTCGCGGAGGTGCGCGCGCGCCTGCCGATGGACCGGATCGACCTCGTCGTGTGCAACACGCTGGTCAACTTCTGGGGCGTCCACCTGGCGCGCCAGGCCGGCCGGCCCTCGCTCTTCTACATCCACGAGAGCACCTCCATCTTCCGGTTCTTCGAGCGGATGCTCCCCCTGCCGCTCCACGGGCTGGTGGCGCAGGCGTTCCGGGAGGCCACGCGCGCGCTCTTCCTCTGCCGCGCCACGCGCGCCTACTACGAGGACTACAACGTCAACGACAACTTCCGGCTGGTCTCGAGCTGGATCCGCATCGACGACATCGAGGCGTTCCGGGCCGGCCACACCCGGGCGGAGCTGCGACGGAAGCACGGGTTCCGCGACGACGACGTCGTGATCGCCAACATCGGCACGGTCTGCGAGCGCAAGGGCCAGCACGTCTTCATCCGCGCGATCGATCATTTCAACCACCACGACCGCCCGGGGCGGACGCCCGCCCGGTTCGTCCTCGTCGGGGCGCGCCCCGGCATCTACCTCGACCTGCTCACGGCCGACATCGCGCGCCTCGGCCTCGCCAATCTCACCCTGGTGCCCGAGACGCGCGACGCGTTCGACTTCTACCAGCTGAGCGATCTCTTCGTCTGCACGAGCTACGAGGAGTCGTTCCCGCGCGTCGTCCTCGAGGCCATGGCCTTTCGCACGCCCATCGTCACGACCGACGTGCACGGCATCCCGGAAATGGTGCGCCAGCGCGCCGAGGCCTACCTCGTGGCGCCGGGCGACGTCGAGGGCCTGTCCCGCATGATGCGAACCTGCCTCGCCAAGGAACGCAGCGGAAAGTCGCTGACGCCCACGGCCTACTCCAAGGCCCTGCGCTACTATGATTACCTCAAGGTGCTGCCCGATCACGCGGACCTGGCCCGTGAAGCCTTCCTCGCCGACGCCTGACGCGCGGCAGACTTGACGCCGTCCGCTGCCTCGGACGGCATGGTGCCTCCCGCCGCCGCGCCGCTTTTTCATGTCCAAGATCTGGAGACCGCTGTTCGCGCTGGTCCTGGTCGTCGGAGCCTTCGGGCTCCGCGCCCCCTGGCTGCCGCGCGCCATCTGGAACCTGGATGAGGGCTCGACGTTCACCATGGGCGAGGAAGTGCTGCACGGCGGCGTCATCTATCGCGATGCCGCCGACAACCGCAGTCCCCTCGTGCCCTACCTGAAGGCGGCGGTGTTCGCCGTGTGCGGCGAATGGAACGCGCGCGCCGTGCACGGGGCCGTCGCCCTGATGCTCGGCGCCTGCGCCGTGCTGCTCTGGCTGACCGCCCGCCGCCTCGGCGATGAGAAGGCGGGCATCGCCGCCGCGGTCTTCTTTTCGCTCCTCACCTTCCTCATGCTGGGAGTGCCGGACACGCTGTCGGCGCACACGGGCTGGTTCGTGGTCTTCTTCTCCGTCGCCGGCTACTGGGGGTTCGCCGCCGCCCAGGCCCGCCCCGGTTTCTGGCGGGGCGCGGCGGTCGGGGCCTGCTTCGGACTGGCGGCCCTCTGCAAGCAGCCCGGCGTGCTCGACCTGGGCGTGACCCTGGTCCTCGCCGGCCTCCTCGCGTGGACGCGCTCCGACCGGCGCCGGGCCTGCCTCAGCCTCGGGGCGGGAGAACTCGCCGGCTTCGCCATCATCATGGCCGGCATGATCGCGTATTTCGCCGCCAACCGGGCGATCGACGATCTGCGGTTCTATGCCTGGACCTACAACACGAAGTACTACGTGCCCGAAGTCCCGCTCTGGGAGCGCCTGTGGGCCGTGCGGATCCCCTTCCGGCTCCTCCGGGAGAACATGCCGGCGGCGCTGGTGGCCGGCGTGGCGGCGGCGATCCTCCTGCTCCGGCGCGTCTGGCGCGACCTGCGGCAGCGGCCGGCGGCGGCGCCCCTCCTGCCCTGGCTGATCCTGGGCGCGACCGCCGCGGGGCTGGTCTCCACCGTCATCAGCGGGCGCGAGTTCTCGCATTACAGCGCCCAGGTGATTCCGGGCCTGAGCCTGGCCTGCGGATGGACCGTCGCCCGGCTGCTCGAGCAGGTGGCGGCCCTGCGCCGCGGCCGCCCGGGCCTGGCCGCGGCCGGAGCGGGGCTCCTCGCGGTCGCGGTGGTCGTCACCGGCTTCGACTGCCGGCGGCGCAGCCTGAGGTTCTCCCCGCAGGACGACGGCACGAAGGCGATGGGCCTGCTGGTGCGCGAGTACACGGCGCCGGCGGACCGCATCTTCGTGTGGGGCTATGAGCCGGAACTGTATTTCTTCAGCCAGCGCCTGCCCAGCACGCGGTTCATCTACACCAACTATCTGACGGGCATGATTCCCTGGACCAACCTGGACCTGCTCGTCGACACCCGGTACGCCGTCGTTCCGGGATCCTGGGAGCGCCTGCGGGAGGACCTCGACCGGCATCCGCCCGCCCTCATCGCCGACACGCTGAACCTGCGCGGCTACCTCAAGTATCCGCTCTACCGGCAGGACAGCCTCTGGACCCTGGTCACGCGCGATTTCGCGCTGGTCGACTATGGGGCGACCCAGAACTCCGGGATGAAGCTCTACCGCCGCCTCGCCCCGCTCCCGGCCGGCCCCCTGGCGGCGTCCACTCCCGAAGACGACCGGATCAAGGTCGCCGTCACCCTGACCGTTCACGGCGGCCGCCTGCCCGTGCTGGAGGTGAAGGCCCCCGCCGGCGCGGACGAGATCGTCATCTACCAGGGCGACCGGCCCTACCGCCGGCTGGTCTATCCGGCGACCCGGCCCTGCGACGCCGGCTTCTTCGTCGATCGCGCGGACCTGGCCGGCAGCGACACCGGGTTCCGCGCGGCGGTCCGGCGGACCGACGGCTGGCACGTCAGCCGTCCCGTAGATCTCGCGCTCTGCCGCCAGCCTCCGCCGCCGGAGCCGCTCACCGGCCCGCGCATCAAGCTCGGAGACCGGATCCTGCTGCCCGTCGAGGGCGGCACCCTCGAGGGCGGCGTGGGTTTCGAGGAGGACAAGAACGGCCCGCGGTGGGAGGCGCACGCGCCATCCCGGTTCGTGTACGAATGCCCGCCCGACCTGAAGAAGCTGACCTTCAGCTATGGCGTCGACCGCGAGGCGTACGAGAACCGGCCGCAGGGCGACGGCACCACGGGCGCCGATGTGGTCATCAGCTTTGAGCGGGCGGACGGCGGCGTCACCCAGCTTTTCTGGCGCCGCCTGAATCCGAAGGCCATCGGCCCCGATCAGGGGCGCCAGACGAGCCAGGTCGACATCCCCCCGCACAAGAGCGGCCGGCTCATCCTCCAGTTTCTGCCCGGCCCCATGAACGACCCGGCGTTCGACTGGACCTACTGGGCGAATCTCGGCGGCCAGGGCGTGGGGCCCGACCTGCGCTACGGCGAAAAACGGATCCCCGCGGTCACCGGCGAAATGTTTGACGGCCGCCCGATGGAGCCCCTCGAACAGGGACGCTGGAGCGCCCAGAGTCCCGCCAAGCTGGTCTACCCCTACGTTTCCGGGATGAGCTCGCTCATCTTCACGTACGGGCTCGACGAGCATGCCTACGACCCCGCCCGCGGGACCGGGTCGGACGGCATCGAGATCGTCGTGGAATTCGAGCATCCCGACCTTCGTCTGGAGCGCCTCTTCGACCGGTTGATGGATCCCCGCAACAATCCGGGCGACCGCGGTCCGCAGACCACCCGGGTCAAGCTGCCCCTGGAGAACTCGGGCCGCATCATCGTGCGGGTCGGACCCGGGCCCAAGAGCAACACCGCCTTCGACTGGGCCTACCTCGGCGATCTCCGGGCGCAGGGTCCGGGACCGGACATCGTCTGGGGCGGCCGTATCCTCGTGCCGGTCGAAAGCGAAACTTTCAATGGCCTCGGGATGCAGCAGACCGACACGGATGTCTGGGGCGCCCACGCACCCTCGCGGCTGATCTATGACCGGCCGCCGGCCCTCGAGGCCGTTTCCTTCAGCTACGGCCTCGAACCTGGCAGCTATGCCAATCCCGAACCGGGCCGGCGCACCGACGGCGTCGACGTGTTCGTGAAGTTCCAGGATCGCAGCGGCGCGGTGACGACCCTCTTCCATCGCCAGCTGACTCCGGGCACCAATCCGAACGACCGGGGCCGCCAGAGCGCCCGGGTTGAGCTGCCGCCGGACCTTCCCGGCCGTCTCCTGTTCATCATCGGGCCCGGCCCCCGCAACAGCAACGCATTCGACTGGGCCTATTGGGCGAACTTCATCGGCGCGCCCTGATCGCCCACCGCTCCGCCATGGAATCCCCGCCGTCGCCTGCCACCCGCCGCTTCCGCCGGCCGTCCGCGATCATCCTCGCGCTTTTCGCCGTGCTGCTCGGATGGATCCTCTTCCTCCGCTGGCCGACCCTGGGCGTGCCTTTGTGGAACGTCGATGAGGCGATCCACGCAGCCGCCGCCCGAACCCTCCTCCACGGCGGCGTGCTCTACCGCGACGCCGTCGACCAGCGAACGCCGCTCACCTACTATGCCGTCGCCGGGATCTTCGGCCTCTGCGGCGAGAACAACCTGTGGGCCGTGCGCGCCGTCGTGGCGGCGATGATCGCCGGCACCGCGCTCGGCGTGTTCCTGATCGGAAGCCGCACCCGGAACCGCGTGGCGGGCGGCTGGGCCACGCTCGTCTTCTGCGCCCTGACCACCAACCTGCTCTATTCGGCCGACGGCAACTCGGCCAATACCGAGTGGTTTGTGATCCTGTTCACGACCTCGGGGACCTGGTGGTTCTGGCGGACGCTGGATCGGGCCGGCTTCGTCGCCCCCGCGATCACCGGCGGCCTGTTCGCCCTCGCCGCGCTCTCGAAGCAGCCGGGTCTGGTGGACCTGGCCGCGCCCCTGCTCACGCTCGGTTTCCTCGCCGTCACGGGCCGGAAGCCCTGGCGCGCCGCGTTCCACGGTGTCGCCGGCATCCTGCTGGGCTTCCTCGTGGTCAACGCCGTTTCGTGCGCCTGGTTCGCCCTCCACGGCGCCTTCGGCGACATGGTCTTCTATACCTGCACCTACAACCTGCTCTACTACGGGGCCGACGTCGCGGGCATGCAGCATCTGGTGATGAACTACATCCCGTTCTGGCGGCTGTGGGAGCGCTACCCGCTCGTGCTGGCCGCGCTGGCCGGCGGCGCCGGCGCCCTGTTGCTCCGCGTGGCGCAGCTGCGGCCGACCCCCGAGGAACGCGCGACCCAGCCCTGGGTCTTTTATCTCCTCGCCTGGAACGCGACGTCGCTGGCGGGCGCCGCGGCCAGCGGCCGGGGCTTTGAACACTACTACATCCAGTGCCTGCCCGCGTTTGCCCTCTGCGCCGGCGAACTGCTGGCCGCCGCGGGCTCGCTCGCGCGCCGGCTGGTCCTGCGTCCGGACCGCTCGCGATCGGCGGGCGCGGCCGCGGTCCTGATCTTCCTCGGACTCGGCGCGACCGCGCTCAGCCTGATCATCAGCCCGCTCGCCAACCGGGGGCACGACGAGTACCCGCACGATCCGGCAATGCGCGCGTGCGCGTTCATCGACGCGCTCACGACCCCCCGCGAACGGATCTTCGTCTGGGGCTACAATCCGGACATCTATCTCTACGCCAACCGCCGCCCGGCCTCGCGCTTCACCTACTGCTCGTTCCAAACCGGCCTCATCCCCTGGACCAACATGGAGCCCGGCCGGGACACCAGCTACGCGATCGTCCCCGGGACGATGCAGACCCTGCTGGCCGAGCTCGACGCCCGGCGCCCGGCGTTCTTCGTCGACTGCAGCCCCGGCCCTCACCGCAATTTCCACAAATATCCGCTGAACCTGTTCCCGCGGCTGGAATCGTTCGTCGCCCGCAACTACGTCGAGGCCGAGTCGGGCCAGTTCGTCCCCCAGGGGTTCCGCCTCCACCTGATCCGCGACGCCGCGCGGCGGACGCCGGTGGCCCTCGCGGGCGGACCGGCGGGCGACCCGGCGCCCGCCGAACTCATCGGGGCGCCCCAGGCCGGGCCCGAGCCGACGCCCTTTGTCATCGTCGGAAACGACCCGGCCGCCCGCCTGCAGCGCCTGGAACTGAGGGTGAACGACGCCGTGGTTGACTCCGCCAGCTTCCAGCCGACCGGCAAGATCACGATCCAGTTCGTCGCCCCCTTTGGCCAACTCGGCCCCGGCCGCTACCGGGTGTCCGCCCGGGCCGTCACCGCCAGCGGCAGGTTTCGCGACAGCCCGGTGCTGGACGTCACCTGCGCGGCGGCCGCCGTGCCCCCGGAGCAAATGGCCGCCTACCGCCTGCCGTGCGTGACGAGCGGACTGCAGCCGCTCACCATCCAGACCCCCTTCAAGCCGCTGGTCGAGGAGGGCAAGGGCCACCGGCTGATCTTCCTGCATGCGCCCTCCCTCCTGAGCTATCGCCTGCCCGACCAGGTCCTGCGGGTCCAGGGCGGCTTCGGATTCCGCGATGGCGCGTACGCGCAGGACAATCCGGCCCCGACGGACGGCGCCGAGTTTCTCGTGGCCTGGGTGCCCCGGCGGGGCGAGCGGGTCGTCCTCTACCATCACCTGCTGCGGCCGCGGGATCACCCGGAGGACCGGCCCGTGCACACCTTCTCGGTGGACCTGCCGCCGCATCCGGCCGGCAGCACGCTGGAGTTCGTCATCACCACCGGCCCCGCCGGCAACGGCGCCTCCGACTGGACCTTCTGGACCGATCTCCAGGCCGACACTTCCCGCTAGACCCCCGTCCGCCCGACTCCAGACTTCACCCCATGCCCTCCGACTCGACGTCGCCGGCCGGCCCTGTCCCCGCCTCCGGAGGCCGGCTGGGCAGCTTCCTGCTCTGGCTTCTCCTCGCGACGGCCATCGTCACGCTGCCGCGCTATCCGCTGCCGGACCTCGACGCCTCGTGGCGCATGGCGCTGGGCTGGTTCTTCCACCAGGGCCTGCAGATGGGGCGCGACATCGTGTTCACCTACGGTCCCCTCGGGTTCCTGATGGGGCGCACCTATTCGGGCCTGCAGTTCGGCAGCCTGGTGCTCTGGCAGGTCCTCTCGGCCATGGTGTTCGCCGGCCTCATCATGGCCGGGGCCCGCGACCTGCGCGGGACGGGACGGGCCGTCTATTTCATCTTCTTCGTGCTGCTCGGCGTCACCTACGAGGACGCCCTGCACATGATCGCCATCGCCCTGGCGGGCTGGGAGCTGGTGCGCCGCACCGACAAGGCGGTCCACGCCGACAGCGCGTGTCTCGCGCTGCTGCTGGCGCTGCTCGCCATCGTCAAGTTCACCAACCTCATGCTGGCGGCGGTCTGCGTGGCGGCCGCGGGCCTGCACGCGCTGGCGCTGGGGCGGCGCCGGGCGGCCCTCCAGCTCGCCCTCTGGTTCGCCGGCGGCTACCTGGCGGTGTGGATTCTCTGCGGGCAGAATCCGCTGAACCTCCCCCGGTACCTCCTGACCTCGCTGGAGGTCAGCAGCGGCTACCAGGAGGCCATGGGACTGTCGACGCCGCCCGAAGCGTTCTGGAAGGGCGTGACCGTCCTGGTCCTGCTCGTCGTCTACGCGGTCCTGTACGTGTGGGGCCATCCGGACCGGCCGCGCGCGCTGGCCAACGGCGGCATCCTCGCCGCCCTGATCTACCTCAACTGGAAGCACGGATTCGTCCGGGCCGACGGCCACATGATCGGCTTCTTCTTCTGCGCGCTCCTGCCGGTCGTCGGGTTCCCCGCGCTGCTGGCCGACGGCCTCCGGTGGCGCCGCCTGCAGCGGGCGCTGCTCGTGCCGGCCGGGATCCTCTGCGTGGCGGGAACCTACGACGCCCTGCCCGGCGTGGTCCGGTACGCCGGCAGCCAGATGCAGGACAAGCTCTGGGACAATGTCAGCCACGCGCTCCACTGGGGCAGCTTCCGCCGGAGCTTCGACGAGCGGCTGCGCGAACAGCGGCAGGTGGCGGACCTGCCCCGGGTGCGCAAGACCGTGGGGCAGGCCACGGTCGACGTGATCGGCTACGAGCAGGCGTTCGCGCTGTTCAACGGACTCAACTACCACCCGCGGCCGGTCTTCCAGAGCTACTCCGCCTACACGCCCGGCCTCGCCCGGCTCAACGAGGACTTCTACGCCTCGGCGCAGGCCCCGCAATTCGTCCTGCTCAAGGTCGAGACCATCGACGGGCGCCTCGCCGCGTTCGACGATTCCCGGCTGCTCAACCTCCTGGTCCACGACTACGAGTACCAGTTCGCGGAAAAGGGCTTCCAGCTCTGGCGCCGCCGGGCCGCCCCGCCCGACCGGGCCGCGCTCGAGCCGCGGCGTATCCGCACCGTGGCGACCGCCCTGAACGCGCCCTGCGAGCTCGGCGACCTGGCGGACCGCCACGTGTGGGCGACGATCGATCTCGAGTACTCCTGGCTCGGCCGCCTGCGCGACCTGGTCTACAAGGCGCCGCTCGTGCAGCTGGTGATCGAACAGCAGGACGGCGCCCGCACCGAGTTCCGCCTGCCGCCCGGCCAGGGCCGGACCGGTTTCATGCTCAACCCGGTCGTCAACGACGTCACCGACCTGGTGAACTTCGCCGGCGGCAGGCCCGACCGGTGGGTCCGCCGCATCACGGTCGCGGTGGCGCGGGGGGACCGGAAGTATTTCGCCGCGCGCGCGCGGATCAGCTTCTTCGCCGTGACCCCCTCGACCGCGGGCGCGGCCTTTTACCAGCACACGCTCCAGGAGCAGTTCTGGATGTTCAAGACCTGCCCCGTCAGCTTCCAGGCCTTCGCCGCGCCGAACGAGGCGGAGATCGACGGCCGCAAGGCCGAGGTGCTGCATGCGCCGAGCGAGATGGTGTTCGTGGTGCCGCGCGGGGCGCGCGAGATCTCCGGCGCCTTCGGCTACGTCGCGGGCGCCTACCTGGAGGGCCGGACCGACGGCGCCGTGTTCCGCGTCGTGTGGGACCGCGGCAGCGAGCAGGCCGTGCTCTTCTCGCAGGAGCTGAAGCCGCGGGAGAATCCCGCCGACCGCGGCCTCCACCCGTTCCGCGCCGACCTGGGCGGCGTCGCGGGCGGCCAGCTCCGCCTGGAGATCGATCCCGGGCCCCACCACGACAACGGATGGGATTGGACGGCATGGACGGACATCGAGATCAAGTGACGCCCCCGGACGCCGCCGGGCGCGGGCGCGGCTGGTGGCTGCTGGCCGCCCTTGCCGGCGCGCTGCTGGCCGCGGGCGGGCGGCTCGAGCTGATCCATGAGTACGGCACCATCCTCCCCTTCCGCGACGAGTGGAAGAGCACGGCCGCCGACCTGCTCGGCCCGTGGGCGGACGGCCGCCTGGGATGGAACGCGTTCCTCGCCCCGCTCAACGACCATTGGCCCGTCCTGACGCGCCTCCTGTCGTTCGCCCTGGCGCGGCTGAACGGCCAGTGGAACAACCTGCTCGAGACCTCCGTCAACGCCCTGCTGTACGGCGCCGCGATCTGGCTGTTCCTCGGCACGGCCGCCCCGGCCCTCGGCCGCCGGCTCGGCGCGGTCTTCGCGCTGTTCGCCGGATTCGTCCTCGCGCTGCCGTTCACGTGGGAGAACACCCTGTGGGGCATTCAGTCGCTCGTCTTCCTCCAGGTCGGCCTGTCCCTCGTCTACCTCTGGGGCATCGCCGCCCGGCCGGGCTTCTCGCCCGGCTGGTGGATCGGACAGCTGGCCGGCGTTCTCGTGCTGTTCACGCAGCACTCGGGCGTGCTCGCGTACGCCGCCGCCGCGCCGCTCCTCCTGCTGCGCCTGCGGCGCGGGGAGGGGGACCGCCGCGGGGCCGCGGCCGGCCTCGCGCTGGCCGCGCTCGGGGCCGTCCTGTTCTTCGCGCTGTCCCCGCCGCTGACGGTCACCGCCGGGCACAGCGCCGACACCTGGCGGGTGGCGCTCGACGTCTGCCTGCGGCAGCTCGGCTGGCCGCTGCCCCACCCCGGCTGGGCCTTCCTGATGTACCTCCCGTTCCTGGTCTTCGCCGGCCGGTGCCTCGGCCGCCAGCGCGGGACCGGGCACGAGGCCTTTCTCCTCGCCGTGGGCCTGTGGGTGGCGTCGCAGGCCGCCGCGATCGGCTACGGACGCGGAGGCGACACGGCCGGCTTTGTCTCTCGCTACTGCGATTTCCTCGCGCTCGGCTACCTCGTGAACGCCGCGAGCCTGGGCGTGCTCTGGCTGGCCGCACCCGCCCGAGCCCGGCGGGCCGCGGTCGCCGTGCTGGCGGCGGTCTGGATCGGCATCTCGGCCACGGGCCTCTGGCACGAATCGACCGCCAGCCACACGCTCTACAACCTCGAGCGCCGGCCCGCGGTCAACGCGCAGAACCTGGCCGCGGTCCGCGCGTTTCTCGCCACCGGCGACCCGGCCACCCTCTCGCAGGAGAAGATCGGCGACACGCTCTACACCTACCCGCCGACCGTGATCGAGCTGCTGGGCAAACCCCGCTTCCGCGCCCTCCTTCCGCCGGAAACCGGGGCCGCCGAGGCGCGCGCGGATTACGGGCGCCTGGGCGCGCTCGCCCGCTGGCTGCCGCCGGCCGGCCGCTGGCTGGCGGCCGCCGGTGCGCTGCTCGGCCTGGCGCTGGTCCTGGCCGGCGGATCCCGCGCGGCACCGGCGGAGGCGGCCGCGGCGCCGTCCCCCTCCGGCTGGACCCGGCCGCGGCTGTTCCTGGCCTGGTGCGGAGGCACCGCGCTCGCCGCCGCCGCCTGGCTCGCGTGGCCGCAGCCCTTCCTGTTCGACATCCGGCAGCGCTGGCAGGCGGCCTACTCCCCGGCGTCGGACGAGGTCGAGTTCGTCGACCCCGTATTCCACAGCGACACCGACCGGCGGATCCAGCCGGAGGACGTGGTCGGCGCGGTGGAGACGGAGCCCGCCGCCGCGCGCCTGTACTGGTACGGCACGCTCCTGGCGGGACGCACCGCATTCACCGGCATCCTGCGCAGCGACCCGGCGACGGTGCGGCACCGGTATCTGTCGACGCCGATCAGCGGATGGCCCAACTGGCCGGGCAACGCGATCCGGTGGCGCTTCGTGAACCCGGCGACTGGCGCGGAGCAGTGGCGGGCGGCCGAGGTCCCGCCCACCGAGCCCCGCGAGGCGGTCATCATGTGGATGGTGGACGCCGCCGCGTTCCGGGACTGGCAGGCGACGCTGTTCCTCTTCGACGGCAACGCGGAACAACACGGCTGGCTCGGCGTCGCGCGGCCGGCGGCCACCGACGACGCGGATTTCGGCCGCCGCTGGCTCGCCCAGCTGCGCGCCGAGCGGGCGGAACCGACACACCGCGTGCTGGCGTTGGCCGCGACGCTCGGCCTGGCGGGATGCGCGCTGCCGGCGGTGCTGGCGCGCCGCCGGCGGCGAATCCCGGGCGACCCGGCATCCCGGCCCGGATGAGGCCGCGAAACACACGAGGCTTGTCGTGACCCCGAATTGCCCCTTGGGTGGCGTCCGCATGTCCGCCCCTCTAGATGCCGCCGCCGGCCCGCGTCCGGAACTCACGGTGGTGCTGCCCTGCCTCAACGAGGCCCGCACGCTGGCGGCGTGCATCCGGGAGGCGACGACGGCGGTCCGCCACGGCGGGATCGCCGCCGAGATCGTGGTCGCCGACAACGGCAGCACGGACGATTCACCGGCGATCGCCGCCCGGGAAGGGGCGACCGTCGTCGCTGTCGCGCCACGCGGCTACGGCAACGCCCTGCGGGCCGGTATTGCGGCCGCGCGCGGGCGGTTCGTCGTCATGGGTGACGCGGACGCCAGCTACGATTTCGGGCAGATTCCGCTGATCGTCGAGAAGCTGCGCGGCGGCAGCGACCTCGTCATGGGCAACCGGTTCCGCGGCGGCATCGCGGACGGCGCCATGCCGTGGAAGAACCGCTATCTGGGCAATCCGTTCCTGTCCTGGATCGGCCGGCGCCTGTTCCGCACGCCGGTCGGCGATTTTCACTGCGGCCTGCGGGGATTCTCGGCCGAGGCCTACCGGCGGATGGATCTCCGGACGACCGGGATGGAGTTCGCCACGGAGATGATCATCAAGGCCTCGCTGCTCGGCCTGCGCATCGCCGAGGTGCCCTCGGTGCTGCGGCCGGACGGCCGCGGCCGCCCCCCCCATCTCCGGCCGTGGCGCGATGGCTGGCGCCACCTGCGATTCATGCTCCTGTTCAGCCCGCGCTGGCTGTTCCTCTATCCCGGCCTCGTCCTGATGGCCGCCGGCCTGCTGGCAGGGGCGGCCCTGCTCCCCGGCCCCTTCCGGGTCGGCCGCGTCGAGTTCGACATCAACACGCTGCTCTTCGCGGCGATCGCCGTGCTCGTCGGCTTCCAGGCGGTCGCGTTCTCCGTGCTGGCCAAATTCTTCGCGATCCAGGCCGGTTTGCGCTCCCCCGATGCGCGCTTCGCCCGGTGGCTCCGGATCGTCACCCTCGAGACGGGCACGATTGCCGGACTGATCCTCGTCGCGGCCGGGCTGGGGTTGTCCGTGTTTTCCGTCTGGCTCTGGCGCCAGCGCGGATTCGGACCCCTGGTTCCCGGCCAGATGCTGCGCTGGGTGATTCCCGGCGCGCTCAGCCTCACGCTCGGCTGCCAGGTGATCATGACCAATTTCTTCCTCAACATGCTCCGGCTCGACACCCGCAAGGACCCGCAATGAGCGCCTCGTGGAAAAACCGCTGGTGGATCTGGGCGGCGATCGCCCTGACTCTCGCCAAACTCTGGCTGACGCGCGGCCAGGCCATCTTCGCCATCGGCACCGCCGAACACGACGACCGCCTGTTCATGAACCTGGCGAATGCGCTCGTCAGCGGCGACTGGCTCGGCCCCTACAACCAGCTCACGCTGGCCAAGGGCCCGTTCTATTCGCTGTGGATCGCGTTCGTCTTTCTCCTCGGGCTGCCGCTCGGCTTCGCCCAGCAGCTCGCCTACGCCGGCGCCTGCGCCGCGGTCGTCCGGGCCCTCGCCCCGCTGGTGCGCGGCGGCGGGGCGCGCCTCGCGGTCTATGCGGTGCTGCTCTGGAATCCGATGTCGTTCGAGGCCTCGTCGCTCGGCCGGGTCCTGCGCCAGCACATCTCCACGCCGCTGGCCCTGCTCATCTTCGCCGGCTTGATCGCCCTGTACGCGCGCCGGGCCGGGCCCTTCCGGCGGCTCGCGCCGTGGGCCGCCCTCTTCGGTGCCGCCTTCGCGGCGCTCTGGATGACCCGCGAGGACGTCGTCTGGATCGTCCCGAGCGTCGTGCTGCTGGCCGGGGCCGTTGTCGTGGCCCTCGTGCGGGCGCGGCCCGTGCCCAGGCGGCCGATGGCCTGGGCGGGCGGCCTGGCGCTGGTGTGCGCCGCGGTGCCGATGTTCATCGTGTGCGCGGAGAACGCCCGCCACTACGGCTGGTTCGGAACGGTGGAGTTCCGCAGCAGCGAATTCAAGGACGCCTACGGCGCGCTCCTCCGCGTCCGGGCCGGTCCCGATCTCCCCTTTGTGCCCGTCACGCGGCAGATGCGCGAGGCGGCCTATCCGGTGAGCCCGACGTTCGCCCTGCTGCGTCCCCACCTCGATGGCCCCATCGGCGAAGGCTGGGCCGGGGCCTCGAGCTTCGTCACCCACATCCCCTCGGAGGAGCGCCAGATCGGCGGCGGCTGGTTCATGTGGGCGCTGCGCGATTCCGTGAAGGCGGCGGGATATTGCCATGATGCCGATCAGGCGATGGCGTTCTACCACCGGCTCGCCATGGAAGTGAACCAGGCGTGCGACGACGGCCGGATTCTGGCGGGTCCGCGGCGCAGCGGATTCCTGCCGCCCTGGCGCGCCGGACTCACCCGGGAATGGCTCGCGGCGACGGTTGAGTTCACGGATTTCCTGGTGTCATTCCGCGGTTTCAGCGCCTACCCGCCGGCGAGCATCGGGGATCACGACGCCCTCCAGATCTTCCTCGACCTGTCGCGCGACAACCTCGCCCCGTCGCCGGCGCTGGATCCGCCGCTGCCCCGTCAAGGGGCTCTTGACAGCTGGAAGCTGTCCGTCCTCCAGATGATCGGCAAGGTACTCCGCCACATCCTGCTCTGGCTCGCGATCGCTGCGCAGCTTGTCGCATTCCTGCGAGCCGGGCACCTGGTCTGGCAGCGCCGGCTCACATTCCCGATTGTGCTCGCCGCCGCGGCCTGGGGCGCCTGCGCGGCGATCGTGCTGCTGGGGGCGCTGGTCCACATCACCTCATTCCCCAGCCTGTCGGTCACGTATTTGGATTCCGCCTACCCGATGTTGCTGCTGTTTGTCATCGCCGTCTTCTGGGATGTCGGGACCGACTGGCGGTCTTTTTCCCGGGCCGCCCGCCCGCCGACCACGCCGCCGGCAGCGGCACCCGCGGGGTGAACCGGCCGTTCGGACGGCCGAAACCGGGGTGATCACCCGGCGCCGCCCGCCACTCCCCGCGCCCTCCCCCCCATGAACGCACCGATCCCCCGTTCCGACGCCAGCCGCCGGCCCGCTGCGGAACCCGGCCCTTTGGCGGCGGGCGTGCCGTGGCCGCGGGGTCTGCCCTGGCTCCTCGGGCTGGCGGCGCTCGCACCGTTCCTGATCTGGCACCGGCGGTTTGCCGAACTCTACTGGTTCGCGGACGATCTGTTCCTGACCGATCAGATCGCGCAGATGGGTTTCTGGAAATGGACGGGGCAGTTCTTCGCCGAGAACTTCGCGCCCTTGTTCAAGCTGCTCTGGGGCGGCGCCCTTTTCGGCTTCCACGGCAGCTACGCCGCGATGCTGTGGCTGCTGTGGCTGACGCACGCGCTCAACACCGCCCTGGTCGGCCGGCTGCTCTTGCGAGCCGGTTTCCCATGGATTGCCGCGGTCTTCACGCAGCTCGTTTTCGCCCTCGCGCCCGCCAACCTGGAAACGCTGGGCTGGTCGGTGCAGTGGTCGGCGGTGCTCGCCATGACGTTCCTCCTGCTCGGGTTGCTCTGGCTGGAGCGGCCCCCGGTCCGCAGGGCCGCCTGGAGCTGGCGGGCGCATTTCCCGCTGTTCCTGTTTGCCGCCGCCAGCGCCTGCTGCTTCTCCCGCGGCGTGCTGACGGGAGCCGTGCTCGCACTCGCGATCCTGGCGCCCGCCGCGTCCGCCCACGACGGGACGGCCCGATCCCGCCGCCTGTCCGCCGCCCTGCTTTGCCTGCTCCCGGCCGCGGCCGTGGCGGCGGCCATCCTCCTGTTCGCCGGCGGCAACCAGCGGAGCATGGCGGGGCATTGGGGTGAGGCCCTGCAATTCTCGCTTGCCTACTTCCTGCTCAACCCCGGCCATCTCCTGCTCGGCGAACCGCCCCTGGGTTCCGCGTTTTCGCTGATGCTGGGCGCCACCAAGCTCGTCGTGATTGCGCTCGGCTGGTGGGTGGGTCGCGGACGGATCCGGACGCTGCTGGTTCTGCTGCTGGTCTACGACCTCGGCAACGCCGCGCTGCTCGGGGTCGGCCGCTACCATACCGGCCTGCTCGCGGCGATCGGCTCGCGCTATTGCTACAGCTCACTGCTCGCCTCCCTGCCCTTCGCCGGACTGCTGCTGGCGTGGGCGATAGAAAAGGCATTGCCACGGGCAAGGCTGCGCCGGCTGGCGGCCGGCGTGCTGCTGGCCGGCCTGGCCGGGCTTTGCCTGCGCGGGTGGCCCGCCTCCCTGGATCCGTTCGTTGCCTGGCGCGGCACCGAAATGCGCCGGCTGATGCGAGCTCCGTACACCACCGCCCCCGCTGCCACCGCGCCCGCGCTGGAGTTCATGCACATCGAGCGCGCCAAAGCGCTGCAGCGCGCGTTCAACCTGCACTGACCGGCCTACGGCGCGCCCACATGCGTCGTGGCCCACCGCGCCGGCGGCTGCCGCCACTCCTGCCAGTCGTCCTGCCAGCTGATCGCCGCGCCGCGAAAGTCCACGTCGCCCGCCACGCCGCCGCGGAATGCGACCCGGGCGCGCACGAGCGTCTGCGAGCCCTCCGCGCCAGTGGTGATGCTGAATTTCCGCGTCGCCTCGGTTCCGATCTTCTGCTCGAAGCACAAGCCGGTCCACGTGCCGCCACCGTCCGCGGAATACTGCACGTGCAGAAAACCGATGTGCTCCCCGGCGCCGGCATCGGTCCTCGCCCGCACGGTGACCTCGATGCGCGCGCCGGGCGCGGCCGTGGCCGGGGCGCTGACTTCGAGCACCCGCTCGACCCCCCGGGCGGACGCGGCCGCCAGGAATGCCGCCGCGACCAGAGCCGTGTAGTGGCGCCGCGCCGCGGGCCGACCGGGATCGCAGGCGGAGGCGGAGCGAGCGGACCGGATGTATTGGAGCATACCCCCACATGGGCGCGAATCCCCCCGGCTGCCAATCCGAATCCAGCGACCGCCCGCGGCCCGTGCGGGAAGTCTCCGGACCGGGACGCCGTGCGCTGTGGATTCCGCGGCGCAGAATCGTCTGGCCACCGATCCGCGCGGCTGCAAGACATGGCCCCTCCGCCATGCCCATGCCCAAGACCCTCCTCGTCACCGGATCCTCCGGCCTGATCGGCTCGGAGGTGGGCACGTTCTTCACGCGCGAACTCGGCTGGCAGGTCCACGGCATCGACAACAACCAGCGCGCCGTCTTCTTCGGCCCGCAGGGCGACACGCGCTGGAACCAGCGGCGGCTCCAGCAGGAGCTGCCCGGTTTCGTCCACCACGAGCTCGACATGCGCGACCGCGCCGGCGTCCTGGCCCTCGTCCGCGAACTCAAGCCCGCGGCCATCGTCCACACCGCCGCCCAGCCGAGCCATGACCGCGCGGCGGCCATCCCGTTCGACGATTTCGACACGAACGCCGGCGGCACGCTCAACCTGCTCGAAGCCGTCCGGCAGGCCTGCCCGGAGTCGCCGTTCGTCCACATGTCGACCAACAAGGTCTACGGCGACGCCCCCAATGCGATTCCCCTCCGCGAACTCGAGACGCGCTGGGACTACGCCGACCCCGCCTTCGCCCACGGCATTCCCGAAACCTTCACCATCGACCAGTCCAAGCACTCCCTCTTCGGCGCCTCCAAGGTGGCCGCCGACGTCATGGTGCAGGAATACGGCCGCTACTTCGGCATGCCCACCTGCTGCCTCCGCGGCGGCTGCCTGACCGGGCCCAACCACAGCGGCGTCGAACTGCACGGTTTCCTCAGCTACCTAGTGAAGTGCAACCTCGAGGCCCGGGAGTACCGCCTCTTCGGCTACAAGGGCAAGCAGGTGCGCGACAACATCCACGCGCAGGACGTGGCCCGGTTCATGGCCGCCTTCGTCGCGGCCCCGCGCGCGGGCGAGGTCTACAACCTCGGCGGCGGCAAGGCCAATGCCTGCTCGGTCCTCGAGGCCTTCAAGCTGGCCGAGCGGTGCACGGGCCGCGCCCAGGTGTACACCTACGTCGACCAGAACCGGATCGGCGACCACATCTGCTACTACTCGGACCTCCGCAAGATGCGCGCGCACTATCCGGGCTGGGACATCTCCGTCAGCCTGGAGGAGATCGTCCGGCAGATCGCCGCCGCCTGGCAGCAGCGCAAGTAGGCCGGAACCGTGCAATTTGCCCTCCGGGCCGGTGGCGGGGCGTCGGCGCGCCGATGCCCGCCGGACCCGGTGGAATTCTTGTCGGACCGAGTAGCGGGTCTGTCGTCGCGGGCTGTCCTTGGTAATTGGCGTGAATCCATGCCCCGCCTGCCTCATGCTTCCGAGCGATCCGTCGGCCACACCCCTCGGTGCGGACCCCGCGGATAGGCCCCCCTGCATGCCTGACGACCGTCCTGAACCCCGCGATTTTGCGACGCTGTATCGCGCGACCCTCGCGCCGCTGCGGCGCTACCTCGCGCGTTTCCTGGGCGATTCCGCCGAGGCGCAGGACGTGGCCCACGACGCCTACCTGCGCGTCTATCCGGCCGAGGGCAAGCGGCCGGCCGAGAAACCCGAGGCCCTCCTCTTCACCACGGCCCGGCGGCTGGCCCTCAACCGCCTCAAGCGGCGCCGGATCGCGCCGATCGTGGGGGCGACCGACCGCGCCGACTTCTCCCCGGCTGCCACCCCCGGCGTCGTCCAGACCGTGATGGCCCGCCAGGAACTCCAGCAGCTCAGGGAGGCCATCGACCGGCTGCCCCCGGGCTGCCGCGCGGTCCTGCTGCTCCGCAAGGTCGAACTGCTTTCCCACCGGGAAATCTCCGATCGCCTCGGCATCGCCATCAGCACGGTCGAGAAACAACACGCCCGCGCCCTCCGGCTGCTGCGCGCGGCGCTGCCCGCCGACGACGAACGGGCGCCGGCGGCCCCGGCAAAGCACCCGGACCAGGAGGTTTCAACGTGACCCTCTCGCACACCCGCCCCAACCCCACCGACGACGAACAGGCCGCCCTCTGGGCCGCCCGGCTCGATGGATCCGATCTGACTGCCTCCGACCGCGCGGCCTTCGATGCCTGGCTGGCCGGCGATCCCTCCCGGCGGGACCTGCTCTCCCATTACTGCCAGTTCGGCGCCGACCTCGAACTGCAGCTGCCGGCGCTGGTTGCCGCCGGCGCCCTCGCCGTGCCGGCGGAATCCACGGTCTCCCGCCGCGGGCGCTGGGTGCGGTGGGGCGTCCCCGCGACGCTGGCCGCCGCGGCGGCCGTCGCGCTCGTTCTCTGGCCTGGACGCACGCCGACCCAGTCGGCGGAGGTCGCAACCCCGATGGCCCAGCGTCAGACGTTCACCCTCGCCGACGGCACCCAGGTCGACCTCAATGCGCAGACGAATCTCCAGATCGAAATCGGCCGGAGGGAGCGCCGGGTCCGGCTCGCTTCGGGCGAGGCCTTCTTCGCCGTGCGCAAGGATCCCGCCCGGCCCTTCATCGTCGAAACGCCCGCCGGCTCGGTGCGGGTCACCGGAACGCAGTTCGACGTCCGCACGGATGCCGCCGACGCTTTCGAGGTGACCGTGGTCGCGGGAACGGTCCTGGCGAATCCGGGCGATGCGGGCGGCCGCGCGGCCGCTCCGGTGAGCCTCACGGCCGGCGACCGGCTGTCGGCCGGCCCGCGCGGCATCGCGGTTCAGCCCCTGTCTGCAGCCGCCCTCGATGCGGCGCTGGCCTGGCGGCAGGGCCAGGCCGTCTTCGACGGGGTCCCGCTCCGCGATGCCGTGGCCCTCTTCGCGCGTTACCACGGCCGCGGGATCGCGGTGAGCGCAGGCGCCGCCGAACGGCGGATCGGCGGACGCTTCAGCCTTGATGATCTGGACGGGTTCTTCGCGGCCCTGGAGGAAGTGCTGCCGGTCCGTGTCACGCACAACCTGAATGGAACCGTGCAGGTCAGCCTGCGCGCCGAACCGTAGCGTGCCCGGCGGGCCCCAGGCATGAACCACGGATTCCGCTCATCGACCGACACCGGATCTCCGCCGCATTCCGCCTTTGGAGGGCGAGGCGCCCGCCGAGCCGGGAATCCAGCATGCTCGGCTCGCCTGGAGGCTCGCCCTCCAATGGCTACGGGTCTGTTCGTGGCCCTTCGGCGGGCGCTGGTGGTTGCCTGTCTTGCCGCCTTGGCCGCTCCGGCGGCGCTGGCGGCCGCGCAGGATTTCGAACTGGCCCGCCAGCCGGTCGCCGATGCGCTGCTGGCCTTCTCGAGACAAGCGAGGATCGAGGTGTTGTTTTCCTATGACGACCTGCGCGACATCCAGTCCGCGCCGGTCGTCGGCCGCTACGAGCCGGCGGACGCGCTCAACCGGCTCCTGCGGGATACCGGCTTCGTCGCGCGCCGCAACAGCGGCGCCACGTTCGTGGTCACCCGACTCCGGCAGGCCACCGGCACCATCGCCGGGAAGCTCGTCGGCGAGGACGGCACCGCCGCCCGGGGCGTGCGCGTCATCATTGCCGGCGAGCGCTACGCGACGACCACCGACGCCCGCGGTGACTTCGCCTTTACCGCCGTCCCTCCCGGGACCTACCGGCTGATCGCCGCGGGTCCGGGGTTCCAGCCACTGCAACTGCCCAGCGTACGGGTCGAGACGGGGCGGACGCTGGACCTCCCGCCCCAAACGCTGCAGGCCGCCACCGGACTTGTCCGCCTCGCCCCCTACATCGTGCAGGGCGAGCCGCTGCGGACCTACGGCCACAGCCAGGCCTTCCTCGCGCCGCCCACGGCCGCCGGCAATCTCGACCTGCCGCGCACCGAGGACGACGCCCTGCCCTTCACGATCTACGACCGCAACCAGATCACCCGCAGCGGCGTGATCAACCTCAACGAATTCCTCCAGCGCGAACTGCTCGACGCCGACGCGGCCGCGCGGCCGCCCGACCAGGACGCCACCATGCCCAGTTTCGTGGCCGGCAGCCTGAACCTCAGCATGCGGGGCTACGGCTTGGACGAGACCGTGGTGCTGGTCAACGGCCGGCGCCTGCCGGAGGTCCTTACGAACCCGCTCGGGGACGCGCGCATCCTCGGTCCGGACGTCAACCTCATCCCCCTCAGCCTGGTGCAGCAGGTCGAGGTGCTGCCGGTGTCCGCCTCCGCCCTCTACAGCGGCAACGCCGTCGGCGGCGTCATCAACATCGTGCTGCGCCCGGACGCCGATGCCACCGAGGTGACGACCGCCTACACGAACGCGCTCGCCGGCTACGACGCGCCCCAGATGTCCCTGTCGCTCCTGCACGGCCGCTCCCTGCTCGGCGGCAAGCTCCACCTGCGCCTGAACGCGAATTTCAGCCGGACGCTGCCGCCCACCGAGGCAGAACTGGACTATCATCACGGCCGGGTGTCGACCTCAGCCGGGAACGGGGACCCGATCTACGCGGCCACCCCGAACGTCCGCAGCGCCGACGGCGCGCCGCTCTTCGGCGCCGGTTCGCCCACGGCGACCTCCGTGGCGCCGGGCGCGGACGGCACCGGCGGCCTCACCGCCTTTGCCGGCCGCGCGGGCGTGCGCAACCTGGACCTGTTCGATGCGCCGGGCGGGATGGCGGCCTCGACCGCCAGCCGCGAGTTTCCCTATGGCCGGGAGCAGCGGCGCAGCGCGTATTACCTCTCGGCGGTCTACGACCCCCTTCCTTGGCTGCAGGTCGGCTTCGACACCATCTTCGCCCGGACGGTGGTCAACCGCGGCTACGACGTGATGACCGCCGACCTGACCCTGCGGGCCGGCTCGCCGCTCAATCCCTTCGGACAGGACGTCAGGGTCTCGCTCAACGAGACCGCCCCGCTCCTCGGCGAGGATTTCAGCGAGGCGCGCCTGGACTCCTATTCCAGCATGCTCGGCTTCCTCGTCCGTCTCCCCGGCGACTGGCGGGTGTCGCTCGACACCCAGTACGCCCGCAACATCGCCCGGTACCGCGGCCTCGCGCAGCCCGATGCCGGCCGGTGGCAGCAGCTCGTCGATGACGGCCTCTACAACCCGCTGCGCGACACGCAGGCCTTCGGCCCGCCGCCGGCGTTCTACGACCGCGTGCTCGTTTACTACGGCGGGCGCGGGCGTTTCGTCACGCTCAGCGACTACGACACCGAGGATGCCGCGCTGCGCGTCACCAACGGATCGCTGCGTCTGCCCACCGGCCTCGGCACGGTGAACCTCGGCGGCGACTACCGGCGCGGCCACATGGCCGGTTTCACGGACGTACGGCGCTTCGGCGACGGGTCGCTGGCCGCGCCTCCCGACGAGTGGACCGGCCGCACCCTCCAGCGCTACAGCGTCTTCGGTGAACTCCAGGCGCCGCTTCTGCCCGTCCATTGGCTGCCGTCTTGGATCCGCGGCGTGGATACTGACCTCGCGCTTCGCTACGTGGCGGCGGACACCGCGCGGGAGGCGTACTTCGCACCCACCTGGGGACTGAAGATCGCGTTCCCGGACGGCTTCTCTTTCCGCGGCAGCGTTACGACCTCCAGCCGCTACCCCAACCCGTACCTGAGCCGCAAGCTCGGCCAGCCGGGCACCGGCACCGGCGTCGATCATGCCTTCATCAACGATCCGATCCGCGGCCAGAGCTACGACGTGCTGGCGCCGACCGACATCGCTCCCACCCTGGAGCCGGAATCGGCCCTCACCCAGACCGCGGGCCTGCTATTCCAGCGCGGCGAGATCCACCGCGTGCGCGCCGCCGTTGATTTCGTCGACACGCGCAAGGTCAATGAACTCGTCTACCTGGATCCCGGAGCGGTCATGGACCTCGAGACGGTCCTGCCCGGCCGCGTCGTGCGCGCGCCCCTTGCCCCGGGAGACCCGCACCGCGCGGGCTACGTGACCTCCGTCCTCACCGGCACCGTCAACATGGCCTGGCGCCGCTCCCAGAACTGGAACGCGTCGTTCGACTATGCCTGGACGCAATGCGCCGGGGGCACGCTCGAGCTCTACGGGCGGCTCGTGTGGTTCCAGCAGTTCCGCCGCCAGGTGTACGAGGATTCGCCGGAGGTCGACGAACTGCTCCATCCCGACGGCGCCGTGGGCGGCCTGCTGCGGGCGCGGGCAAACTTCGGCGCGGGCTGGAACAACCGCCACCTTGGCTTCGGCATCGACGGCCGTTACTTCGACTCACGCATCCTGCCGGCGATCGAATGGGCCGGCCAGGGCGGCCACCGCATCGATTCCTCCTGGCAGTTCGACGCGTACCTCCAGGCCGAACTCGGCCGGTGGCTGCCATGGAAAAGCTCCCGCGTCGGCCTGCTGGCGCAGCTGCGCGTCAACAACCTCTTCGGTCCCGATTTCCCGAAGTACGCCAACGATCCGTCCGGCGCCGGGGTCCAGCCCTACGGCGACTGGCGCGGGCGGACGTACGCGGTGTCGCTGACCGCGACGTTCTGATTGTCGGATTCCCGAAGTGGCGGGTATGAAGCCCGCCCAACCATCCGAACATTCGCCGTCGGATTGAACGGTGGGGCGGGCTTTACGCCCGCCGAATCGGCGATCCGCCGACCGCCGGGTCAAAACCCGATCCATCGCCCCGATCCTGATAGCGGGTATCACCCGCCGGGTTGTCGTATCCATGGAACCACCCCGCCATGTCCGTCGCCGACCTGGGCGCACCCGCCCGCCAGCACTTCCCGCATCCCGCGAAGCCCGCCGCGTTCGGCGGCGATCCCGCGCTGCGCGAACTGCTCAAGCGCTGCTCGCCGGCCACCTACGAGGCCGCCTGCCGCCTGCGCGCGACCGGCGACCCCGGCTACCTCCCGGTCGTCGTCCGCGGCATCGTCGAACGATTCGTCGCGCCGTCGCTGCGCGCCAGGCTCCGCCTGCCGGGCGACGACCTGCGCCTCATCGAGGACCTCGGCGTCGACTCACTCACCATGCTCGAAATCGTGAGCCTGGCCGAGGAGATTTTCCGCGTGTCGATCGACTCGGAGGACCTCGCCCGGCTCCGCACGATCGCCGACGTCACCCGCTTCCTCGAGCCCCGGCTCCACTCCGGTCCGCGTTCGGCCACTCCCCATCCAGATACCCCAGCCTAGGCCGCCCCGGCCGGAACTCATCCGGCCCGGCAACGGCAGGCTTGCCTCCCATGAAAAGCGCCCTGTTGTCCGCGACTTCGCACGTGGTCACGCTTCGCGGGTCGGTCCCACTCTTTTTCGGACTGGCCCTGTTGCCCGCGCTGGCGTTCGGCCAGGGAAACTACCTCCCCTACACCATCACCACCTTTGCCGGTGCGGCGAGTCCCGGCAGCGCCGACGGGATTCGCAGTCGCGCGCGGTTCTCCGCTCCCGGCGGGCTGGCCATCGACGCCGCCGGCAATCTCTACGTCGCCGACACTGGCAACGCGACGATCCGAAAGATCGCGCCGGACGGCGCGGTGACGACCATCGCCGGGATCGCCGGCGCCGAGGGCAGCGCCGACGGAGTCGGCAGCGCCGCCCGATTCAACCAGCCCGGAGCGGTGGCCATCGACGGTTCTGGTACAATCTACGTGGCCGACACGGCGAACCACACGATCCGGAAGATTGCCCCCGACGGCACGGTTTCCACCGTGGCCGGGTCGGCGGGAAACTCCGGCAGCGCCGATGGCACGGGCGCCGACGCGCGGTTCAACGGTCCCCAGGGCGTGGCGGTCGACTCCACCGGCAGCGTCTATGTCGCCGATACGGACAACGACACGATCCGGAGGATCACGCCCGGCGGCGCGGTGACCACCGTCGCCGGATTGCCGGGGTCCTTCGGGGATACCGACGGCGTGGGCAGCGCCGCCCGGTTCACCCGCCCCGCCGGCCTGGCCGTTGACGCCGCGGGCAATATCTACATCGGCCAGTCGCACAGCGGTTCCGTCGGCGCAATCCGGAAGGTCACTCCCGGCGGCGAGGTGACGACCCTCGCCGAGGTCGGGGCGTATCCTGCCGGTCTCGCGGTCGACGCCGCCGGCGGTGTCTATATGGCCGTCAGCGTCTACAGCACAATCGATAGAATCGCGCGCGGGGGATCCCAGGCGCGGCTGGCCGGCAGTCTCGCCGCCGGCGGTCAGGGCAATTCCGACGGCCTGGGATACGCCGCCTCTTTTCGCTTTCCGAGCGGCATCGCGGTGGATGCGGCCGGCACCATCTACGTGGCCGACACGCTGAACAACACGATCCGCAAAGGGGTGCCTCCGGACGCTTCCGCGAATGTGCTTTGGGCCGCCGGGAACAATGCCGACGGCGAGCTGGGTGATGGCAGCATGACCGATCGCGCCACGCCGGTCGCGATCCGCGCGGGAGTCAGGGGCGTGGCCGCAGGCCAGAGCCACAGCCTGCTGGTGACGGATGACGGCACCTTCTCGACTGCGGGCGCCAACGCCTACGGGCAACTGGGCGACGGCACCACGGTTGCGCGAAACACGTTTACGCGCGTTTCGGACTACGGCGTTGCCGCCGCCGGGGGCGCCAGCCACAGCCTCTTCCTCTGGCAAGGCGGGTCGCTCCGGACCTCGGGGCGCAACAACTACGGTCAGTTGGGCGATGGCACCACGACCGACCGCGCCTCGCCGGTGTTGATCAACCGGACCTCCGACCCCTTTTCCAGCATCCAGGCAGTGGCCGCGGGCGCGGACCACACCCTGTTCCTGGCCAGTGATGGCACGCTCTGGGGTATGGGCTACAACGGCTACGGCCAGCTTGGGGCTGCTGCTGGCTCCATCGTCACCGCGCCTGTGCAGATCGCCAGCGGCGTCCGCGCCATGGCGGCGGGCGGCGAGCACAGCCTGTTCATCAAGACGGACGGCACGCTCTGGGGCATGGGTTACAACCGCCTGGGACAACTGGGCGATGGCACGGGGGCTGATCGCGCGACGCCGGTGCCGATCGCCGCGGACGTGTGGCAGGTGGCCGCCGGCTACCACGTCAGCCTGTTCGTCAAGACGGACGGCACGCTCTGGGGCATGGGGGAAAGCGCTTCGGGTGAACTCGGCGGCATGTACGGCGACGTGACCACGCCGATCCGGATCGCCACCGGCGTCCGATCCGTATCCACCGGGCAGCACCACACGCTGTTCATCAAGACCGACGGCACCCTTTGGGCCATGGGCGACAATCACTACGGGCAACTGGGCGACGGCACCACCGCCGCGCAGCTCGTCCCCATCCAAATCGCCGATCACGTGCGGACCGTCGCGGCCGGCTTCCAGCACAGTCTCTTCGTCGTGGACGATTCGATCGACGGAACCCTGCCGTCAATCACCGCGCAGCCGGCGGATCAGACCGTGACGACCGGCCAGAGCGCGACCTTCTACGTGGCTTTCGATTCGACTTCGCCGGCCGTCTGCCACTGGCAGCGTCGGACACGAGACTCCGCGGCCTGGGTCGACCTTCGCGACGACGCGATCGCCAACGGCACGATCGATGGCTCGGCCGGCCCGAGCATCACGATCAACACCGCCTCCGCAGCGGACGGCGATTCGTTCCGCTGCGTCATCACGAATGTGAACGGCCTCGTGACCTCCGAGCCGGCCATACTTTCGGTCGTGAACGGCGGACAGCTCGCCGTCGTCACTCTGGCGGGACAGGATTTGCTCCGCGGCAGCACTGACGGCACGGGCAGCGCTGCGCGTTTCAACGCTCCGGCCGACGTCGCCGCGGACGCCGCGGGGAACGTCTACGTCGCCGATACCAGCAACCATGTCATCCGGAAGATCACTTCCGCCGGCGCCGTGACCACCCTCGCCGGCCTGGCCGGCGCCAACGGCAGCGCGGACGGCGCCGGCGCCGCCGCCCGCTTCAATCACCCGGCGGGAGTGGCCGTGGACGGCAGCGGCAACGTATATGTCGCCGACACGGAGAACGACACCCTCCGCAGGATCACGCCCGCCGGAGCCGTGACCACCCTGGCGGGACAACCCGGACTCGCCGGCTCGGCTGACGGCGCGACCGGCGCCGCCCGCTTCAACGGGCCCTCGGGCGTCGTCGTCGGTGGAGATGGCGATGTCTACGTTGCGGACACCCTGAACCATGTGATCCGACGGATTTCGCCCGCTGGCCTCGTCACGACCCTGGCCGGTCGGGCCGGAAGTTGGGGATCCGATGACGGCACGGGCTCCGCCGCCCGTTTCTTCGGGCCCCAAGCTCTGGCCATCGACGCTTTGGGCGGCCTCTACGTGGCCGACACCAACAACAGCACCATCCGTCGCATCGTCCTCGCGACGGGGACCGTGACCACCATCGCCGGCCAGGCCGGTCAACCGGGCTATGGTGACGGCCCCGCCGCCCGCGCGCGGTTCCGCTATCCATCCGGCGTCGCGGTCGATCGGAGCGCAAACCTCTTCGTCGCCGACACCGACAACAACGCGCTTCGCGAAATAACTCCCGCGGGCGCGGTCAGCACCGCCGCCGGCCGCGCCGGGAAGCTTGGCTCCGGCCTCGACGGCGTCGGTTCGACCGCGACGTTCAACCATCCCACGGCGGTGTCAATCGGCGCCGGCGGCCGTCTCTTCATAGCCGACACGGACGACAACACGATCCGCGCGGCCGATCTCGCTGCCGCCCCGACTATCACCGCGCAGCCCCAAAGCCAGGCGGTCACGGCCGGGGCTAACGTGACCTTCTCGGTCTCGGTCACAGGCCAGCCCGCGCCCACTTTTCAATGGAACTTCAACGGCTCGGCCGTCAGCGGAGCCACCAGCAGCACGCTAAGCATGACCAACGTCCAGTCCGCGAACGCCGGCAGCTACACCATCACCGTGACAAACGCCACCGGAAGCGTGACGAGCAACGCCGCCACGCTCACGGTAAACACCGCCGCGACGCCACCTCCGTCGGCCGGCAGCGGCGGCTCCGGAGGCGGCGGAGCACCGAGCCTCTGGTTCCTCGCCGCAATGCTCATGCTGGCCCTGGCACGCGCGCGGGAGGCACGCCGTTGCTCCGCCTCCGGGCCAACCGCAGCCGCCCCGGCCCCGTTGTCATTTAATAGATGACAACCCGGATTGATCCACGGTGGCCCGCCCGGGCGCCTGGTCGTCCGACCGACGACACCCCCGCCCGCCCCCGCCCGAGACGGCGAGCGTCGCGGTGCAGGGTTGGATGACATCTCCGTCGCGAACCCCCGTTTCCCGCCCCCCACCCGATTGTCATCTAATGGATGACATCCCGGATTCGCCCGCGGCGACGGCCGTTGGCCCGGGCGGATCACCGCGCGAAAGTGCCACAAACGGCGTGTCTTCCCGCGCGGCGCGGGAAACTTCCCGCTTTTCCTAAAGCACCCTTCCTGCTTTGCTGGCCACCCATGAGGATCCTGATCTCCGGCGTGTGCGGCTTCGTCGGCAGCACCATCGCCCGCGCCTTGGTTGAATCGGGCCAGGGTCGCCAGGTTCTCGGTTTCGACAACTTCATCCGCCCCGGCAGCGAGGCCAACCGCGAGGGCCTGCGGAAGGCCGGAGTGAAGCTGTTTCACGGCGATCTGCGGGCCGCGAGCGACCTCGACGCGCTGCCCGACGCCGACTGGGTGATCGACGCGGCCGCCAATGCCAGCGTCCTCGCGGGCGTCGACGGCCGCACCAGCAGCCGGCAGCTGGTGGAGCACAACCTCGGCGGCACGGTGAACATGCTCGAGTACTGCAAGGCGCGCCATGCCGGGTTCGTCCTGCTGAGCACGAGCCGCGTCTACTCGATCGCCCCCATCGCCGCGCTCCCCGTCGTGGTTGAGAACGCGGGCTTTGTCCTCGCTCCTTCGGCCCAGCTCCCGCCGGGAGTGGGCCCGGCCGGCCTCGACGAGTCGTTCTCGACGCTGCCGCCCGTCTCTCTCTATGGCGCGACCAAGCTCGCCTCCGAGGCGCTCGCGCTCGAATACGGCGAGGCGTTCGGCCTGCCGGTCTTCATCAACCGCTGCGGCGTGCTCGCCGGCGCGGGCCAGTTCGGCCGGCCCGACCAGGGAATCTTTGCCTATTGGATCAATA
>CAZKDK010000001.1:37472-45998 GCA_964551145.1 uncultured Opitutaceae bacterium | reverse complement strand
GCCTGTGGCAGGTGTCCGGCAAGAACCGGACGACCTTCGAGGAGATGATCCGCCTCGATATCGAATACGCGCGCCGCCGGAGCTTCTGGCTCGACGTGAAGATCATCCTCCGCACCGTCCCGGCGATCCTGCAGCAGGTCGGGGACATGCTCCGCGCCCGTCGGACGGCGGCCCGGGCGCGGGACGTCGAGAAAGCGATCCGGGCCAAGGCCCCCCATCGCTGGCCGGACTCCCACGATTTTCCCGCCATCCATACGAAGGACAGTCTGTTCCCGGAGGACGTTTCATGAAGAAGCCGATCAGCGTCGGTGTCGTCGGGTGCGGCTATTGGGGGCCGAACCTCATCCGCAACTTTCGCTCGCTGCCCGAATGCCAGCTGAAGATGATGTGCGACATCAGCCGCGACCGGCTGCATCATCTGCGCACGCTCTACCCGGAGGTCGAGGGCGAGACGCAATACGAGCATCTGCTCAACGGCGCCAGCCTCGACGCGATTGTCGTGGCCACCGCCGTCCGCCTGCACTTCCCGATGGCCAAGGCGAGCCTGCTGGCCGGCAAACACACCCTCATCGAAAAGCCCCTCGCCTGTTCCACCGCGGAATGCGAAGAGCTGATCGATCTCGCCCGCAAGCAGGGGCTGGTGCTCATGGTGGGCCACACGTTCCTGTACTCGGCGGCCGTCCGAAAGATCAAGGAGATCATCGACCACCGCGACATCGGGGACATCCGCTACATCTCCTCGCGGCGCCTCAACCTCGGGCTCTTCCAGAAGGACATCAACGTCGCCTGGGACCTGGCCCCGCATGACCTGTCCATCATCCTCCACATCATGCAGGAAAGGCCCCGCAGCATCAACTGCCGGGGCACGGCCCACATCACCCCGGGAATCGAGGACGTGACGTCCATGAACCTGCAGTTCGCCAAGGAGCGGTCGGCCGTCATCCAGAGCAGCTGGCTCGACCCGCGCAAGGTCCGGGAGATGACGATCGTCGGCAGCAAACGGATGATCGTCTATGACGATGTCGCGCCCCAGGAGAAGATCCGGATTTTCGACGTCCGCGTCGAGCGGCCGCCGCATTACGACACGTTCGGCGAGTTCCAGTACGCCTATCACTATGGCGACATGTACAGCCCGTACATCAAGCAGGACGAGCCGCTGAAGACCGAGTGCCAGCATTTCCTGGACTGTATCCACCACAGCACGACGCCATTGTCCGACGGCACCAAGGGCCTCGAGGTCGTCCAGATTCTGGAGGCGTCGTCCGAGTCGATCAAACTGGACGGCGCCCCGATCGAACTCGCCGCCCGGGCCGCCCGCCCGTCCACGTCCGGCAGCCGTCCCCCGGTCGGCGGCGATCGCGCCGCGGCCGCGGCCCGCTGAGAAACGCCGCCGACGGGAGGATCAGGCTTGGCGGGATCGAATCCGCCCCGCCGGCAGGCGGCGCGGGCCTTCGGTTCCGGCCCCCCCGCCTCCGCCGCCCTCCCCCCTCCGACGCATGCAATCCGCCGTGTCCTCCCATCAACTGATCGCCCCGGACGTGAAGCTGGGCCGGGGCGTTCGCATCTACGGGTTCACCAATCTCTACGGCTGCGAGATCGGCGACGATTCCAAGATCGGCACCTTCGTGGAGATCCAGAAAGGGGCCCGGATCGGAAGCCGCTGCAAGATCTCGAGCCACACGTTCATCTGCGAGGGCGTCGTCATCGAGGACGAGGTGTTTGTCGGACACGGCGTGACCTTCATCAACGACCGGTATCCGCGCGCCACCAACGCCGACGGGAGCCCGCAGACCGACGCGGACTGGAAATGCGTCCCGACGGTGGTCAAGCGCGGCGCGGCCATCGGGTCGGGATCGACCCTGCTGTGCGGGATCACGGTCGGCGAACGGGCCATGGTCGGCGCCGGCAGCGTGGTGACGCGGGACGTCCCGGCGGGTGCCGTCGTCGCCGGAAACCCCGCCCGGGTGCTCCGGTCTTCCCGCCTCCAGAACCCGTCGCCCGCGGCCAAGCCCCGATCATAGGGGCCGCTGTGCCGGTCTCCGGACTCCGCCGCCGGCGCGGGCCGCGGAGCCGGGCTCGCGGCCGGACTTCCTTCGCTCCCGCTCCCTCCCCTTGCCTCTGGCTCCACCCAGCTCCGTACTCCCCTCCGTTCGGAGGATCGATCCGCTGGATGACTCCGACTGGGACGCGCGGCTGGCGCGGCTTCCGGATGCCTCGTTCTTCCACGGCGCCGCCTGGGCCCGGGTGCTTCACGAGACCTACGGATTCCGGCCCGTGTATTTCGTCGCGACTTCCCCGGCCGCGGATCCGGCGGCCGGCGGGGATCGATCCGGCCCGGCGGGCTGCGCGGCGGTGCTCCCGGTGATGGAGGTGGACAGCTGGCTGACGGGGCGACGGGGGGTCTCGCTTCCGTTCACCGACGCCTGTGCGCCGCTCGCCGCGGAGGGCGCGACCCTGCCCGCCCTCTTCGCAGCCGTCCGGGACCATGCGAAGGAACGGGGCTGGAAATACTGGGAGTGCCGCGGCGGCCGTCGCCTGTTCGGCGACGTGCCGGCGTCGACCTCGTTCTGGGGCCATCAGCTCCCGCTGTCCGCCGACACGTCCGCGCTTTTTTCCCGCCTGGAAGGGTCGGCGCGGCGGGCGGTGCACAAGGCGGAACAGAGCGGCCTGACCATCGAATTCTCCCAGACCCGCGAGGCCGTGCGGGAGTTTCATCGACTCCTCTGCCGGACCCGCCGCCGGCTGGGCGTGCCACCGCAGCCCTGGCGGTTTTTCGAGAACATTCATCGGCATGTCCTGATGCGGGGCCAGGGCTGGGTGGTCCTCGCCCGGCGCGGCGCCACGGCGGTGGCCGGTGCGATCTATTTTCAGAGCGGGCGCACCGCGATCTACAAGTTCGGGGCTTCCGACCATCGCTGGCAGCACCTGCGCGCCAACAACCTGGTGATGTGGGCGGCGATCAGACAATTCGGCCAGCAGGGTTTTGCGCAGCTCGACCTGGGCCGGACCTCGCTGGGCAACGAGGGGCTGCGCCGGTACAAGCTGGGCTGGGGCGCGGCGGAACAGCCGGTCGAATACGTCCGGTACGAGCCCCGGACCGGGGATTTCGTCACCGCCAGGGACCAGTCCACGGGATGGCACAGCGGCGTCTTCCGCCTGCTGCCGCTCCCGGTCTCCCGGGCGATCGGCGCCGCACTTTACAAACATGTCGGATGACTGCATGTTGCCCGCCACGGGAGACCGCTGGCAAGCCGGGGCTCGATCCTTGCGCATGCCTGCCCGGCCTCCGGTTCCCGCGCCCTCTGCAGGCTTTGCGACATGCCCAGGCACACCGACTTGTGACAGCCGGATCGGCCGCCGGGTTGGCGTTGCGCCTGCTTTGCGGCTATGATCGTGCCGGCTCGTCCATTACGCTTTGTACTAGACAACAATTGCCAGAATCACGCCGGCAACGCCGCCCGGGCCGTTTCCCAGGGAATCGCGGCGGCTGTCGCATGTCCGCAGACCGGTCCACTTTCACCTCCTAAGTCTCACCGAAAACCCTTCGTCCCAACTCCGCCGTCCCAGATCCGGGAACGGCCCGAGGCACCGACCCGCCCATGAATCCAATGAACAACCCAGAGATAGCGCCCCACGTTCCCGGCCTGACGCTGGGCGACATCTACTACGCCCTGTTTCGTCACAAATGGAGGATCCTGATTTGCTCGGCGGTGGGCTTTGCGGCCGCGTTCGCCATGTATTGGTTCCAGCCGCCCCCCTTTGAATCGGAAGCCAAGCTGTTTGTCCGGTACGTCATCACGGAAAGCCAGAAGCCGGGTCCCGGCGGCAGCGACGAGCGGGCCAAGTCGCCGGACGAGCGGGGCGAGACCATCATGAATTCGGAGCGGCAGATCATCACCAGCCTCGACCTGGCCAAGGCGGTGGCCCAGTCCGTCGGCCCGGATAAGGTCCTGGCCAAGGCGGGTGGAGGCTCCGACCTCAATCATGCCGCCAGCGTCATCCGGAGCGGCCTGCTGGTGTCCGTGCCGGAGAAGAGCAGCGTGATTGAAATCTCGTTCCGGCATCCCGATGCGGCCGTCGTCCAGCCCGTGCTGGGCGCGGTGATCGACCAGTATCTGAAGATGCACCTCGCGATCCATCGGGCCGTCGGCATCGTGGGCGACTTTCTGACCCAGGAGACCGACCAATTGCGCGCGCGCCTGGCCCAGACGGAGGAGGACCTGCGGAAGGCGCGGAACAAGGCGGGCGTGATCTCGCTTGATGATTCCACGAAAGCCTTCGCCGACCAGATCTCCCGGATCCGCCAGGCCATCTACGACGCCCAGGCGGAACTGGCGGAGCATACGACCATCCTGGAGCAGCTGGGCCAGAAGGTGCCGACGGGAAATGCCACCGCAGGCGACGCCGGGGCGGCGATTCCGACGCCCCAGATTGACGCCTATCGCGATTTGACCGTCCGTCTGGAACTGTTGCACCGGAGGGAGCAGGAACTGCTGACCCAGTTCACTGGCGAAAACGCGCTGGTCAAAGACGTCCGGGCGCAGGTGGCCGACCTGCAGAAACAAAAGGACAAGCTCGAGGCGGACTTTCCGGCGCTGGCTCGCATGAACGTGGCCGCCTCGTCCCAGGCCGCGCGGCCCGGCGCGGTCGATCCGGCGGCGGAGTTCGGGCGGATCGCGGCCATCCAGGCCAAGATCAAGGTGCTGACCTCCCAGCTCAGCGACGTGCGCGCCGAGGCCGCAACCGCCGACCAGATGGAGGTGACGATCATGGAGCTGCGGCGCCGGCTGAGCCTCGAGGAGGAGAACTACAAGTATTACTCCTCCAGCCTCGAACAGGCCCGCATCGACGAGGCGCTGGGACCCAACCGCGTCTCCAACATCAGCACGATCCAGGATCCCTCGCCGCCGTTTGTCGACCGGGCGAAGTTTTTCAAGCGCCTGGCGATCGTGGCCTTCGGCGGCATCCTGGTGGGGGTCGCCTGGGCGCTTTCGATCGAATGGTATTTCGACCGCTCGGTGCGGCGTCCGATCGACATCGAGCGTCTGGTGCGGGTTCCGCTCTTTCTCACCATCCCCGACATCGGCCGCAACGGGCACCGCCGCCTGGCCAAGCCCGCGGGGAAGGAGGCGCTCCGGCTGCCCGCACCGGCCGCCGCATCCGCTCCCGCCCTGGAAAACGAACTTCTCGATGCGCTGGCGGCGCCCGGCGAATCTCTCGCCGACCGGATTGAAGCAACCCTGCCCAAGCCGGATGCGGTCGCCGGCACCAGGAAGGGCGCTCTGGTTCCCAGCGGGTCACACACGAGAGTCATTCCGGCGAGGATGGAAAACCTCGCGTTGTATCCGTTCTATGAGACCCTCCGGGACCGGCTGGTCAGCTATTTCGAGAGCATCAACCTGACGCACAAGCCGAAGCTCGTCGCCGTGACCGGCCTCAGCAAAAGCGCGGGCGTCACCACGATCGCCGCCGGGCTGGCGCAGACCTGCTCGGAAACGGGCGAAGGGAACGTCCTGCTGGTTGACATGACGCCCGGCCAGGCGGCCGCCCAGCAGTTCTACAAGGGCAAGGCCGTCTGCGGCCTGGACGAGATCCTGGAAGCCAAGGACAACGCCCAGGTGCAGGAGAACCTCTACGTCGTCACCGAGGGCTCGAGCACCGACCAGCTCTCCCGGATCCTGCCGACACGATTCAACCAGCTCGTTCCGCGACTCAAGGCGAGCGACTTTGACTACATCATATTCGACATGCCTCCGATCAGCCAGATCAGCATCACCCCCCGCCTCGCCGGGTTCATGGACATGGTGCTCCTCACGATTGAATCGGAAAAGACCGGGCGTGATGTGGTGCAGCGGGCCTGTTCGCTGCTCGCCAAGTCCAAGGCCCACGTTGGCGTCGTGCTGAACAAGACCAAGGCCTACGTGCCCTCGAAGCTGAACCAGGACATCCTCCTGGGGTCATGATCGCGTTCCACCGCATCCCCGGGCCCGAATGTCCCCGCCCCGACTCCGCGGCGGGGCGGCCCGCGGGCGCCGCCGGGTGAATCGCAGGCGCGAGGCGGGTGCGGACCGACCCATTCGATGCATGCCGGAGGCACGGCACGGCCTCCCCTCCCCCCCGACCCCGACCATCCGCCTTCCGTACCCTGGGCTTCCGTCGTCCTGTCATCCGACAGGACTGACTCGAGACCGACCGCGCAAGACCCATGCTGAGTCATAGCGTCTATTTCGGGCTGAAACCCTTCCTCCCCTGGCCTCTCCGCATCGGTCTGCGCCGGGTTCTGGCCAGGCGCACGCGGCCGCGGTGCCGCGACACCTGGCCGATCGACGCCCCGGCCGCCCGCCCGCCCGCGGGATGGCCCGGCTGGCCCGACGGAAAGAAGTTCGCGGTCGTCCTCACGCACGATACCGAGGGGCCCGACGGTCTCGAGAAGGTCCAGAAGCTCGCGGAACTCGAGATGCAGATGGGCTTCCGCTCCTCGTTCAACCTGATCCCGGAGGGCCCCTACACCGTACCCCCCAAGCTGCGCGGCTGGCTCACCGAGCACGGTTTCGAGGTGGGGGTCCACGATCTGCGCCATGATGGCAGGCTCTTCGCATCGCGGCGGGGATTCACCCGAAAGGCGGGTCGAATCAACTCGTATCTTCGCCAATGGGGCGCCGCCGGTTTCCGTTCGGGATTCATGTTGCGGAACCTCGATTGGATCCACGACCTGGACCTCCAGTACGATCTCTCCACGTTCGATACCGACCCGTTTGAACTCCAGCCCGACGGCGCCGGCACGATCTTCCCCTACTGGGTGGCGGCGCCCGCGCCGGCCGGCGCACCCGGAGGGCAATCCGCGGGTTCCGAGTCCGCGCCCGGTGAACCCGGGGCCTCAATTCCGGGACCGGACACCGCGACCGCCGCGGCGCCACGCCGCGGGTACGTCGAACTTCCGTACACGTTGCCGCAGGATTCGACGCTGTTCTTCCTGCTGCGCGAAAGCGGTCCCGACATCTGGCTGAAGAAGCTCGACTGGGTCGCCGCCCAGGGCGGCATGGCGCTGGTCAACGTCCATCCCGATTACGTCCGCTTTGACGGCGCGCCGCCGTCGCGACGCACCTATCCTGCCGACTTCTACCGCCAGTTGCTGGAACACGTGCGCACGGCGTTTGCCGGCGCTTACTGGCAGCCGACCGCCCGTGATCTGGCCGCGTTCGCCGCGCCCTTGCGGCCGCCGCTTCGCCCCAAGCCGCGGCGCATCTGCATGGTCACCTACTCGCATTACCTGTCCGATGCGCGCGTCCGGCGTTACGCGGAGGCCCTGGCCGACCGGGGCGACCATGTGGACGTCATCGCCCTGCGGCGGGCCGTGGCCATCCCGCTCGAGGAGAAAATCGGCAACGTCAACCTCCTCCGCCTTCAGCCCCGCCTGTCGAAGCAGGAGCAGAGCCGCCTGTCCTTCCTGCTGCCGGTGCTTCGCTTTCTGGTCAGTTCGTCCCTCTGGATCGCGCGGCAGCACGCGCGCCGGCGCTACGATCTGCTGCATATCCACAACGTCCCGGACTTCCTGGTCTACGCCGCCTGGTATCCCAAGCTGACCGGCACCCCGGTGATCCTCGACATCCACGACATCGTCCCGGAGTTCTACGGCAGCAAATTCAAGGCCGGCCCCAATTCGAAATCCGTCGCCCTGTTGAAGTGGATCGAACGCCGGTCCGCCCGGTTTGCCGACCACATCATCATCTCCAACCACCTCTGGTTCGACAAATACGTGGCGCGCACGGGGACCGCGGGACGTTGTACGGTCTTCATCAACAACGTCGATTCGCGCGTCTTCCATCCCCGGCCGCGCACCCGCAGCGACGACCGGCTCATCATCATCTTCCCGGGCGGCCTGCAGTGGCACCAGGGCCTGGACATCGCGCTGCAGGCGTTCCGGAAGGTCCGGCAGGAGCTGCCCACCGCCGAATTCCACATCTACGGCGACGGGAGCATGAAGCCCGCCCTGGTGGCGCTGGCCGATGAGTTGGGTCTGAACGGGAGCGTCCGGTTCTTTGAGCCGGTCCGCGTCACCGAGATTGCCGAGATCATGGCGAACGCCGATCTCGGTGTGGTGCCGAAGCGGGCCGACTCATTCGGCAACGAGGCGTACAGCACCAAGATCATGGAGTTCATGTCCGTGGGCGTGCCGGCCGTGGTCTCAAGCACCCGGATCGACCGCTATTACTTCGACGACTCGGTGGTGCGATTCTTCGAGTCGGGCAACCCCGATGCCCTCGCCGCGGGCGTCATCGAGGTGCTGAGCGATCCCCTCCGTCGGCAGCAGATGGTGGACAACGCGCTTGCCTACGCCGCCCGCAACAGTTGGGAGACGCGCAAAGAGGCCTACCTCGGCCTGGTCGATTCGCTCTGTGCACGCGCAGCGGAACGATAGACGGGCGGCGTCAGGCGATCCGCGGTCGAGGCTCGAGGATCCGGTTCCGGTCACGCCGGCGTGCTCCGATTCCCCGCGCTCGCGGTGCCAGCCCGGTCGCTGACCCG
>CAZKDK010000001.1:12093-37372 GCA_964551145.1 uncultured Opitutaceae bacterium | reverse complement strand
GTCCTCTGTTCTCAGTCCTCCGCCACCCCGCATGCCTGAGCCCATCGAAACGATTACCCGCAGCCTCGAGGCGGTCCAACGGTGGGTGGAAGCCCGACAGTACCGGGGTTACGACCCGGGCGACGGCCTGACCTCATTTCTCCGGCCGCTGGCATTCGGGACCATTTTCGGCGAGCGGATCCTCCAGCAGCTCGTCTGGAAGTCGCCCGTCAACATCCGCCCGCTCGTCGGCGTCAGGCCCATGGACTCGACCAAGGGGCGCGGGTTCATGGCCTGGGGCTACCTCCTCCGCCACCGCACGACGGCCCAGGCGGCCGCCCTGGAACGGGCGGTGGACTGTCTGGACTGGTTGCGCGCCCATCAGTCGCCCCGCTATGCGGACGCCTGTTGGGGCAACCATTTCGATTTCACGACGCGCAGCGGGCGCATGCCCGCCCAGGAAGGCACGATCGTCTGGAGCGGCCTGATCGGACAGGCGTTCCTGGAAGCGTACGAGCAGACCCGGGAGCCCCGGTTCCTCGACACCGCCGAGAGCATCTGCGCGTGGATCCGGAAGCTCCCGAGGGAGCGGACGGACTCCGGCGACTGCCTGAGCTACGTGGCCTACGGGCAGTCCTCGATCCACAATTCCAACATGCTCGGCGCGGCGCTGCTGGCACGCACGGCCCGCCATACCGGGGACCAGGCCTCCCGCGACCTGGCCCAGGCGGCGATGCGGTACAGCTGCCACCGCCAGCGGCCGGACGGCTCGTGGTGGTACGGCGAGGAGGCCAAATACCACTGGATCGACAACTTTCACACGGGCTACAACCTGGACAGCCTGAAACGCTACGCCGAGGCCGCCGGCGACCGCCAGTTCGACGATAAGCTCGACCGCGGCTTCCGCTATTTCCGGGAGACCTTCTTCGAGGCCACGGGCCGGCCGCGCTACTACCACGACCGGACCTATCCGGTGGACATCCAGTGCGCGGCGCAGGCGATCGACACGCTCAGCTTCTTCTCGGACCGGGACCCGGCGGCCCTTGGGCTCGCGGAGAAGGTGGCCGCCTGGACGATGGCCCATCTGCAGGCCCGCTCCGGCTATTTCTTCTACCGCCAGTATCCGCTGATGAAGGCGAGGACCCCCTATTTCCACTGGGGCCAGGCCACGATGTTCAAGGCCCTCGCGCACCTGGCCGACCGGCTGACCGCGATGCCGGCCGCCGCCCTCCCCCGTGAATCCTGAGACCCCCGTACGCCTGGCCCTGGTCACCCCCGCGCGCAACGAGGAGGCCTTCATCGAGGGCACGATCCAGTCCGTGGTCGCGCAGACCGTGCGGCCCGTGCGCTGGATCGTCGTGAGCGATGGCTCCACCGACCGCACCGACGCCATCGTCCAGGCGCACGCCGCCCGGCATCCGTGGATCGAGCTGCTGCGGCTGCCGGAGCGCCGCGACCGGCAGTTCGCCGCCAAGGCCAACGCGTTCAATGCCGGCTATGCACGCCTCGCCGGCACCGAATACGACGTCGTCGGGAATCTCGACGCCGACATCACCTTCGAACCCGGCTACCTCGAATTCCTGCTGGACCGCTTCGCCGCGAATCCGCGGCTGGGCGTGGCCGGGACGCCTTTCGTCGAGGACGCGCATCGGCCGGACCAGCACACGTACGCGCACCGCTTCGCCCAACTCGACCACGTGTCAGGCGCCTGCCAGCTTTTCCGGCGCGAATGCTTCGACGCGATCGGCGGCTATGTCCCCGTTAAGGGCGGAGCGGTCGACTGGATCGCCGTGACGACGGCGCGCATGAAGGACTGGGAAACGCGCACGTTCACCGAGAAGGTCTCCTTGCACCACCGCACGCTGGGCACCGGCACGGATAACCGGCTCACGGTGCGATTTCGCTACGGCCAGAAGGCCTACTACGTGGGCGGCCATCCTGTCTGGGAGCTCCTCCGGGGCTGCTTCCAGATGCGCGAGCGCCCCTGGATCGTCGGCGGCCTGTTTTTCCAATGCGGTTTCCTCTGGGCCCTCCTGACCCGGACGCCGCGGCCGGTGTCGCCCGAGCTCATCGCCTTCCACCGCGCCGAACAGATGGCGCGCCTGAAGGGATTGCTGAGACGCCGCGCCCGCCGGCCGGCAGCCGTGCGGACCTGACCTCGGGTCCTGCCCTCGCCAGCATTACTCCATCGCATGCCGACCGAATATACCACCATCAGCGCCAGCGGAAAGGCAGTCCGGGTTCCGGTCTTTCACATCCAGGCGCGGAAGATCGTCTGCACCGGCCGGCGGCTCAGGATCGCGCGGATTGACGACGAGGAATGGACCGAGGACCGGGCCATCGACGAGCCCGAGTCGTTCATCTCCGAACTGAGGGCCGTATCGCCCCGGCCGGACATCTTCACGTTCGCCCAGGATTTCTGGGAGGCTCAGCCCAAATACCCCCACCCCTTCGTGTGGGAGGATGTGGCGGCGGTCCCGATCACGACCTATGCGGACTGGTGGGCTGCGCTGCCGCAGGAGTCCCGCAAGAATGTCCGCCGGGCGGAGCGACGCGGCATGGTGGTCAAACTCGTCAGTTTCGACGACGATCTCGTGCGCGGCATCAAGGGGATCTACGATGAAAGCCCGATCCGCCAGGGGCGCCGGTTCTGGCACTTCGGCAAGGATTTCGAGACCGTCAAACGCGAGAACTCGAGTTTCCTCGATCGTTGCGACTTCGTGGGCGCGTACCTCAACGGCGAGCTGATCGGATTCATCAAGACGGTCTACGTCGGCAAAGTCGGCCGGATCATGCAGATTCTCCCGAAGAACGCCCATCTGTCCCTGCATGCCCCCAATGCGCTGCTGGCAAAGGCCATGGAGGCGTGCTGCCAGCGGGGGATGAAGTACTTCGTCTACGGGAAATACATCTACGACAACAAGGGGGACACGCCGATCACCGAGTTCAAACGGCGCAACGGTTTTCAGCGGCTGCAGTTTCCGCGGTACTTCGTGCCCCTTACGGTCACGGGGCGCGTGGCGATGAAACTCGGGCTCCATCGGGGCGCCCGGAACCTCCTGCCGGCGTCCGTCGCGCGATTCCTGTCGGACGCGCGCGCCTGGGCGTACCGGCGCACGCTCCGCCCGGCGGGTGGGGCAGCCCCGAAGCGGGCGGATGCCGCGGCCGCCGGCGCCGCGGATGGCCGTGACTGACGCCCTTCGCCCCCCACGGGCAATCGTCCATTCCCGCGATTGCGTCCGAGCAGGCGAAGCCCGGGGTTTCGGGAAATTGATGTTGGCAGGCCACGTTGATTCCCCTTGATTGCTCGCCCTGTCCGGGGAATCGCCTGTCCCGCCCGAAAGTGGCGGTACCCTTTTTTGCCGGTGTAGCTCAACGTTCGAGCGGCCGATTTGTTATCGGCAGATGGAGTGTTCAATTCCTCCCGCCGGCTCCATTTTTCGTCCGGGCCTTCCGCCCGGCGGCGCTCCCACGACGGGAGCGGGACGTGGCGCACCTCCACGTTCGATCGGGCGGCCGGGGCCATCGGTAACCGGCCGAAGATCCGATCTGATGCCGGTTACGCCGCAAGAGGCGCATCCGGGAGTACCCTGAAGCGAAACCATGCCTGGTCTTGCCATCATCATCGGCCGCGGTCCGAAGCAGGAGCGCGAGCAGGACATCCGCGAAATGGTCCGTGCCATGCAGCACGAGCCTTTCTACGTGTCCGGCACCTATGCCGACGAGGCGCTGGGCCTCTGGGTGGGCTGGACCTGCCATCCCGGGTCCTACGGCGACTGCCTGCCGGTCACCAACGAAGCGGGAAACCTGATCCTCTTTTTCTACGGCGAGCACCACGGCGACCCGGACGAGTCGGCCCAACTCCGCGCCCGCGGACATGCGTTTCAGGAAGGAGACGCCAGCGCGCTCGTGCACCTGTACGAGGAAACGGGCGGCGAATTCCTCCGCCACCTCAACGGCTGGTTCCACGGGGTGCTCGTCGACAAGGCGCGCGGCGAGATCATCGTGTTCAACGACCGCTGCGGGATGCAGCGGCTGTTCCTTTGTCGCGACCGGGAGGCCGTCCTCTTCGCCTCGGAGGCCAAGGCGCTGCTGCGGGTGCGCCCGGAGGTGCGCGCCCTCGACCCGCGGGCGGTGGGCGAATTCCTCTCCTGCGGGACCGTGCTGGAGAATCGCACGCTCTTCCCTGGCGTGGAATCCCTGCCCGCCGCCTCGGCGTGGAGTTTCGCGGATGGCAGGCCGCGCGACCGCCGGACCTACTTTGAAGCCGGAGAATGGGAGGCGCAGGCGCCGCTCGACGAGGCCGACCTGGAGGCGCGCCTTACGGAAATGTGGCCCCGGCTGATGGAACGGTACACCCGCGCCCGCCTCCCCTCCGCCGTTTCGCTGACCGGCGGCTACGACACGCGCCTGATCATGGCGTACCTCGACCCCCGCCGGACCACCGGGGTGTGCTACACCTTCGGGGGCGTCTATCGGGATTGCTTCGACGTCAAGATCGGCCGGCGGGTGGCCGCCACCTGCGGCTGCCGGCACGAGGTGCTGCCGCTCGATGGGGAGTTCTTCGCCTCCTTTCCCGCGCTCGCGGAAAAAACGGTCTACCTGGCCGACGGGAATCTCGGTGCCTGCAACGCCTACGAACTCTACCTGAATCGCCGGGCCCGCCAGATCGCGCCCCTGAAGATCACCGGCAGCTTCGGCAGCGAAGTCATGCGGGGGTCGCGCGCGTTCAAGGCCGTCCCGCCCCGGCCCGGCTTCCTGCGACCCGAGTTCGCCGGGCACGCCCGCCGCGCCGTGGAGACGTTTGCGGCGGTCAGCCAGGGCCACCGCCTGTCGTTCAGTGTGTTCAAGCACGCGCCCTGGTATTATTTCCCCCGCCTCGCCGTCGAACAGTCCCAGGTGGTTGTGCGGACGCCTTTCCTCGACCACGATCTGGTGGCCCTGATGTACCGCGCCCGCCTCGACGGCGCCGACCGGCGGCCCCTGACCGTGCGCCTGATCCGCCACGGGAATCCCGCCCTCGCCGGCATGCCGACCGACACGGGGAACACCTCCTGGTGGCGCTACCAGATCATGCAGTTTCTCTTCCAGGCCGACTACTGCTACAAGAGCGGCATGCCGCAATGGCTGGAGCAGATCCACTACCTGCTCGGACCGTTCCAGCCCGAGAGATGGTTCGTGGGACGCCATCGCTTCCAGCACTTCCGCATCTGGTTTCGGAAGGAACTGGCCGGCTATGTGCGGGCCATGATTCTGGACCCCCGGACGATGGGGAGACCCTATTTCGACAAGGCGTATCTGGACACGATGGTGCGGCGACACCTGAAAGGTGACCGCAACCACACGGACGAGATCGAAAAGGTACTCACGATCGAACTGGCCCACCGGATGTTCGTCGACGCCGCCTGACCGGCCCGGATCCGCCGCCTTCGAAACCGACTCCCGGGTCAATCACTCCACGAAAATGAGCCCCCCAAACGCAGCGCCACCGCCGCCGGACAGGAAAAATACCTCCGACTACTGGAAAGGCTGGTTTGACGACCGGGCCAAGAACGCCTCCTCGGACTACGTCCTCAACCGGGGCACCACCATTCGCCTCACCGAACTCGAACAGCGCGCGGAGCAGCAGTTCCTCGGCGCCGTCGACCCCAAGCCATCGGACATCGTGCTCGACGCGGGCTGCGGATCCGGCCGCAACATCTCCCTGCTCAGCGAGCGGGTGAAGGAGATCGTCGCCTTCGACTTCTCGGAGGAGATGCTGCACCGGGCGCGCGCCCGGATCGACGAGGAGAAGCTGGGAAACGTGAAGCTCGTCCTCGGCAGCGTGACCGAGCTCCCGTTCCCGGACGCCACGTTCGACAAGGTCGTCTGCACGAGCGTGCTGCAGTACCTGGAAGATGATGACTGCCGGAATGCCTTTCGAGAAATGTTCCGGGTATGCCGGCACCAGGGCGTGGTCGTGGTGCATATCAAGAACGGCACTTCATTGTACGGATTGTCCAAGTTCTTCGCCAACGGCCTGTCGCGGCTCATCCGGCGGCGGGTTGTCCCGGAGTACTACCGCTCACGATCCTGGCACGAATCCGTCATCAAGACGTTCGGCGGATCGGTCACCGATTTCGACTCCTTCGGGATCTTCACGTGTGTGCGCATGCCGCGGGCGATCGTCCAGCGGGTCCTGCAGGCCGAAACGAAGCTGATCCGGGCGAAATGGCTCCGGAAGTTCGGCGTGAACTACAAGCTCACGATCAAGGTGGCGAAGGCCTCCGCCTGACGGGGCGCACCCCTTCCTTCATGCCCCCGAGCGCTCCAGACATCACCGTCTGCATCTGCACCTACCGGCGGCCGGACCTGCTGAAGCGGCTGCTGGACGAACTGGCCCGGCAGGAGACCGGCGGGGGGTTCACCTTCTCGGTCGTCGTGACGGACAATGACCGCCTCGAGTCGGCCCGGCCGGTCGCGGTCGCGGCGGCCGCCGCGTTTCCGGAGGGAGTCACCTACTGCGTCGAGCCCCGCCAGAACATCGCCCTGGCCCGGAACCAGGCCCTGGCGCACGCCCGCGGGGACTACGTGGCGTTCATCGACGACGACGAGTTTCCCGCGCCGGGCTGGCTGGAAACGCTCTTTCAGGCGCGCCAGAGATTCGGAGCCGACGGCGTGCTGGGGCCGGTGAAACCCCATTTCGACCAGGCGCCGCCCTCCTGGTTGATCAAGGGGGGATTCTTCGACCGTCCGACCCACCCGACGGGACACGTCCTCGACTGGGAGCACTGCCGCACGGGCAACGTCCTGCTCAAGCGGTCCGTCATGCCGGCCGATGAGCCGCCGTTCCGGCCCGAATTCGCGGGCGGCGGCGAGGACCGGAATTTCTTTCACCGCATGATCGATGCCGGCCATGTCTTCGTCTGGTGCGACGAGGCGGTGGCGTACGAAGTCGTGCCTCCCGCGCGCTGGAAGCGGCGGGTGCTGCTGCGGCGGGCGCTGCTGCGCGGCAAGATGGCGCTCAACCAGCCGGGGGGACGGACGCGGGGCCTCGCCGTTTCGCTGGTGGCGGTTCCGCTGTACGCAGTGGCCCTGCCATTCCTGGCGCTGGCCGGCCAGCACCGCCTGATGAAAGGCCTGATCAAACTGTGCGACCACGCCGGGCGGGTGCTGGCGTTCGTCGGCCTGAATCCAGTCAGGGAAGTGTACGTCACGGAGCCCTGATGGGTGTAGCGACCCTGCGCCCCAGCAACCAGGATTGGCGGCCATTAGGGTCATCAACGGTTCAACGAACGAGCCCCATGGATATCGCGGATTCCATCATCGGCCCAGACGACACGGTCCTCGTGACCGGAGCCGCCGGCTTCATCGGATCCCGCGTGGTGGCCAGCCTGCTCCAGCATGGGTGCCGGAAGATCCGCTGCTTCGCCCGGCCCTTCGCCGACCTGTCCGCGCTGGAGGACCGCATCCGGAATTGGCGGGCCGGCGCGGACGTCGAGATCTTCCGCGGCAACCTGCTCGTGCCGGACGATTGCGCCCGGGCTGCCCAGGGCGTCGCGGTCATCTATCATCTGGCGGCCGGCACCGGCGAGAAATCGTTCCCCGATGCCTTCGCGAACTCCGTGGTCGCGACGCGGAATCTCCTGGCGGCGGGCGCCCGGCTGGGCGGCCTGCGGCGGTTCGTCAGCATGAGTTCGTTCGCCGTGTATTCGAACCGGCAAAAGCCGCACGGCCGTCTGCTCGACGAATCCTGTCCGGTCGAGGAGCAGCCGCACCTGCGCGGCGAGGCCTATTGTTTCGCCAAGGCCCGCCAGGACCAGCTGGTGATCGACCACGCCGGGGCCGCCGGGATCCCCTACGTGCTGATCCGCCCCGGCGTGGTGTATGGCCCGGGCAAGAATGCGATCACCGGGCGGGTGGGCCTGGGAACGTTCGGCATCTTCCTGCACCTCGGGGGCTCCAATCCCATCCCGTTCACCTACGTGGACAACTGTGCCGAGGCCATCGCGCTGGCCGGGCTCAAGCCCGGGGTGGAGAACGAGGTTTTCAACGTGGTCGACGACGACCCGCCGACGAGCCGGCAATTTCTGCGCGGATACAAGAAGAACGTCCGCAGCTTCAGGTCCATCCGCCTGCCCCACTTCGTCAGCTACCTGCTTTGCTGGTCGTGGGAACTGTATTCGCGGTGGTCGCACGGGCAGCTTCCGCCGGTGTACAACCGGCGCACGTGGCATGCTTACTGGAAGCGCACCCGGTACACCAACGAGAAGCTTAAGGGCCGCCTGGGCTGGACCCCGAAGGTGAGCACGTCCGAGGGTTTGGAGCGGTTCTACGCCGCCTGCCGCAACGAAGAACAAGCACGGCGCGGATCTTCCGTCACGGAGCGCACGGAGGCAGCCTGAGCCCACAGAGAATCCAGAAGGTCGTTCATCGATCTGCAGGAGCGCGGAATTCCCCGTTCGACCAATTCAGGGCCCAATGACCGTCGAAAAACCCCGCCCGTTCGAATGGAGGCAGATGCCGATCTTGTCAGCCACAGAGCGCACAGAGGCAAAATGAGACCGCAATAAAACGCTCCGTGTTCTCGGATTGGCTCTCTGTGCCCTCGGTGACGGATTCCAGTTCCTATCCGACTGCGGCTCCGCAATATTGAAGGAAACATGTCACTCAAGATCGCCATCGTCGGGTGCGGCAAGATCGCCGATTCGCACGCCGCCCAGATCGCGCGCATTCCGGGCAGCGAGATCGTCGGTGCCTGCGACCGCGAGGAACTCATGGCGCGCCAGCTTGGCGACCGGTTCCGGATCGGCCGGACCTTCACCGACCTGGGCACGCTGCTCCGCGAGACGCGGCCCGACGTGGTCCACGTCACCACGCCACCGCAGAGTCACCTCGCGATCGCCCGCCAGTGCCTCGAGCACGGCTGCCACGTCTACGTCGAGAAGCCGTTCACCCTCGTCACGGCGGAGGCCGAGGAGCTGGTCCGGCTGGCGGAGCAGAGGAAGCTCAAGCTCACCACCGGACACGACCTCCAGTTCAGCCACGCGGCGGTCCGGCTGCGGCGACTCGTCCGCCAGGGCTTCCTCGGCGGCGCGCCCGTTCACCTGGAAAGCTACTACGGTTACGAACTCGGCGGCGTGTACGGGAACGCCCTGCTGCGGGACAAACAGCACTGGGTGCGCCGCCTTCCCGGCAAGCTGCTGCAGAACGTCGTCAGCCACGGCATCGCCCGGCTTGCGGAATTCCTGACTGGCGACGCCCCCCAGGTGATCGCCCACGGTTTCATCAGCCCCGCGCTCCGGCAGGCCGGCGAGGAGGAGATCGTCGACGAACTGCGGGTGATCATCCGCGACGAGCGCGCCACGACCGCCTACTTCACCTTTTCGTCGCAGATGCGCCCCTGCCTGCACCAGTTCCGGATCTTCGGACCGAAGAACGGCCTGGTGCTGGACGAAGACCAGCAGACGGTGCTGCGCCTGCGGGGCGCCCGCTACAAGAGCTACGCGGAGAAGTTCCTCCCGCCGGTGGGGCTGGCACGGCAGCACCTCGGCAACTTCTTCCGCAATGCCCGGCTGTTCCTGGCCAGCGACTTTCACCCCGATGCCGGAAAGAAACACCTCATCGAAGCCTTCTACCGGTCGATCACGGATGGCGCCCCCGTGCCCATCCCCTACCGGGAGATCCTGCTCACCTCGCGGATTATGGACGCCATCTTTGAGCAGGTCCACGGCGGTGCCGCTCAAGCGCCCGATCCTTCGTTGACCACCAATGCGCGCTGATTGCCGCCAGTATTCGCGGAGATCAGCGGAAATTGGTGGTTAGAACGAATTCCGCTTCGTCCAGCCATGCCCCCGATTCTCGCCCTGTTTCTCGGCTTCGTTGTCGTCGCCTGGCTTTTGCGCCGGGACGTGGCGTTCCGCGGACGCATGTCGCTGACGCTGTGGGTCCCGTTCCTCTGGCTTCTGATCCGCGGTTCCCGGCCGGTGACGGCCTGGATCGGCTACGGCGGCGCGAGCGAGGTGGAGGGCAATCCCGTCGAGGCCCTCGTCGCTTTTTGCCTCTTCTTCGCCGCCTTCGTCGTCCTCCTGCGCCGGCGCTTCCCATGGAGCCGCCTGCCGGCCCTGAACGTCGCCCTGACGCTTCTGTTCGTCTATTTCGCGGTCAGCTGCCTGTGGTCCCCCAACACCTTCGTCGCGTTCAAGCGCTGGTCGAAGGAAATGGGGGCCATCTTCGTCATCCTGGTCATTCTGACTGAGGCCAGACCGATGGAGGCGCTGAAGGGACTGTGCGTCCGCTGCGCCTATGTCCTCTTCCCGCTGTCCGAGGTTCTCATCAAGTATTATCCCGAATTCGGCCGCGAATACAGCGTGGAGGGAGGCTTGATGGTGAACGGAGTGACGGACCAGAAGAACACGCTCGGGCTGATCTGCTGCGTCTTCGGACTGGCGCTGATCTGGGATATCGTGGACGCCCGGAAACTTTCCGGGGGCGCCGGATCGCGGCGGCGTCTGCTGCCCCAATGGATCGCCCTTGCCCTTGGCATGTGGCTGCTCGTGCAGTGCGAGAGCAAGACATCGCTCCTGGCCTTCCTTGCGGGACTGGCCATTTTCCTCGGCACCTCAGTTCCGATGATCCGGCGGGTCCCGACGTTTTTCGCCCGGTGCTGGGTGGTCATCGTGCCCGTGGTGCTCATCGTGGCCGCGGTGAACACGGTCGTGTTCGCCCCGGTGCTCGAGACGCTGGGCCGGAACACCACCTTCACCGAAAGAACCAAGATCTGGACCCTCGTCCTCGATCAGAAGACCGATCCCCTGGTGGGCACGGGTTTCTACAGCTTCTGGTTGGCCAACGGACCGGACGTCTGGAGCAAGTTGGGAGGAGTCCCGATCACGTCCTCGCACAACGGCTACCTCGAGACGTACCTCGACGGCGGATTTATCGGCTGCGCACTCCTGGGCCTCTTTCTACTGGGGACCGGCTGGCGCCTGGCGCGGGCCTATTCCCCTGACCACAGCTCCACTCGGGTGATGCTGGCTTACGCGATCATGGCGCTCATCACCAACTTTGCCGAAGTGTACTTCTTCCGCCTGGACACCCTTTGGTTCTGCCTGGAATTCTCGGCTTTCGCCCTGGCCCTGGTGCCCCTGACCGCGCTCGCGCCGGAGACACCGGTGATCCCGGAGGAGGCGACCGTGTAGCGTTCTCACGCCGCGTATCCGGATGGACTTTGGGTCCGTCACCCCAAGCTGCGATGCCAAATCCTGATAGGACTGCAGAAATGGTAGCTGGTCCTTCGATCTCTTTCGCGGCTTCGCGGCTTCGCGTGAACCAAGAATCTCGGCGCCGACAATGATCCAACTGATTCAGAGATTCCGCGGGAAAATGCGGCGGACGCTTTCGCACCGCCTGGCGCGGCGCGACCTCGCGTTCCAGCTGGCGCGGCCGATCGTCTCCTTCACCTTCGACGACTTCCCGAAGAACGCGGCCACGGAGGGCGCGCGCGTCCTGAAGGATTCCGGCGTGTCCGCGACCTACTACGTCTCGGTCGGTCTGCTGGGCACGATGGCGCCCACCGGCCGGATTGCCGACCGCGAGGATCTGGCTCCATTGCTCGCCGCCGGCCACGAACTCGGCTGCCATACCTTCGACCACCGCCATGCGTGGGAAACCGACCCCCGGACTTTTGCCCGGGCCGTCGACCGGAATCAGGAGGAGGTCCGGGGGATTGTCGCCGGTTGCCGGTTTGAGACCATGTCCTACCCCATCATCCAGCCGCGGCCGGCAAACAAGCGCGTGGCGGGCCAGCGCTTCGCCGGCTGCCGGGCTGGTGGACAGACCTGCAATGTTGGCGTCCTGGACCGCAATGGCCTGAAGGCGTTCTTCCTGGAGCAGGCCCGCGGGCGCCTGGAGGCGGTCGAAGCGGTGATCGAGGAAAACCGCCGGGCCAACGGGTGGCTGATCTTTGCGACCCACGACATCGACGAACATCCGACACCCTACGGCTGCACCTCGGCGTTCTTTCGGGCCACGGTCGAATGCGCGGTGAGATCCGGGGCGGAGATCCTGCCCGTGGCCGCCGCACTTCGGCGAATCGCGGGTGCCACTTGAAAAAACTGGGCCGGCTCTGCATCTTGGTTTGGCTTGGTCCTCTCCGATCGGTGCGGCGCGCGAACGGAACCCCCGATCGCTGGCCATCAGTGGAATAGGGATAATTACCCAAGAAACGCTCCGCCGCCCGCCCAGCGAGTGGCACCGACGGGCAAAAACGATGTCAAGTCTTTGGGTGAATCTATGAAGTTTGAGTGAACCAATCCGCGCGCGGGCAATTCTCGTTGAAGACGCGCCGGCTGCCGCAAGCATCCATCCCCATGACTCCAATCCGCCTTTCTCTGGCCTCCATGGCCGGGGCGCTGCTCCTCCTCGCATCCGCTTCCGCCGACATCATCCCCGCCGACCGGCGCGCCGCCTGGTCCGGGGCAGGCGTGTCCGGCGGGATTCCGACTTACCCGCAGTTCTGCGACGTCACCCAGGCACCCTACAGCGCCGACAACACCGGCAGCAGTGACGCCTCATCCGCGATCAACGCGGCGATCGCCGCCTGCCCGGTTGGCCAGGCCGTCTATATGCCGGCGGGAACCTATTTGATCTCGAACACCCTCGTGCTCAACCGTGGCGTGGCCCTTCGCGGGCACGTCAACGCCACCACGAGCCTATCCGATACCATCATCACGACAAGATCGGCGCTGTCCTCAATGGTGATCATCGGCAACAAATCGGCCAGCGGGAACCCCAACTACCCCGACTTTCACGACCCACCAGCGGGCAGCTACGGCCCGGTGGCGGACATCACGGCCAATGCGGCGCAGGGCGCCAATACCATCACCGTGTCCGACGCCTCCAGTTTCGGCGTCGGCAAATACGTCCTCATCGATCAACGAAACGGCGCGACCTCTCCCTACCAGACCGGCCCGTTGGTTTCGATCTTCGGCTCGGCGAGCTCGACCAGCCCGAGCAGCTGGGTCAGCCGGGAATCAGGCACGCGCGTCCTGAGCCAGCTGGCCAAAGTCACCGGAGTCAGTGGCAACACGCTGACCATCGATCCTGCGCTTTTCTGGGCGCGCGACACGACTTACGCCCCGCAGGTCACCACGACCCTCTACACCCCGTTCGTCGTCGGCGCCGGTCTGGAGGATGTCAAGCTGAGCTGGGACTATCCCAGCGCCCGGGACTCCGATCCGGGCTATCCGTGCTGGGTCGTGCAGATGATCGGCGGCGCCAACTGCTGGATCAAGGGCGTGGAAATGGCCAAGGGCTTCTCCGGCGCCCTTTACGTGCATTACTGCCTGCATTCCGAGGTGCGGCACTGCTATATGCACGACGGGATGTACGTCGAAGTGAGCCGGGACTATGGCATCGAGGCCGGCCACACCAACTCGATGTGTCTGTTCACGGACAATATCATCCTGGGCGCAACGGGCGGCATCATTCTCGAATGGGGTTCGAGTGGGAACGTGGTCTCGTACAACTATATCACCTCGCCCACTTCCGGGCAGGAGAATCTCTACGGGAATCTTTTCGGCAACCATGGTCCCCACGCCATGATGAATCTGTTCGAAGGCAACATTTGCTACAAGTTCACCTCGGACGATTTCATGGGCACCTCCTCCCATATGACCATCTTCCGTAACGCCATCTTGGGTGATCCGCAGGCGCCAGGACTCACCGGCGAGCGCTGGTGCCTGGATATCGAGGCGCATCAGACCTACTACAACATCGTGGGCAATGTCCTCGGCCGCACCGGCTCGACGTGGACGTATAAGCTGGCCTACCCGGCCGCGGCCGACTGGTCAGCTCCGGAGATCTTCCGGTTCGGGTATAACGCGCCGAACGGCGGACCGGGCCAGGGCACCAACAGCACCGATGCGGAAACCACCGCGTTGATCCATGGCAACTTCGATTACGCCAACAACAGCGTCGTGTGGGATCCGGCGATTTCGGACCACACCCTGCCCGCCAGCCTTTACCTGACGGCGAAACCCTCCTGGTGGGACAGCGGTCAGTGGCCGGCGATCGGCCCGGAGCTCAGCCTGATGAACGGGGGCAACCCGGCCTATCGCCGCGCCCTGCAGATTGCTGGGATCACGCTGCCTCCGAGCAACGCCAAGACGGCGATCCAGGTGCATTGAGCCGGCCCGGCGCAACGCAGCGCGCCCGAGGCAAACCGGCCTCCGCCCGCTTGCGGTGAGTTGCCGGCCTGGAACTTCGACGGAGCCTGACGATCCCGCTCGGCCCCCGCCAGGCCCGGATCGGCCAGCCCGGCGCGCCCGCCCCGGCCCGGCTTCTCCCTGCTCCATCCCGTCCCGGCGAATTCGATGAACAGGGAACCCATCGAATGCCGGCCGCGCCACCCCTCTTCTCAGAGGGGACTCCGTCAGCCGCACGCAAGATCCCCTCTTGGAGAGGGCCTTGGCCGTGAGCTTGGCCGAACGGGTGCCCGACAGGGCGGGGTGCGTCGTTGCGCATCGGGAAGTGTGAACTATGAAGATTAGTCCGCTGACCTCGCGCCAATGAGGATTGCCTATATTGCCCCCTACCACGGGCCTGCCCTCGTCCGGCAACGTCCGATCGGCCTCAACCGCAGCCTGGCCAACTCGATCAAACTCGAGCTCATCGCCGGGCTCCTGCGGGGCTGCGGTCACGAGGTGGAGGTGATTTCCCAGGGCGAAGTCATCGGGGCGAGATTCCGGTACTATCGCGCGCTGGCCGAGCCGCTCCCCGGCGCGCCCGACATCACCGTCTTCTACGCCTCGGCCCTGCCCATCCGGCGCCTGGCCGCGCTCTGGTCGAGCGTGCGGACCCTGAACCTCTTCAAACGGAGGCACCGGGCGGATGCCTACGATGCCGCGATGATCTGGAACCTGAAGGAGCCCCAGGCCCTGTGCGGGGCTCATGCCCTCCGCCGGATGCGGATCCCGGTCGTGCTGCAATACGAGGACGACATGCGGGTCGACATGTGGGGACGGCCCGTCACCCGTTCGATGCTCTACCGGCGATACGCGCCGCGGGTCTTCAGGGAGGTGTCCGGCGGAATGGCGTGCTCGCCGCTGCTCCTGGAACAGCTGCCCGCGCCTGTCCCAAAGCTGCTGCTGCGCGGCGTGGTGGGGCACGATCTCGCCGGCCTGGCGGACGGCGCCAGACCCCCGAAGCAGAACCACGTGCTGTTTTCGGGGACGCACGATCCGCAGAAGGGCATCGGCCAGCTAATCTCGGCCTGGGCGCGCGTCGAGCATCCCGATTGGGAATTGCACATCACCGGCGAGGGTCCGGACACCGCGGCGTTGCGCGAACTCGCGGCGAACACGCGGGGCGTGCGCTTTCACGGCCTGGTCGACCGCCCGGAACTCGTCCGCCTCATGAGCGCGGCGAAGATCTGCGTCAATCCCCACGACCTGAGCGACACCCCCGGGAATCTCTTCGCGTTCAAGATCGTCGAATACCTGGCCGCCGGCGCGCACGTGCTCACGACGCCGATGGGGCCACTGGAGGCCGATCTCGAGGCCGGCATCACCTACCTGCCCGACAACCGGCCCGACACGATTGCGGCGGCGCTTGACCGGGCGATCCAAAGCCGCCCCTGGGAACGCAACACCACCGCCGCCGTCCTCCGCTCCTACGGCCCCGCCGCGGTGTCAAAATCGCTCGACCTCCTTCTGCGTCAGGCCGAGGCTGGCCGGGCGAAACCCGACCGGACCCGCTGAGATCGAACGCCATGAAGGTCAGCGTCATCATCTGCGCTTTCAATCCGCGAATGGCCGCGCTGGAGCGCGTTCTGGCCGCGCTGCGCGGCCAGACCCTGCCCCTGACCGACTGGGAGCTGCTGCTGATCGACAACGCCAGCACCGAACCGCTCTCCCAACGCGTCGATCTGGCGTGGCATCCCCACGCCCGGATCGTGCGCGAGGACCGGCTCGGGGTGGCGATCGCGCGGGCGCGTGGATTCTCGGAAAGCTGCGGCGAACTCGTGGTCATGGTCGATGATGACAACGTCCTCGACCCCGGTTACCTCGAGCAGGGCCTGAAGATCGCCGCCGAATGGCCGCAGCTGGGCGCCTGGGGCGGCTCGTGCGTGCCTGAGTTCGAGGTGCCGCCGCCGGAGCATCTGCGGCCCTATCTCTGGCTCCTCGCGCTGCGGGAGGTGGAGGAGCCCCGCTGGACCCTTCAGTGGAGCGACCAGGACGCCGAGCCCTGGGGGGCGGGCATGTGCATCCGCCGGCGGGCCGCCCTGGCCTACGCCGAGCAGCAGGCGCACGCTCCCTTCCGCATCACCGGCCGCACCGGCAACACGTTCTCGACCGGAAGCGGCGAGGACACCGAGATTTGTTACGTTGTCTGCAGCCTCGGCCTCGGCATGGGAATATTCCCGTCCCTTCGACTGGTGCACATGATTCCCAGACAGAGGCTCGACGAGCAGCATCTCGTGCGGATCGCCGAGAGCGTCAACATCTCGTCCATGCTGCTGTTTCTGAAATGGGCCGGCCAGCGTCCGGCGTCCCCTTTTGCCCCGCTGGCCCTGTCCCGCCTGGTCAAGGGCCTGCTGTTCCGGCGAGGCGTGGATCGGCGCATGGCCTGGGCGACCTATCACGCCAAGGTCGTGGTCCGCCGGATCATCGCCGCCAACCCCTCCTCGATGCCATCGCGGGATCGCGCGCCTTTCCGGCCGCCTTCGGCGGCGTGAGGCCGGCCGGATTTGGTCGGTGCCGACACTCATCCGATGGATTTCGAGATAAAACCCCGGTCGCGGATTCAAAGCCCGACGAGCATCGCCGCCGCGACGGAGGCCGATTATCAGGGCAAGCCGGCCGGCTATTTCGAAGACTGCCGCCCGGAAATGCTGCCGTTCGTGCCGACGCCGTGCCAGCGACTTTTGGACGTCGGCTGCGGATCCGGGGCGTTCGGAGCCCTGTTGAAATCGAAGCGCAGCGTGGAAGTGTGGGGAATCGAGCCTTTCGAACCCGCTGCCGTGAAGGCCCGCGCCCAACTCGACCGGGTCTTCCGTTCCGCATTCCCGCCCGACGTCGAGCTGCCGCGGGCCGCCTTCGACTGCGTGATTTTCAACGACGTTCTCGAGCACATCATTGATCCGGCTGCCGCGATCCAGTGCGCCCGGACGTTGCTCACCGCAACGGGTGTCGTGGTCGCCTCAATACCCAACATCCGCCATTTTCCGACCGTCTGGCATCTCACCATGCACGGCCGGTGGACCTACCGTGACTGCGGGACCCTGGACAGGACCCACCTGCGCTTCTTTACAAAGGACAGCATCGTCGCCATTTTCCAGGCCTGCGGCTATGAAGTTGTGCGCATCGTCGGCATCCGCCCTTTTCAAGGGGTTCCGAACGCGAGTCGGCGCGCCTGGTGGATCTATCGCCTGGCCAATGCGCTGACCTTGGGGCGATTTGGCGACATGAAGTTTGAACGCTTCGCAGTGGTGGCAAAGCCCGCTCGCAACAAACCTTGACTCACGAAGCCTTCGAGCCCCTGCCTTCTCGATTCGCGCACTGTGGAACGGGTACCCACTCGAGATAACAAGGAGTCCAGACGACATGAGTAGCCTCTCCAGCCAGGCTGCCAGGGTCATTGCCTATTACCTTCCGCAGTTCCACCCGATCCCGGAGAATGACCGGTGGTGGGGCAGAGGATTCACGGAGTGGACCAACACGGCCCGCGCGAAGCCGCTGTTTCGGGGCCACTACCAGCCTCATTTGCCCGGCGATCTCGGCTTTTATGACCTCCGCCTGTCCGAAACGCGTGAGGCCCAGGCCCGGCTCGCCCAGGAATTCGGCATCGAGGCCTTCTGCTACTATCACTACTGGTTTGGCGGCGGCCAGCGCCTCCTCGAGCGGCCGTTTGAAGACGTGCTCCGGTCGGGAAAGCCGGATTTCCCGTTCTGTCTTTGCTGGGCAAACCAGGCGTGGACCGGGGTCTGGCATGGAGCCCCGAACCGGATCCTGATCGCACAGACCTACCCCGGGAAGGAGGACGCCGAGCAACATTTCCGGACGCTGCTGCCGGCGTTCGTTGACAAACGCTATGTTCGCGTCGATGGGAGGCCCCTGTTTCTTGTCTATAATCCCACCCACCTGCCGGATCCCGCGGCTTTCACCGACCTCTGGCGGACCCTCGCCCGCCGCTCGGGGCTGGCCGGCGTCTATTTCGTCGGGGTCGAGAACGAGCCGTGGTCCCCGGAGGCCAATGGATTTGACGGTGCCACGGTCCACAACCTCCTGCTGGCCCGTCGCTGCGACGGGCCGAGGTGGCTCGCCCGCCTCAAGCGGCGCTATCGAAAGCTCCGCGGCTGGCCGGAGTTCGTTTTCCCGTACGGGAAGGCAATCCGGCATTTCGCTCCGGCCGAGTGTCGCAAGGCCAACGTCTATCCCTGCGCGATTCCGAATTGGGACAACACCCCGCGCAGCGGTGCTCATGGACTCGTCCTGCACCGGTCATCGCCCGAGCTTTTCCGGAGACATTTTCGGGAGCTGCTCGCGCAGATCCGGCATAAGCCGGCAGACCATCGGATCGTGTTTGTCAAATCGTGGAATGAATGGGCCGAGGGCAATCACCTCGAACCCGACCTCCGTTTTGGGACCCGCTATCTGGAGGTGGTCCGGGAGGAATTGCAGATCCCTCGCGCGTCCGACACCCCAGTGCGTCCGTCAGGCAACCCGCCCGCCGAGAATCCCGACATGCCAAGAACCGCTCCGGAGTCTGATCTCCTGAAGCCCGGCCCGAACTGACCCGGGTGTGCTCGATCCTGCGGCGTCGCCACATGCGGGTGCTCCATTTCTGCCGTTCGTTCTCCCCGTTGTCCGAGACGTTCGTCTACGACTACATCATCGGCCTGGAGCGCCACGGTGTCGAAAATCACGTGGTCGCCTACGACCGTCAGAATGCCGACAGCCGCCCGTTCGCCCGCGTCGAGACCATCGACGGATCCCTGCGCTGGAACCCGCGCCGCCTGGGCGCCCGGCTGCTGGCCGTCCTCGGGTTGCCGGTGCCCGGAGAGCTGACCTGGCCGGCGGTCCGCCGCCGCCTCCGGCGGGTGGCGCCCCGGATCGCGCCGGACGTCGTGCACGCCCATTTTGGCCCGGAAGGCGTCATGATCGCGCCCGTGGCCGCCGCGCTCGGGCTGCCGCTGGTGGTGACGTTCTACGGATTTGACGTCTCGCAACTGGCCCGGCTGGCGTACTGGCAAACGCACTACGACCGCCTTTGGCCGGCGACCGCCGCGATCACGGTCCTCTCCCTGGACATGAAGCGGCAGGCGCTGCGCCTCGGCTGTCCGGAGGAGAAGCTGCACGTGATCCACCTCGGGCGCAACGGGCATTCCGTGCCGCCGCGGGCCGGTGTCCGGAGTCCGGTGCGGCGCCTCGTCACCGTGGGCCGGCTGATCGAGAAGAAAGGCCACCTCGACGCGGTGGAGGCCTTTGGCCGCCTCGCCGCCGAATACCCGGACCTCCGCCTGGAGATTGTCGGCGAAGGCGATCTGCGGCCTCGCCTGGAGCGCCGCATCCAGGAACTGGGCTTGGGGGACCGGATCCTGCTGCGGGGGGCGCTGTCGAACGACCGGGCGCTGGCGGCCATGGCCGAGAGCGACGGATTCCTGCTCTGCAGCCGGACGGGATCGGACGGCGACCAGGAAGGGACGCCGACGGTGCTGGTCGAGGCCCAGATGATCGGCCTGCCGTGCGTGGCGACGGTGCACGCGGGAATACCGGAGCTTATTCCACCCGAGAATCGCACCCTGCTGGCCCCCGAGGGAGACGTGGACGGGATCGCCCGTTGCGTGCAGCACCTGCTGACCCGGGACGAGGCCGAACTCCAGCGCATCGTCGATACCGGCCGGCGTCACGTTTCGGCCCAGTTCGACCTGGCGCAGGAAACCCGGAAGCTGATGGAGCTCTATGGAGTCTGCGCCGGGTGACGCGGGAGGCAACGCGATGGCTGCTGGATACCAGTATTCGCCGCGCCTGAGGCTGGAATCCGCCCGGTCGGCGCGGGAGGCGATCCGCATGACCGTGGTCAACTACTTCCACGATCAACTGGGCTGGTCGCTGGCCCGCTGCGAGCAACGGGCCGCCGCGGAGGAAGTGCCGACCATCCACGGAGATCTACTTTGTACCGTGGGCAGGGCCGTGGCGATCTGGGGTGAAGGTCGCCTGCTGCCGGCCGGGATGGCACCGCTCCTGCAATTCGCGATCCCGGTGCCCTCGGGTGTCCCGGCTTATCCCACCCTGGCGTTCCTGACGCGGCAATCCGTGCTGCAGGAACTGGCGGGTATCCGCCTCCATTTTGCATCACGGCGGGCCAGGCCCGCGCCTTCCGTCTGAATCAGTGGCTGGTCCATTTGATTTGTATCGTTTTTTACATGACATTCGGGAGCTTCCGGCCGTCGCGAAACCGTCGATTGCGAGAAGTTCTGCCGTCATGCTCACCGTCCTTCTGGCCACCCGAAATCGCGCCGCGGTCTTGCGGAACACGCTGGAGTCGTTCTGCCGCCTGCAATCGCCGGCGTCCGGCTGGAAGCTGATCGTGGTCGACAACGGCAGCACCGACAACACGGCCGGGGTCCTCGAATCATTTGCCGGCCGCCTGCCTCTCCTGGCCGTCGCGGAGCGGCGGCTGGGCAAGAATGTCTCCCTCAACACCGGCCTCGCGCTCGTGGAGGGCGATCTGACGATCCTGACGGATGACGACGTCTTCCCGCGGCCCGACTGGCTGGTACAGATGCAGAGGGCGGCCGACGCGCAGCCGCAGTATTCGATCTTCGGCGGGACCATCGTGCCGCACTGGGGCGCGCCGCCCCCTGGCTGGGTATGGTGGCTGGAGCTGAGTCCGATCTATACTGTCACTGATCCCGGCCTGGAGGAGGGACCGATTTCACCCCTTTTCATCTTCGGACCCAACATGGCGATCCGGTCCGCCATCTTCCAATCGGGCGGTCGCTTCGATGGCACCATCGGCCCGCGTGGCGCCAACTACGCGATGGGCAGCGAAACGGAGTTTGTCCTTCGCCTCGAGCAACAGGGCCACAAGGCCTGGTTCGTCCGGGGCGCCGTGGTGGGGCACTTGGTCGGCGCCGAGCACCTGACGACGGCCTGGGTGATGAGACGGGCGGTGCGCTTCGGCCGCGGCCAGTACCGGCTGTTCTACAAGGAGCTCCTGGCCGGCGCCAAGGTATGGAGGAATCAGCCGATCTATATCTACCGTGAAATCGTTCAGGAAGGCCTGGCCGCCGCGTGGGCCTGGGTGACCTTCAAGAGACAGTCGCACTTCGTGGCGCGGTGGCGATTCAACTACCGGCGTGGACAGGCCATCGCGGCGCGCCTCGTGGCCCGGGAACTCCGCGCCGAAGCTGAAGCATCCTCCCCGGCCTGATGACGGGCCGCCCCAGGGCGGCGCAATCTCGTTGCCCCGACTGCCATTGCAGGATTGCGATGGAGCCCCTGCCCTGTTTCTACCCATGGCGTCCGACCGCATCCGGTCGCCGATCCGCCTGAGCTTTCGCAACCGGACCGCCCCAGTCCGACACCCCGATCCCATGGAGAACGAATTCCCTTCGCCAGCCAGCCTACCGCGCGACGACCGCGGCGGAGCGGGGCATTCGCCCGTTCCGCAGGCGCTGGCAGACGGCGTGGTGCCGCCCATCGATCCGAACCTGCGGCACCTTCAAACCGGTCACCTGCTGGTGGATCTGAGGGGGCGGACCATTTCGAGCGGGATTATCACGGTCAGCGCCCAGGGGGTCCTTTTCGTCATCACCCTCGTCTCGACGATGACCCTGGCGCGGCTGCTTTCTCCACGGGATTTCGGCCTCGTGGCCATGGTGACGACCGTCACCGGCTTCCTGCGTGTGTTCAAGGATGCCGGCCTGTCGACCGCCACGGTGCAGAAGGAAGGCATCACGCACGCCCAGGTCTCGACCCTGTTCTGGATCAATCTGGGTTTGGGCGGGGCCAGCACTCTGATCGTGGCAGCCCTGGCGCCGGTGATCGCCTGGTTCTACAGCGAGCCGCTCCTGGTGCCGGTCACCCTGGCGATCGCCGCCACGTTCTTGTTGAACGGGTCGACGGTGCAGCATCAGGCGCTCCTGAGCCGCCAGATGCGGTTCAAGGCCTCGGCGCTGGTCGACATCGGTTCCGTGACCACCGGCTACTGCACCGGAATCACCATGGCCCTGCTCGGATGCGGCTACTGGTCACTGGTGGGGTTGAGTCTGGCGGTGGAGGCCAGCTGCGCCGTCCTCACCTGGTCGGTTTGCCGCTGGCGGCCCCAACTGCCGCGTCGCGGCACGGAAGTGGGCCCGTTGCTCAGCTTCGGGGCGAACCTGACGGGGGCCAGTTTCATCTCCTACATCACCCGCAACACGGACAGCCTCCTGATCGGCCGGGTCTATGGCGCCGCTGCCGTGGGGCTCTACTCCCGCGCCCTCGGACTGCTGTCGCGACCGCTGCAGCAGTTCCTCTCTCCGATCGACGCGGTGTTCCAGCCGGCGCTCTCGCGCCTGCAAAACGAGCCGGAGCGCTACCGGCGGACGTTTCTCCAGCTCTATGAGGTGATGGCCGTTGCCGGGTTCGTTGCCGCCGGGCTGTTCCTCGCGTTGTCCTATCCCCTGACCCTGGTCCTCCTGGGTCCGAAATGGGAGCGGGCCGCGCCGATCTTCGCCGCGCTGGCGCTGGTGGCGCTCTACGCTCCCATTTCGGCTCCGGCCTACTGGCTGTTTGTGACCCAGGGCCGGGGTCGGGATACCCTGGTCTCCAATTCCGTGGGTTCGGTCGCCACCATCGGCGCCATCTTCGCCGGCCTGCCGTTTGGCCCCTTCGGCGTCGCCATCGCCCTTTCGACCGCGGGACTGTTGATCCGCCTCCCGATCCTCTTCTACCTGGCCGGCCGCCGCGGGGCGGTGAGCGCGGCCGATATGTGGAGGGTGTTTTTCCGCCACGTCCCCATCTGGCTGGTCGCGCTCGGCACCGCTTATCTGCCGCTGACGCTGGTTCCGCACGCGCCGCCCCTGGCGCGCCTCGCAATCGGCGGATCCATCGGCTCGGTCGCCGTCCTGGGCTTTGCCCTGGCGCGGCGTCCGCACCGCGAGGTGGTGCTGCGCATGGTGGCCATTGTCCAGGGCTTGGTGCGGCCCAAGGGCCCCGTCCCTTCGCCGGAGTCGTGACCGCACCTTTCGCCCGCGTGCCCCCTTGGCGGATCCGAGATTCGGTTCGCCAGCCACCGCCGTCGGGTCCATATTTCTACTGCCGACGGTGCGCCATTTCTGGTCGCCCGACCGACCTGTGTCTACCCCGCCCCTGATCTCCCTCATCGTCTGCACGCGCAATCGGGCCGACGAACTTGCCAAGACCCTCGCCGCGCTGGCCCGGATTCAGATTCCTCCGGGCGGCGCGGAACTGGTCATCGTGGACAATGCGTCGACCGACGACACGCCCCAGGTGATCCGCCAGGCCGGGCTGGCGAACCTGCCCGTGCGTTCCATCGAGCAGCCGCTCCCGGGCCTCAGCAATGCGCGCAACCTGGGCCTGCGAGCCGCCCGCGGCGAAATCATCATCTTCACCGACGACGATGTCCGGCCGGCCGGGGACTGGGTCATGGAACTCGCCCGGCCGCTGATCGATCGACGCTATCATGCGGTCGTCGGCAGGGTCGAGTTTCCGCCCGAGCTGGCCCGGCCCTGGATGACCAACCTTTATACGGAATGGCTGGCCGGAGTGGATCCATGCCGCCACGACCGTCCCGAACTGATGGGTGCGAACATGGCATTTCATCGGTCCGTGCTGGAAAAGGTCCCGGAGTTCGACCCCGAACTGGGAGCCGGGGCCCTGGGCTTCGCGGAAGAAACGCTGTTCAGCCGTCAGCTGGAACAGGCGGGTTTCCATCTGGGCTTTGCCGAACGCGCGGTGGTGGTCCACCATTTTGGCCCGTCCCGGCTGCGCCGCGGCGCGTGGCTCGATGCCGCGCACCAACGCGGCCAGGCCGACGGCTACCTTTCCTACCATTGGCTGCACGACGAACCGGCCGGCGCCCGGCTGCGCTGGATGTGGTGGACCGCCAAGCTCGCCCTGCGCCGGCTGGTCCAGCCCCCGGCGCCGCCCGAGACCGAGGGCTGCGCCTGGTGGGAAATCAGCTATGTCAGGATGCGGGCGAAGTTCCGACAAATCCGCCTCGAGCGGACGCGACCGCGCAACTACGCCCGGCTCGGCCTGGTCAGGCTGAACCGCCCGTGAAGCGCCCAGCCCAGGCGCAATCGGCTCTCCCCTGACAACCCGAACATCGCCATGGCCAACTTCGTCGGTCTCATCGACCCCGATCCCGCGCGCCGGAGCCAGTTCGTCGCGCGCGTCCGGGACCAGGTGGCGCTGCTGCCCGGGCTGGACGTCCGGACCTGCGAGCACGGCGACTTTGCGCTGGCCTGGGCCGCGGCTACGACAGCCCCGGTGGAAATCGATCGCGATGACCACGGGGTCGCAGTGCTCTGGGGCCGGCCACGGAAAGCCGGAACCGAGGATCGGGTTTCCGCGCGGGATTGCCGGAGCCATGCGGGCGTCGCCAGTGCCGGCGCGCTGCCGTTGTGGGACGGCTATCACGCGTACGTCAATTATGAGGCCGGGCGCGGACTGTGCATCGGAGCGGACCTGCTCGGGCTGTTCCCGGTCTATTACTGGGAAAACGGCGGCACGATTCTGTTCGGGTCGAGTGAGCGGCTCTTTTCAGGTCATCCAGCCTTCTCGCCCCAACTGAGCATCGCCGGCCTGATCGGGATCCTGCTGACCATGCATGTGGTCGGCGGCCGGACGCTGCTCGAAGGCGTGCGGCGCCTGGACGCCGGCTGCGTGCTGGCGCGTTCAGACGGGGGCCCGGCCCGCGAAATCCGGCAGTATCAGCCTCCGGCTTCCGACGAACGGACCGATCTCGATTTTCCCGCGCAGGCGGATCTGCTGGGGGACACGCTGAGCGGCGCCGTGCGCCGCCACGTGACCCGGGGCATGCCTTTGCTCCTGCCGCTCTCCGGCGGCCTGGACTCGCGGATGATCGCTGGCCTTCTGCGTGAAAACGCGCTCGATCTGGCCGCCTTCACCACGGGAGTGCCGAGCGACGTCGAGTACCGATGCGCCCGCGGCGTGGCCCGGAGTCTGAAGATCGCGCAGGAGCGCTTTGAGATCCCGTACGCCGACTACGGCCAAATGGCCCGGCTGTCCGTCGAATGGGAGCAGATGGCCAACGGCTTCAACTGCATTCAACAATGGGGCCTGAT
>CAZKDK010000001.1:0-11993 GCA_964551145.1 uncultured Opitutaceae bacterium | reverse complement strand
CGGCAGCGATTCCACACCGGCGGCAATCTGTGGCCGTTCACCTTTGCAGGCTGGCCCGTCGTGCCGGGCGTCGACTCCGAGGTGCTGAAGCTGGTCTACCAGCTGCCCGCCGACTCGCTGGTCGACCGCCGGCTCCAAAATTGCATGGTGATCCGCCGGTTCCCGGCACTGGCGCGCCTGCCGCTGGATCGGAACAGCGAGTCTGTGCGGCCGCTGGCACCGAGCTTCGCCTGGCGGCTGCGGAATCGACTCCTGCGCGAGATCCACCGGGTGCCGCCCTTCCGCCCGAAAGCCAACGCCTGGGATCGTCTCTATTATTACCGGATATTCGACTTCAACCACCCGGGATGGAAGGCGATCAGGCAAACCGCGGACGAATGCCGCGACGCCCTGGCCGGGGTCTTTGATGAAAAAGCCCTGGCCGAAATCCTGCCGCCCGCCTCCGCTGAAGTGCACCTCGACTCCCCGATCGCCGGCGCCTCGTCCCTGAAAACGCTCTCAGGATTGGCGATCTGGTGGCAGTCCTTCCCTCCTTCCCTACCTCGCGGCATTGCAGGGCGAGACACGAAACGTCCGGCTGAAACGACCGTGCCATGAAGCGTCGCTATCTGGTCCATGTTGAGGAGCCGAGGCGCACGGACGGCTGCGTCGAGCTGGCGGCCGTGCACGAGGCCCCGGAGGGCGCGCCGTGGCGCGTCTGGTATCGTGTTCCGGAGGCATGGAGCGATGCCCTGACGGAGCTGGCCGATCCCTTTGCCGTGGGCAGCGTGCAGCAGGCGATGCTCCACGGGTGCGACCTCGAGGTCAAAGGCACGGTCTCCCGTTCCCTGCTCGCCAACCTCGAGGACTACGTTGATGTGTGGCACTGCTGGGATGAATCCCGTTATGGCCGGATCGAAGTGGGGGCGGCTCGGGAGGCAGACGGGCAAGTGGGCGGCGGCGCGGAAGCGGTCTGCAGTTTCTCCGGCGGGGTGGACGCGAGCTTCACCGTATTGCGCCATGTGAAGGGGCTCGCCGGACGACGTTCCAGGAAGATCGGTGCGGCCATTCTGGTCCAGGGATTCGACATTCCTCTTGGCGACACCGCGGGTTTTGAAGGCGCCTTCGCTCGCGCGGCTGAAACCCTTCGAAACTACGGCGTTCCCCTGGTCCCCGTCGTCACCAACTGGCGGGACAACGGGTTGGATTGGTTTTATGCATTCGGTTCGGCCGCGATATCCTGCCTGCATCTGTTCCAGCGCCGCTTTCGGAGCGGGCTGATCGCCGGGGCGGAGAACTATGCCTATCAGGGCTCCACGGGCGCCCATCCCCTGATCGACCGCATGCTGGGCAGTTCGTCCTTCGAGATCATCCACGACGGCGCCGGCTTCACCCGTTCGCAGAAGATCGCGCTCCTCGCCAACGAACCCCCGCTGCTGCGGGGGTTGCGGGTGTGCTGGGAGGGCGCGCGCCGGGATCGGAACTGCGGGGCCTGCGAGAAATGCATCCGGACAATCCTGAATTTCCGCGCCATGGGACTCCCCAGGCCGGAGGCCTTTCCGACCGACGTCTCCATCGGGCAGATCCGGACGCTTCCCATCCGCAACGCAGCGGTTCTGAATGAATACCGCACCATCGTGTCGGAGGCTGAGCAGCATGGGCTGGGCAACGAGCGCTGGGTCGCCGCGTTGAGGCGACGCCTGGCAGGCGCGAGGCGCCAGCTAGCTGCCCCGCCCTGGCTCCAAGCCATCAAGGGTACCGCCGTCTGGCAGGCGCTGAGGAAGATCCGAGCCCGAATGAGACAACCGGCCCCCGTCAGGTGAACCTATCCGACCACCGCAGGAACGATTTTGCCGGCAATCGCCCGAGGCAGCCAGCGCACGCGGCGATTCCGGACGGCGGCGCGCGCCCATCCTGTGCCGACTCGGTCAAACCCTCCCGTGACACGACCTGACCAGCATTCCACCGATGGCGCGCGAGCACCCCAGTGCGTGCTTTGGGGCGGGTATGCGGGCGGGAACACCGGCGACGAACTGACCCTGGCGGTCGCGCTTCGCGATATGCGCGCCCGTTTCGGGGACTCGGTCGGCATCATCAGCAAGACCCCGGGTTACACCCGCCGCCAATTCAAGGACCTCACCGTCATCCCCTATGCCCCCACCCCGCTCATGACCGGCGCCCAGCGAACCTACTACCGGTTCGCCTCGCGGTTCCTCCATCGCCCGGTCTGGCTCTATCGCCTCGCGCAGCAGCGTCCGCCGAACGATGGGGGCGTCGACTGGGTCGCGGCGGTGCGGGCCAGCAAGCTGCTCTATCTCGTCGGCGGAGGCTATCTCACCGATCTGTTCGATCTGGATCTCTCGCTCCTGCCTGCGTTGGCCGCCAAACGCGCCGGCGTCCCGATCGCAACCGGACCCCTCGGCATCGGTCCGTTCGAATCCAGCGGAGCGGCGCGAAAGACGGCTGCCACGTTGTCGGGTTCCGACCTCGCGGTGCGCGACCCGGGATCATGGCAGTTCTGCTCCCGGCACGGCCTGGCGCCGCGCCGCGCCGTGGACGACGGTTTCCGCGTCCGCGAAGTGGTCGACTTCGCGGCCGATCTCGGCGGTCGTCCGGACCGGAAACCGCGGATTGGTGTGAACATCATCGTCCAATTCGGAAGTCGGAATCCCGAACGGGCGCGGTCGTGGTGGATCGACCTGCTGCGGCGGCTGGCAGCCGCACCGGTCGCAATCGAGGCGTTCTGCTTTCACACCGATGTGCTCCTTGATTATGCGGAGGCGGTCGAGTGCTGGACGGCCGCGGGGCTCAACCCGGCCGCAGTCCGGGCGCCTGAACTCGACTTTCGGATCGGCTGCTCCCAGCTGGCGCGTTTCGATCTGATCGTCAGCGCGCGATTCCACGCGGTGGTGGTTGGAAACGTCCTCGGCAAAGTCACCTTCGGGGTGTGCGACGGCGACTACTACACGCGCAAGATGCGGGCCGCGGCGGAGGGTTTTGCGCGAAGCCAGCCCCTGGACCCGATCGCGACGCCGGCAGAGCTGGCCGCCCGGCGGATCCTGGATGCCGCGTTCGCTCGTTGATGCATGGACCTCGACAGGCCCGGTTCGATTGCCGGCCTTCCACCCCCTGGCCGGGCGCGCCGGCCCATGCCGGCGGTTCGCCGAATCCCCCCCCCCCGGGGCCCGGTCCGCGGCGGTCTCCCCGGCCGGTCCATTCCGCAGTTGATTTCCCCGCAACTTGTCCGCAAGCGTTCTGCCGCCAAAATCATCCAACCCTGTCACCATGAAAATCGCGATCGTCGGCCTCGGCTATGTCGGCCTTCCCCTGTCCCTGCAATTCGCCCGTTCCGGCGTGACGGTCGTCGGCCTCGACGTCGATTCGGGAAAAGTGGACGCGCTCAACCAGGGGCGAAGCTACATCAAGCACATCGCCGCCGACGACGTGAAGGCCCAATGCCAGGCGGGACGGTTTTCGGCCAGCACCGACTTCGGGCACATCAGGGAAATCGAGGCCGTGATCATCTGCGTCCCGACCCCGCTGAACAAGAACCGCGAACCGGACATCTCCTACATCGTGGACACCGGCAAGGCCATCGCGCCGCACCTGCAAAGGGGCACGCTCGTGGTTCTCGAGTCCACCACGTATCCGGGAACCACCGACGAGGATCTGCGCGCCGTGCTGGAGGCGGGCTCGGGGCTGAAGGCGGGGACGGGATTCCACCTCGCGTTTTCACCCGAACGCGAAGATCCGGGCAACCCGAGCAGCGTCGTCGCCACAATCCCCAAGGTGGTCGGCGGCTATACGCCCGCCTGCCTGAAGCGGGCCGTCGCCCTCTACTCGACGGCCATCAAGACGCTCGTGCCGGTGTCCTCCTGCCGCGTGGCCGAGGCCACCAAGCTGCTCGAGAACACCTTCCGCAGCGTCAACATCGCCCTGGTCAACGAGCTCAAGGTGGTCTACGCCGCCATGGGCATCGACGTGTGGGAGGTGATCAGCGCCGCGAAGACCAAGCCGTTCGGATTCATGCCGTTCTACCCGGGCCCGGGGCTGGGCGGCCACTGCATCCCGATCGATCCGTTCTATCTCACGTGGAAGGCCCGCGAATACGGCCAGCACACCCGGTTCATCGAGCTGGCCGGCGAGATCAACACGGCCATGCCGCACCACGTGGTCAACCGCGTGGCGGACGCGCTCAACGATCGCGGCAAGGCGGTCAAGGGCAGCCGGGTCCTCATCCTCGGGCTCGCCTACAAGCCGAATGTCGACGACGAGCGCGAATCGCCCAGCTACGAGCTCATGGAGCTCCTGAAACAACGCGGCGCCGCGGTCACCTACCACGACCCGTACGTGCCGGTCATCAAGCCCACCCGCGAACACCCGGCGTGGGCGGGGACCCGTTCGATCGACTGGGAGCGCGACGCCATCGCCGCCTGCGACGTGGTCGTGATCGCCACCAACCATGCGGGTGTCAACTACCAGGAACTGGCCGCATGGGCTCCATGCATCGTGGACACCCGCAACGCCATGGCCGCGATCCCCACCCGCCCCGGCCAGGTCTGGAAGGCCTGAATGGCGCCGCGGTCGTCCCGGCTGTCGGTCAAGACGCAAGGTCACTGCCTATTTCGCGGATTGCAGCCGGGAGCTTGCCGCTGATGGCTTGGCGCCGTTCGCTTACCGGCATGGAACTTGATCCTTGGAACTTGGAACTTTGCTCTGGATAACGGTGACCTCCGACAAAAAACTGTGTGGCCTGCTCACGCTGCGGACGCGCTGGGGCCTGTCCGGGCGCGGGCGCCTGATCAGCGCGCTGTCGGTCCTGCTCGCGGGAGGGCTGGTCGTCCTGGGCATCCATCCGTTTCTGGCCGTCACGGATCGCGCCGACGCGCAAGCGCTCGTGGTCGAGGGCTGGGTTCACCGGTTCGCGATCAACGCCGCGGTGGAGGAATTCAAGACGGGCGCCTACCCCTGCATCTACACGACCGGAGGGCCGGTCGAGGGGGACGGCGGATACACCAACGACTACAACACCGCCGCGAGCGTGGGCGCGGGCCGCCTGCGCCAGGCGGGAGTCGCCCCGGACGTCATCCGGATGGTTCCCGCCCGGCTGGTGGGCCGCGACCGGACCTACGCCTCCGCCGTCGCCTTGCGCGACTGGTTGCGTGAACACCACGTGGCCGTTGCGGCCATCAACATCGTCACCGAGGCCCCGCATGCCCGGCGGACCCGCCTGCTCTTCCAGAAGGCGTTTGGCCGCGAGGTGCGCGTGGGTGTTATTGCCGTGCAGAATCCCGACTACGATCCGGGGCACTGGTGGCGCTCCAGCGAAGGCGTGCGCGAGGTGATCGGCGAGGGTCTGGCCTACCTTTACGCCCGGTTCTTGTTCTTCCCGGGCAAATCCTGACCGCCGGGTCCCGCGGCGCGGGAACCGAAGCGCGTTTCCTGGATCCAAAACCCCGGGATCCCACTTCAGGTTCTTCCGGTCCGGTCCTCATCCGGGGCGTGCCGCGCCCGCCCGCCACTATCCGACGGGGGGTGATTGCGCCCCCGCTTTTTATGTGCTTTTTTGATTTTTCCCCGCTATACGACGCGCGACGTCTCTTTCCATGAAAACGCCAAGCCGAACTGCGCTGATTCCGCTGGCCGCCGCGGCGGTCCTGCTGACCTCGATCGTTCCCTTTGCCCGCGCGCAGGAGGCGCCCACCCCGGCCCAGCCGGCGGCCGGCGCGCCGGCGCCAGGGGCTGCGTCGCAGCCGGAATCCGCGGAGGTTTCACCCGAGGTTTCCGCGCTGGCGCCGCCCGCTGGGGCGCCGATTGGCAACGGCACGCAGGTGATCCCGACTGTTGGGCCGAGCGCGGCCGCAGAGCCCGCGGGAATCACTCCCTATCGCTGGGGATCGGTCGATGTGAGCCCCCGCATCCTCTATCAATATCTCTACGGCAACAGCATTCTGGCGCGCCCCGGCGAGCCGAAGAACACCTCGGTGCAGACCATCGCGCCGGGAGTCCTGTTCGGGCTCGGAGCCCAATGGCAGCTGGACTATTCGCCCATCTGGACGCTTTACTCCAACAGCGCGTTCAGCGACCAGGTCAACCACATCGCCTCGCTGACCGGGTCAACCGCGTATGAGGATTGGGCGCTGCGGTTTTCGGAGTCGTTTACTTCGGTGTCCAGTCCCCTGGTCGAAACCGGCACGCAGACGAGGCAGAAGACGTCCGGCACGGCGTTCAGTGCCACCCACAGCGTCGGCACCCGGATGCTTCTGGAATTGAACTTCGGCTTTGACGCCCGCTTCCCCGAAGGTCTGCCCCTGTCCCGGGAATGGTCCACGACCGACTGGCTGCATTACCGGCTGGCACCCGATTGGGATGGAGCCGTCGGCATCGGGCTCGGTTACGTGGATGTCAGCCCCGGTCCGAACATGACCTACGAGCGGCCCCAGTTGCGGATCGGCTGGAAGCCGACGGAAAGGATCGGCTTTGACCTGGCCGGGGGCATGGAGATCCGCCATTTCAACGCCAGCGGCAGGAGTGACCTCAATAGTCCAATCGTGTCGGGAACGTTCCATTTCCAGCCCGTCGAGGCCACGCTGCTTTCGCTCCAGGTCGGGCGCCAGGTGACGACCTCCTACTTCGCCGGCCAGGTGACCGAGAACACCTACTGGAACGCCAGCGTCAGACAGCGTCTGCTCCAGGTTCTCTTTCTCACCGCGAACTATGCCCACCAGAGGGCCAGCTATGTGGCCGCGCAGGCCGACGTCGTCGCGGCGCGCGCCGACACCTTTGATTCCGTGGATCTTCGGCTCGGCACCACCGTTCTCCGTCGGGGGACGGTCTCCGCCATTTACCGCTACACCCGCAACTCCTCCAACCTGGCTGAATTCGGATTTTCCAGCCACCAGGTCGGGTTCGAAATCGCGTACCAGTTCTAGGTTCGGGCGCGCGGGGGAGAGTCCGATTCGCACACAGCCAATCCCATCTGCGGTGGTTTCCCGAACCGACCGGTCGGGCCGGGTGATTTCTGACCCTTCCGGCTGCCTCAGCGAGCCGGCTTCAAAGCGATTGCCGAGCTGATGAATCTTTTGCATCTTCCCGGGATCCTCGTAGCGTTGCTGACCCAACGGGCGTCCCTGCCTACCCCCCGACCGTTTTAATGCGATGAACCAACCCCATGATGTTCTGTCGCCTCCTGCGTTGCCGCACCCGGACACGCGGAATGCGGACGGCAGAAGCCGCCGGGTCATGTTCCTGGCGACCGGCGCGCTCGTCATCGCATTTGCGCTCCCGCTGTATCACCTGGTGCGGTTCGCGCTGCGGGAGGATCTGTACTCGCACATCGTCCTGATTCCGTTCGTGAGCCTGTATCTGGTCTGGGTGCGCCGGAAGGCGCTGCCACCGGCTTCAGCGCCGGCCCGCCCATGGGCCGTCCTCCTGCTGGCCGCCGGCGCCGCGGTGATCGCCGGCCGCATCGGCCTGGCGCTCGCCGGCACGGCGCTGGCAGCGGAGGACTCGCTCGCATTCACGACCCTGTCGTTCGTGCTGTTCTTCGCCGGAATCTGCTGCTGGTTCATCGGGCGCCAGACGCTCCGCGCGGTGTTGTTCCCCCTGGCGTTCCTGATCTTCATGGTGCCGTTGCCCTCGGCTGTTCAGGACGCGCTGGAGACCTTTCTGCAGCACGGTTCCGCCGAGGTCGCCTACGGAATATTCAGTCTGTCCGGCATGCCCGTCTTGCGGAACGGATTGGTTTTCCAGCTCCCGGGCTTCAGCCTCGAAGTTGCGCCCCAATGCAGCGGCATCCATTCCACCCTGGCCCTGTTCATCACGAGCGTTCTGGCCGGCCACCTGTTCCTGCGCACGCGATGGAAGCAGGCGACGCTCGCGCTGGCGGTCATTCCCCTGGCGCTGCTTCGCAATGGCTTCCGGATCTTCGTCGTCGGAACCCTGTGCGTACGGATCGGGCCCGAGATGATCGACTCCTACATCCACCGGCACGGAGGCCCGATCTTCTTTGTCCTCTCGCTCATCCCCTTCGTGCTGGTGCTGCTCTGGCTGGCGAAATCCGATCAGCGCGCCGCGCCGCGGCCCGTGGGTCGGTCGAAAGAGGCGGTGCCCAATAGCCGTACCCCAGTCCGCTGACTCCGGCCCCGGGCCTGCCGTCAACCATACCCCGTTCTCCGACCAGATCGTATGACCCTGGATACCCTCACCATGAAAAAGACCATCCGTCTTGTTCTCATCGTCGCGGCAGCCGGACTGCTCGCCGTCGCCGGCACGGGCTGCTCGGCCAAGGCCCGGCGCGCCCGGACCCTGGCGAAGGCCGACCGTTATCTCGCCGCCGGCCAGTACGATCAGGCGGAGATCGAATACCTGAATGTGTTGAAGGGCGACGGGGGGAATGCTCGCGCCATCAGCCGCCTGGGATCGCTCTATTTTGACCAGGGCCGTCTGTCGCGGGCCGCGCCTTTTCTGCTCAAGGCGAATCAGCTCCTGCCCGACGATCTGGACACCCGGGTCAAGCTGGGGCTGCTTTACACCGCGGTCGGCCAGATGGCCAAGGCCCGGGCCGAGGCGGAATTCGTGCTCGCCCGCCGGCCGATGGATGCGGAGGCCCCTCTGCTGCTGGCCGAGACAACCGCCAACGACAGGGAAATCGTCGCGGCGCGGCGGCTGCTGGGGAGTCTCCCGGCACCGGCGCCGGGCAGTCCGCCGGTGCTGGTGGCCTTGGGTACGCTCGAGGTCCGGCAGCGTCACGTCAAGGAGGCGGAAGCCGCATTCATCCGGGCGCAGACGATCGATCCCAAATACGATGCCGCCTGGGCGGCCCTGGGGGGCCTTCGTATCGTGCAGAATGATCGCGTGTCGGCCGATCAGGCGCTCAAGCAGGCAGCCGACCTCGCCCCTCCCCGGTCCATCCGGCGGCTGCAATACGCCCGGTTCAAGATCCAATGCGGGGACCTGAAGTCCGGCCGGAGTCTGCTGGAGGAGATTACCCGCAACACGCCGGACTACCTCCCAGCCTGGATCAGGCTCGCCGAACTTGCGATGCAGGAAAAGAGATACGACGACGGGCTTGCCGCGGTCGGACGGGTTCTGACCCGCGACCCGCTGAACCCCGAGGCCATGCTCCTGAGCGGCCAGCTGCGGCTGGCCAAAGGCGAACCGGACAAGGCCGTGGAGGATCTCGAGAAGATGCAGGCCGTCTATCCGCGATCGCCCCAGACCGACTACCAACTTGGTCTGGCGTTCGTCGCCAAGGGCGATGCCGGCAAGGCGATCGACGCCTTCAATCATGCCCTGTCCCTCGCGCCCGATTTCATCGAGGCCCGTTACATGCTCGCCGAGCTGAGCATCCGCAAGGGCGACCTGGGCACGGCCATCGTCGCGCTTAAGAAGGTGCTGGAACAGCGCCCGGGGCTCCTCCAGCCCTGGATTCTGCTGGCCGACGCCTATCGGGCTCAGGGCAATTTCTCCGATGCCCTGGCGGTATACCGACGTCTGGAGGCGGCCAACCCCAAGAGCCCCCTGGCGCCGCTCCTGTCCGGACTCGTGCTCGAGCAGCAGGGCCAGCTGGCCGAGGCGCGGCAGGCATTCACCCGGGCGATCGAGCTCGCGCCCGACAGCCTGCAGGCGCTCGAGCAGTTGGTGGATCTCGATGTCAGGGCCAAGGAATATCCGGCGGCGCTGCAGCGCGTGCAGAGCCGCCTCGCGCAGAATCCCAAGGACGCCGGATTGCAGCTGCTCCTGGCCAAGATCTACCTCGCCCAGCGCGACACCGCGCAGGCCGAAGCGGCCCTCCGCAAGGCGATCGAGCTGAAGCCGGATTCACCGACCGGCTACCTTCTTCTGGCGCGGCTGTACCTCGGCACCGACCAGCAGGAGAAGGCGCTGGCCAACCTCGCCGAGGTGGTCGCCAAGAACCCCAAGGACGCGGGCGCGCTCATGCTGATCGGCATGATTCATGACACTCAGAAGAACTATCCCGCCGCCCGCGATGCCTATGAGAAGGTCCTTGCCATCAACCCGAACTTCGGCGCCGCGATGAACAATCTGGCGTATCTCTACTCCCAACACCTCAACCAGCCGGAACGCGCCTTCGAGCTCGCGCAAAAGGCCCGGGAGCTGCAGCCCGACGAGCCTCATACGGCGGATACGTTCGGATGGATCCTGTCCAGGCGGCACCAATATCCGTGGGCGCTGACCCTGCTCCAGGAAGCCGCCGCCAAGCTCTCGACCGAGCCGGAAGTCCAATATCACCTCGGCATGACCCATTACCTGATGGGCGAGGAGGCTCCGGCCCGCCTCGCCCTGCAACGCGCCCTCCAGTTGAGCGGCAGTTTTCAAGGGGCCGACGAGGCCCGGCAGTGCCTGTCCATCCTGGAGATCGATGTTCCGCGGATCGCCGCGACCGCGCGGCCGGATCTGGAAAAGATGCTGGCCGGCAGGCCGGACGATCCCGTTGCCCTGGCCCGGCTCGCCGCCCTCTATGAGCAGGACGGTGCGGCCGACAAGGCGATCGACGCCTGGCAGCGGGCCGTGAAGGGGGGCTCCGCGAACGTCAATGCCCTGATGAACCTCGCCCGGCTCCATGCGGCGCACGGCGAGCCGGCGCTGGCGCTCGAGGAAGCCAAGGCCGCGCGCAAGCTAGCACCGGATGACCCCGGCGTCGGATATGCCCTCGGTCGCCTCGCCCTGCAGGCCGGCGACCGCGCGTGGGGCGCCAGCGTGCTCCAGCAGGCCGCCGACCGGCGGCCGGACGATCCCGCCATCCAGTGCGACCTCGCGCAAGCCCTGTACAGCGTCGGTCGCGTGGCCGCAGCCGAGACGGCGATGCATCGCGCCGTGGACCTGGCGGCGGGCGGCGGGCCAGCCGCGGCCGACGGAGGCGCGGGGCAGCCGTTTGCGCGCCTGGACGAAGCGCGGCGTTTCCTGGACATGGCGGCCCTCGCCGCCGACCCGGCGCAGGCCGCGGCCGCGGCCGACCGGATCGATGCCGCCTTGAAGGCGGATCCCGCGGACGTCCCGGCGCTCATGGCAAAGGCGGCTGCGGACGAACAACGAGCCGATCTGGCGTCCGCCCGCCGGGGTTACGGGCTGGCGCTGGCGCGCTATCCCGATTTCGTCCCGGCCAAGAGGCGCCTGGCGATCCTCGATGCGGAGTCCGGAAGCGACCAGCAGAAGATCTACGATTGGGCACTCAGCGCACGACAGGCCTATCCGGGCGATGCGGACGTCGCCAAGGCTCTCGGCATCATTAGCTATCGGCGCGGCGAGTTCGCCCGGGCCGAACCCCTGTTGCGCGAAAGCCTGGTCGCCCGCACCGCCGATGCGGAACTGATGTATTATTTGGGCATGGCGCAGGACCGGATGCAACAGCGCGCCAGGGCCAAGGAAACGCTGCAGCGCGCTCTTGCGCTCAACCTGCGCAGCGATCTGGCGCAGGAAGCGCGCCGGGCCCTGGCCGCACAGAAATGATCGGAGGAGCCGGCGCGCGCCGCTGCGCGCCGGCACCGGCCGTCCGATGCATCGCCTGCGGGGGCGACGACGTTCGCCGAGGGCCCGCGAGCCCGTCTTGCCGGTGCCGGGATTGACCTTTGAGATCGCCACCAGGCGGGCGCGAACCTAGGAATCCGTCATGCACAGCGCGTGGCCCGCGTTCCGGGCCCTGGTTCGCAGTCTGGTCCGATACGCCGGCAGGCGCCTGTGGCTTTCCCTGGCACTGCTCGTCGTGATCGGCGTGCTCGAGGGCGGGAGCCTCCTGCTGCTGCCGCCGTTGTTGAAGCTCCTGGGACTGGGCGAGGTCTCCGGCGGAGGCGTTGCGCGGGCGGCGGCGGTCTTCCTGCGGGGCGGTCACGTGCCGCTCACGCTGGCGGTGGTGCTGGCCGGATTGCTCGCGGTCATCGCGATCCAGGCGTGGCTCCGGGTTTACCTGGAAGTCCTCAACACCCGCATCGAATCCGGCTACACGTGCAGCCTGCGGGAGCAGTTCTACGAGGCGCTGGTGAATAGATCGGAAG